>DATFDL010000227.1:0-6596 GCA_035252155.1 Pirellulales bacterium | reverse complement strand
AAGTTCCCTGGCCCACGCGCCGCGCATGGAATTGAAGAATTGTGTCGTGGTGGCGTTGGTAAACTCGTTCGACTTGACGCCGGTCAAGAGCCAATGAAAAAGATCGGGCATGAGCAGCAGCGACTCTGCCACATCGAGCAGCGACGGCCGGTTCATGCGCAGCGAAAAAAGCTGGTAGAGCGTGTTGATGGGCATGAACTGCAGGCCGGTCTGGGCGAAGATCTCCTCGCGGCTGACAAGTTCGAGCACCCGTTCGAGCATCCCTTCGCTGCGCGGATCGCGATACGAGCGGGGGTTTTCCAGCAGCACGTCGCCGCGGCCGAGCAGACCGAAATCGACGCCCCAAGTATCGACACCGACCGATTGTACGGCGCCGTAGCGCGAGCCGGCAATTCGCAAGCCGTCGCAGACGTTCGACCAAAGCGTCAGCACGTTCCAAAACAGTCCGCCGGCCGCCGCGACCGCGCGATTTTCGAAACGGTGTAACTCTTCGAGCCGGAGCCGCCGGCCGTCGAACGCCCCGGCGACAACTCTCCCGCCCGAGGCGCCCAAATCGGCGGCCACGTAGACTTGCTCGCTCATCCCGGCGTACCTTCGTATTTCTGCACGACGTCGTCCCAGCGTTGCTGAGCGCGGAGGATCAATTCGATGGTCTCGCGAACGGCGCCCCGCCCGCCCGGCAGCGTCGTGACGTAGTGGGCGGCTTCGCGCACTTCCGAGCAGCCGTCGGCCACGGCCACGCCAAGCCCCGCCCAGCGCACGGCGGGCAAGTCGGGCAGGTCGTCGCCGATGTAGCAAATCTGCTCGGGTCGCAGTCCGAATTGCCCCGACAGCTCGCGCAGCGCCGCCAGCTTCTGTTCGGTGCCCTGCCGCACGATTTCGATGCCCAGCTCGCCTGCCCGCAAATTGACGATGTGCGAATTTCGCCCGGTCACCAAGCCGAATTTTCCGCCCAACCGCTGCCAGACCTTGATGCCCAGGCCGTCGCGGATATGAAACCGTTTGGTCTCGATGCCCTCGTTATTGTAGACGATGCTGCCGTCGGTCAGCACGCCATCGACGTCGGAGACAATCAGCTCGATGGTTTGGCAACGTTTGGCGACGGTCATCATTCACCCGGATTGAGGCATCATACCCAACACGTCGGTAATGTCGAGCAGACCGACGGGGGCGCCGGCCGCGTCGACCACCGGCAACTCGCTGATTTTCCATTCGGCCAAGATGCCCACCGCGTCGGAGAGCATCGACCCCAGCGGCACGGTGCGAGGCCGGGCGGTCATTACCTGCGAGATCGGCTGATCGAACGCCTCGTCGCGGCGAGCTTCGAACAGTCGGGCCAGATCGCTGTCGGTAAAAATGCCGCTCAGCCGGCCTTCGCCGTCGACCAACAGAATGGCCCCGCTCCGCCGACCCGGCCGGCGCAGCTCGGCGAACACTTGCCGTACGTTCTCGCCGTCGTGCGCCACCCGGCATTCGGCCAGCCCGCGCATCTGATCTTCCACTTTGGCCAATTGCCGACCGAGGCTGCCGGCTGGATGCACGCGGGCAAAATCGGCGTGGCCAAAAGCCAACATGCGGCTGACGACCAAGGCCAATGCATCGCCCACGGCTAGCATGGCCGTGGTGCTAGTGCTGGGGGCAAGGCCCAAGGGACAAGCCTCCTTGAGCGGACCCAACTCGATCGCCACCTGGGCCGCGCGGCCGAGCGTGCTGGTCTCGCGGCCCGTGATCGCGACGATCGGCACGCCCAGAGTTCGCAGCGACGGAAGCAGCCGAACCACCTCTTCGGTTTCGCCGCTTTGCGAAAGCACCAACACCACGTCGTCGCGATGCACGCGCCCCAGATCACCGTGCACGGCCTCGGCCGGGTGCAAAACGATGCTGCGCGTTCCGGTTGAGGCCAGTGTGGCCGAAAGCTTCTGGCCGATCAGGCCGGCCTTGCCAATGCCCGTCACCACCACCGTGCCTCGGCAGGCCAGCAGGTGACTCACGGCCTCGCAAAACCGCGTATCGAGGCGCCGAGCCACTTTTTCCAAGGCCTGCGCTTCGAGACGAATGATTTCGCGGGCGTAGCTGAGCTGCTCAAACGGCGTCAGATCGCCCAGCGGGGCGACAGCCTGTGTCATGGGGCATCGTCCTTGATTTTGCAGAGTTCCTTGTCGTAGTGCTCAGTCAGTCGTGGACTGGGAAATAGAAGAATGTGCCCGGGGTGCCACGGCATTCGTCGCAGCGCAAGTGACGTCGCGCCATAAGCACAGTGGTGGTTCGCTGCGACGAACGCCGTGCGGCTCTACCCTTCGGCACGGATCTCGCACGGCGTCCGCCGCGGCGATTCTGTCACACGTCGGCTCGCCGTCAACCGCGCCGCGTCGGAGGCCGTGGCACCCACGGGCGGCGCACCGACCGTTCTAACCGTCAACGCACGCTTGATTGAGCAGTAGCAGGCGGGGCGATTCTATCGGTCCCCCCGACCCAAAGCAATGACGATTCCGATTCGCGCGGTTCTACGCGACGAAATCAACGCCGCCCAGCGCCGGCCCCACCACCGGGTTGGCGGCATCAGCGCGGATAGTCGCCGAAACTAGCGACTGCTGCCCAGGAAACTGCGAGTAGATGCTGTGATCGCTGAAGCCCGAAATGGGCAAGCCCAATAGATAACGCTTCTTGGCGACCAGCTTCGCGTATTCGGCGCTGGCCCAGACGGCCGGCATCACCGCCGGCAGCGACGCCCCCTTGGCTGAGTATTGGCCGAAGACGACTAAAATTCCGACGTGCTCGTATCCGGTGCCGCTCTGCAGCAGCACGTTGCGCTGCAACAAGGCGTTGTCGATGGTCAGGGCCGAGCTGAGATTTTGCAGCGGCGGCTTATCGTACCAGAAGTAATCTTCGTCGATCAGCACATTTTGGCTTTCGACCAGCTCGTAGCCCGGACGAAAGTGCCAGGGTGCTTCGGCGCGGCCCTCGAGATCTTCCCAATCGGGCACGAGCGGCGGTCGATCGCAATCGACCAACGGCGCGCAGCGATGATGGGCCAACGGCGATAAGCCGATGGGCTGAATGGGCATCGACGCACTCTTGGCAAAAACGAACGAAAGGTGGAAATGGACGCAAGCAACGGCCCGGCCGAGCGGCGAAGAACGGGAGAATTCCCGCTTTTTTGAAAAGGCGACGCCGCAGGTGCGCCTGGCACGAGTCTCTAGTTCCACCCTAGTTCCCGCGAGGCGGGCCGCAAGCGGCGGGGACGAATGACGGCGGCGCTGCACGGCCGAGTCAGTCAGCCTGTGCGCGTCGTGAGGGTTGGCACGATCTTGAGGCTGATCGGTCACACTGCCGTAGGCGTGCCAGGCGGGCAGGGCCTATAATCGGCCGCGATCATGGAACCGGAACAGGCGAGGAGCGCCCGACGATGCCGCAGTTGATTGCCCGTTCGCACCAAGCAGGCTGCGATGCGCACGCGCTTGCGCAACAGCGCTCGGCTCAATCTTCGCCCGACGAGTTGCTCAGCGCGGCGCGGCGGCGACAGTTTGTCTGGGCCTTTGTGCTTTTGGGCTTGGCGGCCCGTGCGGTGCGATACCTGTTGCGTTTTCCGCTCTGGGAGGACGAGTGTTTTCTGGCCTACAACTTCATCGACCAGACCTTCACCGGCCTGCTCCGGCCCCTGAACTACCATCAAGTCGCGCCGTTGGGTTTTTTATGGGTCGAGCTCACGCTGGTCAAACTCTTCGGCTTTCACGAGGTCGCCTTGCGGCTATTCGCGTTCGGCGCCAGCGTCGGCAGCGTGCTGTTGTTTCGCCATCTGGCCGGCCGGCTGCTGTCGGGCACGGCACAAGTGTTGGCCGTCGCCATTTTTTGTGTCAGCTATTCAGGCATTCGCTACGCCGCCGAAGCCAAACCGTATGGTCCCGATCAGTTCGTGGCGCTGGCGCTATTGACGTTGGCCGTCGAATGGCGTCGGCGGCCCGATCAGCGGCGTTGGCTGGCGGCGCTCGTGGCCGCGGTTCCGGTGGCAATCGGCGTTTCGTATCCGGCGGTGTTTGTGGCCGGCGGAGTCAGCCTTTGGATGGCGGCGGTGCTGCTCGACGAGCGGCGCCGAGGCTGGCTGGGGTGGCTGCTCTTCAATGCGGTGCTGGCTGCCAGCTTCGGCGCGATGCTCGCCTTGGCGGCCAAAAGCCAGGCTGCGGCAGAGTTGGGCTACATGCAAAACTATTGGAAGGATCATCTGCCGTCGCTCGCCTCGCCACTACAATTCGCCTGGTGGTTCCTGCTGACGCACACCGGCGATTTGCTGGCGATACCCTTGGGCGGCGAGCGCGGAGCCAGCACACTGTCGTTTCTGATCGTGGCCTGCGGCGTGGCGGCGTTGGCCCGGCAAAGGCGAACACTCGTGTTATTGCTTTGCCTTGCGCCGCCGGCCTGGAATATGGCCGCCGCTTTGATGGGGCGATTTCCTTATGGCGGGCATGTCAAGTTCTCGCAGTATCTCGCGCCGGCAATTTGCATCCTGTTGGGCGCTGGCGGCGCGGCTCTGTTGGCCCGCGGCCAAGCCTTGCCGCAGAGCAGGCGGCGGGGGCTAGCCGCAGTGCTTGGGCTGCTGGCGCTGATCGCCATCGGTACGATCGCCCGCGATTTTTGCCTGCCCTACAAATCGGCGACGGATCGGCGCTACCGAGATTTTGCCCGCTGGTTTTGGTTCAGCATGGAATCGTCGGGCGAGGTTGCCTGCCTGCAGACCGACCTGATGCTCGACTTCGCGCCCGGCACATTTCGCGATCTGGGCTGGTCGGCCATGTACCTGTGCAACCAGCGAATTTACTCGCCACGGCATGCGCGGGGCAATTCCGTCGATTGGCAGGCCGTCTCGGCCGATTGGCCGTTGCGCTGCGTGGAGTATCAGGCGGAGGTCTATCGCTACGACCGGGCTGCCCGCGATCGCTGGCTGGCGACGATGCAGAAGCGTTATGAGCTCGTCGCTCGCGAGCGGTTTGACTTTCCCGTGTTTGATCAGCGTGGCCGAAACCTGCTCTGCGCCGACGCGGTCGAGATTTACAAATTCGTGCCGCGGGCTGTCCATCGCCCACCAGCATCCCACCGGCATTGATCGTCAAAACCTGGATCGCAGTTCGCGGAACGCCACAGAGGGCGTTCCCTACAGACGTCGAGAGCCACACTCCTGATTGAGACGTTCACCATCGGCCCGAAAAGCCCGCGCCGGTGAAATAATCATCGATGCGGTGGCTCAACCGGCGGCCGACGCGCACATCGAACTGCACGTTGGGCGTCGCATACATATACAGCCCCATGTCGAGATAATGGGCAGCGGAGCGATCGCCCGAGCCGGTGCCCGAAATCATGAACCACTCGTGGAAGGCGCCTACGCGCTTGGTCCATTGGGTGAGCAGCGAGAGCGATTCGTGCCACGAGTTCTGGGCGCCTCCCGTGCTGATGAACGTGGGCACCACCGACCCCGTGATGTTGAGTCCCGTTCCCGTCGTGTGTAAGAAGTCGGCGCCCGTCTGCCATTTCAAGTAGAGCCAGCGACGAAAGCCCCAGCCCGACACGATATTGAAGTGCGGCTGCACGAAGTTGGCCGAGAGCCCGCGCGATCCGCTCGGTAATGTCATGCCGGTCACTAGAGTCGTCATGGGAATCCACCCATGCTGTTGGATCATCTCGTACTTGAAGCCGATGTCGAGATCTTCACTGCCGAAGTTGGCGGCGTGCACGCCGGTCGCCACATTCTTGCTGTCGGCCATCAGGTAGCCCGGCCATTTCAGCCGCAGCTCGAATTCGTCGGTGACGCCATATCGCAACAGCGATTCGGGCAATTGCCTCGTACTGAAGTGCGTTTCGGCGGTGTTCTGCTTGTGAAACGTGTAGCCGGTTTCCAAGATCGTCACGCCTTTGCCGACCGAGTAAACGGCGTCGGTAAAGTCAGGGCGGTCGGTGTTGATGATATTGTAAAAATCCCACTCCGCCTCGACCGGCACGTTGAAGATGTTCGGCCGCATCGAGTACCAAAAGCTGTCAGGATCCCAATTGTCCAGGCCGCGCGGTCGCGGATATGCGGCGGGATCGTTGACCACGACATTGGGCATGGCAAAAAACGGCCGCCGGGGCAAAGCGTCTTCTTCTTGCTCGCCGCCGGATTGCTCGCCGTCGGAGTCATCGGTTCGCCGTTGTGCAAGGGGTGAGATGCGCGGCGCGCCGCGGCGACTGCTTCGAGCCGGTGCGCTGACCGCTGCTGTCTCAACAGGCTGCAGCATTGAAGGATCGTCTCCTGGAGCGGCGGCCACCGCGGACGAAGCGGCGAGCATCAGCAAGCTTGTTGCCACGAGCCGACGCACCCACGCGCCGCGACCGCGCGCGGCGGACGATCGGATCGCCCGGCGTTTCAACCGTGCCAACACTGGTAAGAACGACGCGATAGGTATGCCCCCGAAAAAGCCCCAAAAAAGGCAGCGACTGAGGCTTCCAAGGGAACGAAGGAGTTTTACGAGATGTGACGTACCTGGGGCGCGCAGCGCCAGCGCACCGCCGGGGGGGTGGATGGTAGGTTAACCCCCGCCGCGGCGGCAAGGGCAGTTGCCGACCGCGGC
>DATFDL010000226.1:0-2114 GCA_035252155.1 Pirellulales bacterium | reverse complement strand
CTTTCCGCGAAGCTTGCCCGGAAACAATCGCCCTGGATCGAACGTCTCGTCTCGGGCGCCCACCGCATACATGGCCAGCGATAGCTTGCGCATCACGGCGATCAACGCCCGCTTACCACGGCCTTGATCTTTCGCTTTCTTGGCCTCGTACCAGTCTCGGGCCGAAGACGTTTTCACCGCCCGCAGGGCCGCGAAGTAAAGCCAACGCCGCACGATCGACGGACCACGTTTGGTAATCTTCAATCGGCCCTGGTACTGCCCGCTGCTGCGCTCTTTCAAGTTCAAACCTTTCGCCTTGCGATAAGCCGGCCCGCAGTGATAATTGCGCGGATCGCCCAACGCGACCCAAACCACACAAGCCGTGACGGCCCCAACGACCTTCGCCTGGCGACGAAGGATCTCATGGCGCTCGGCCAATTCTTTCAAGCGGCGGTGCGCGGCTTTGCGTTCGCGGTAAGCGGCCAATGCCGCGGCGGCCTGCTCTTGCAGCGTTTTGGCTTCGTAGGCGTTCTGTTTAGCCCCATAGGTTTCGACCGCGGAAGCCATGATCTCGTCGATGGCTTCCTTGGTCAGCGCCCCGCGGCTCCAGTCAGTCAACCGCCTGCGCGCTTCAGGATCGACCGCCAACGCGGCAGGCCCACCGTAATGGGCTAAGGCGCTCAGCAAAGTCACCGAATTCAGGCGGAGCCGCCGCGGCAATTCGGGCCAGTGCCGCGCCAGCGAGGCCTCGACGCGGCCAGTCCAGAAGTTCTCCATCCGTTGTTGCACATCGACTTTATCCACCCAGTAAGCCAGCTCCGAGTCTTCGTCACTCGGCTCTTGGTAGGGCCAAGGCCGCGCCTTGCCCAGTGCGGCCAATTCCGCGATGATCGCCGCGTCCTTGCCGTCGTGTTGCGAGGGCACCCCGTCAAAAATCTCGGCGTAGTCGCTGGCCGCTTTGCCACTGACGCGAACCACCGGCAAGCCTACCGCAGCCAGTTCGCGCCGCAACGCGTCGCCATAGGTTCCCGTCGATTCCATCGCCACCGTCACCGGGTGATGCTTGGATAGCCTTTCCAATAAACGCACAGTTGTCTCGATTTCCGAAGGGTTTTTCACCTTCCAGGGACGCCGGGACGCTCCGTCCGCAAAACGAACTACCACTAGAAACTCGAACTTCCCTAAATCGACTCCCACTGTTACGGCACCAGGCGTCGCTTGGGCGACGACCTCCTCCAACACGACCTGCTTGACTTCCACCGCACGATAGGCTTTGTTCTTAATCACGGGGACGACCTCCTATAAAAAGGGGATGGTTGGGTTCAAACATCAACCTAACCCATTTCGAGGCGTCCCCGCTCTTTTACCCTCCTATAGCCAACTACATCAACTCGGCACACCTACATTTGCCGTGCTTCTTTCATCTTTCTTCGTTCTCTTTGTTGCCTTCTGTTCAAATGCTGCTCTACGTAGCCGCCCGGTGGCCGTTGCCGGCAGATGCCAGGGCGGGGGCGCGGGCGTGGCCGTTGCCGCGGCCATTGGCAGACTTGATCGCAGAGGGCGGCGCGGCGAACGTGCGGAAGTTGTCGGGACCGAGTAGTTGCTCGACGCGCGAACGCATCTCGTCGTTCAACTCCACGCGCAAGCCGTCGCATCGACATACCACGCGGCTGCCATCGGCGAGGCCCAAGACAAGCTGCAGCTCGCATGAGCCGGGATAACCGCGCACGATCTCGCGCAGACTCTCCAGCGCCTTCTCGCCGTGCGCCTGCTCGTCGACACGGATGACAACGCCCTTGGTGTATCGCGCCGCCAGCTCCTCCAATGGAATCAATTCGTTGACGATGAGGTTGGCCTCTTCGCTGCCGGGACGCTTGTCGATCGTGCCGCGCACCGCCAGCACCTTATCGGCCAACACGTGCTGGCCGATTTTTACAAAGTCGCTGGGCCAGACGATCGAGCGCATGATGCCCGACATATCTTCCAGGTCGAACATGGCATATTTGCTTGGGGCGCCGGGCTTGGGGTTTTTCGAGTGGGCGAATTTGATGGCGGCAATCATTCCGCCCAACAGCACTTCGGTCTTATGCGGCAGGGCGGCCGCCGCGGCCGTGCTGTGCGTGCAATAGGTATCG
>DATFDL010000225.1:0-13035 GCA_035252155.1 Pirellulales bacterium | reverse complement strand
TTCGTCGATCATGCCCTGGGCCTTGGCATCGCGCAATTGTTGCAGGCGCGTTTGCAGTTGCCGGCTAATGGCCGAGACCAGGGCCAGCGCACGGCCAGGATCGCGGTCGCGCACAGTGAGATAAAGCACTTCGGTCTTGCCAAACTCCGCGCCCTTCGGCGGCGCCAGCTTGAGCATTTCGGCCAGATCGGCGGCGTCGATCGCGGTGGGCCAATCGCTCGTAGTCGCTGTACCCGCGGGCGGACCGACTTCGACCAGCGCCTGCCGCAACACTTCGCGGCTGCCGGCGAGCTCGAGAATGGTTTCTTGCGTGGTCTTCATCTCTTCGGCGTGGCGGAACTTGCCCGGCTCCGTCAGGTTTCCGGCGGCCTCGTTTCGGACGATGATGCTTTGGGCGGCTTCCCAGGTGTTGGGCCGCAGGGCCGCATAGGCCAGGGTCAAGCCAGCGACTGCCACGGCGGGAGTCAGCCAACGGCGGTGATAGGTGACGAGAATCTGTGCGGACTTGCGGAGCGGGCTCTGATTTCGCAAAACGTCGGGCATGCTTGGTTCTCGCTCGGATGGGGCGGCGGATGTTCGAGCGAAGGGTTGCAAAGCCAGTGCCGCCTCGCCGCATGGAGGCCGAAGCGCGGCCCCTGCGAAATGCCGGTAACCCTTGCACGCCCTTGTGCTTGCGCCGCGGTGAGGTTGCGCTGCGGTCTGCAAAACCGCCCGGCGGCGATGATGTGCCATGTTGAGTCCCGACAACGGATGTTGCCTTTTTACGACATCTTGATGGCCGCCAGCCGTTGCCGGGCACGAGCAGCTTCGCCGCCGTCGGGGAATTGATCGACCACCTCCTGGTACGATTTTACCGCGTCGTCGCGACGGCCGAGCGCTTCGTACGCGCGACCGGCCTCGTAGTGCGCCCGCGATTGCCACCGCGGATAACTATAGCCATACGCCGCCTTGATAAAATGTTTCACCGCCTCGTCATATTGTTTTTGCTCGAAGTACATCTGACCGATCAGAAAGCGAGCGTGTGCGGCGATCTCTCGATCGGTCGTCGCCGTCACCTCTTCGTACAACTTCTGGGCTTCGTTCAGGTTGCCCAAATTTTGCTTCGCCGAACCCTGCTCGAAGCGAATGTCGGGCAGATAGGGCGACTCGCTGAATTGCTCGATAGCCTGGTCAAGCAGTCCCAAGCTTTTGTCCCACTGCTTCAACTTCGCCGCGGCCTGAGCCGAGTGCAAAAGCAGCAGCACGCCGGCATCTTCGCCCGTGGGTTTATCTGCCTTGGCGTAGGCGGCCAGCGCGTCGGTGTATTTGCCGAGCTTGAACAGCGATTCGCCTTCCATAAAGGCCGCATCGGCGGCCAGCCGGCCGTCGGGAAATGTCTGCCTTTGATAAGCGAACGACTGCCGGGCCTTTTCAAAAGCTTGTTGACGGAAATATGCCAGGCCAAGCTGATGGGCGGCCCGCTCGGCCAGCGGCCGCTTGCCGGCCTTTTGCATGGCTTGGTAAAAGTCAGTGGCTGCCGCGACGTAGTCGCCCTGCGCGTAGGCTTGTTCGGCCAACTGATAAATACTGTCGGCGGCCAGCGGACTATCGGGGTGTTGCTTGGCCAGTCGCCGCCAGGCATCGACCGCCTCGGACGACCGATCGAGTGAGCTCAATGCCCACGCCAACTCATAGAGCGTCTTGTCGGCTCCCACGTATTTGGGATCGTCGGCCAGCAGCTCGCGAAATGTCGCCGCGGCGTCCTCGGGCCGCTCGAGCCGCGCTTGGCAGAGACCGATCAGATAGCAGGCGTCCGACTTTGCTTCGCCCGATGGCTCCGAGTGCAAGAACGCTTGGGCATCGTCCAGCGCGAGAGCATACTGCTTGAGCTGCTCGCGAGCCAGCGCCCGGGCATAGTGCGCTCGCGGAGCAAACTCGTCGGCGGGGTATTTGGCGAGCAGGCCGTCAAGCGTCTGGGCCGCGGCGGCGTAGTCTTGCTGGCCGAGTTGAAGCCAGCCCAAAGCGTAGATCGCCCGCGGCGCAGATTTTCCCTCCGGGAATTGTTCGAGGAGCGACTGATATTGAGCGGCGGCCTCGGCCGACTGACCGGCGTGTTCGTAGCATCGGGCGGCTGCCAAGAGAGCGGCCTCGCGGTGCTTCGACTCGGAAAACTTCTGGAGGAGCGACGAGTACAATTCGGCGGCACTTGGATACTCGCGAAGCTCTTCCCTGCAGGCGGCCTGGCGGAGCAGGGCGAGATCGGCGAGTTCAAAGTCGGGCCTGTCGGCGGCGGACGCGAACCATTTTTCGGCGGAGGCGGCCTTGCCCTCCGCCAGCAGTGTTTCACCGCGACGAAAGATGATTTCGGCCGCCAGCGGCCGATCGGCGAATTGCTTGAGCCAGGCGTCGTAGCTGGCGCCAGCCGCCGCGTGAGAACCGATTTCTTGAAAGGCGACGCCTTGCGCGTAGAGCGCGTCGGCCAGCAGTGGATCTTGCGGATATTTTTTGATGAAATCGCCGTAAAGTTTAGCCGCCTCGGCACTCTTGCCTTGTGCGTAGAGTGCTTCCGCCCGGTAGAACGCCGCCCGCGGCGCCTCGGCGGCACGGGGAAATTTTTCGAGCAGCGTGGCGAACGTTTCGGCGGCTTTGCCATAAAAATCCGCCTCGCCCGCGGCGGCGCGATCGTACTGCGCCAATCCGAGGTTGAGCCACGCCGAGCCGGCAAGCGTCGACTTCGGATGATCGGCGATCAACCGCTCGAAGGCCGTTTGGGCCGCCGCGTATTGCGTGCTTTTCAAGCGGCAAACGCCGAGGTGATGCCAGGCCCGATCGGCGCGCGGGTCGTTGGAATGATCTTTCAGAAACTCTTCCCACGCCACGGCGGCTTTGTCGAATTGCTCCTGATTCTGCAAGGCCGTAGCGGCGGAAAACCGCCGCGCCGCGCTGGCGGGTGACGCGTCTTGGGCATAAGCGGCATGCGGCGCGTCGCAAGAAATTGCCACAATGATCGCGAGCAGCCCCACCGCACGGCGCCCGGCGCGGTAGTCCCGGCCCTTGTGGCCGGCTTGGTGGCGGCAGCCGGCCATATTCGCGCGGAGGTGGCGAAGGGGAATCTCTGTAGGGAACGCCCTCCGCGGCGTTCCGCGAGGGGCGAGTTGACGTCCACCCGCAGTTCGCGGAACGCCACGGAGGGCGTTCCCTACAGACCCGAACGGAAGATCATTCATTTTGATTGTCAAAACCGAATGCGCCGCCACGAAGTGCCTCCAAGCGCCGTAACACATCAAAGCTTTCCTTGATCTCACACAGCGGCCTCAGCTCCGCCTCGATCGTCGCCCAATCCAACCGGTCCGCTCGCTGCGATAGGATTCCCTCGACGTCGGCCCAGTCTTTGGTTCGATCGGCAAACGCTTTCATCACGATGAGATCCTCGGCCGAAGCAGTGACCAGCGAACAATCGCTTGCGAAATCAAATGTGCTTGAGCGCTGGATGATGCGTTCCTCGAGCGGAAGGGCGGCAAGGGTAACATCCAAAGGCACTCCGTTACTCGCGCGTAGTAGAAGCACACGGTGATCCGCGGCAAACCGCTCGGCGTCGGTAATGCGAGGCGCCATTTTTTCTAGCAACGGTTTGATAAATTCGTCCTCATGTCCGAACCCTGTCAGCAGACTCAGATCGACATCTTGTGTTGCCCGCGGGCGTCCCCACCGCAATACCGCCAGGCCACCGATAATGCACGATTGCCAGCCACGCTGCCGGCAAAACGATTGCAACTCGAGGGCTGCCGTGAAGATCGCGTTCATGGGCGCAATTTCGCCAGCCATTTTTGGAACTCAACCAGCCCACTAGTCGGCCGCGGTTCGGTACAGACCGGCGCCAACGACAAAACCGCCTCGATGGCCCGCCGCCGCTCGTCGTCGGTCATGGCGCGCAGCTCCTCGCGCTCGATGGCCGCCAGTGCCGGTCCGGCCTTGCGCCAGGTTTCCACCCACCGCTTTGTCTGCGCGCGTTCCGCTTCGTCCATCGTCGCTATCCGTTGGATTCGGAATCGTTCTCTGAAGATGTCTCGTTCAGCAACGCCCGCAACCGGCGCACGGCGCGAAGATAGCGCATGCCCGCCGCCGGCTCGCTCAGGCCGAGCGCCTGGGCCGTCTCTTGGTTCGAGAGCTGCTCAAAATGCCGCAACAAAATGACCTCGCGGTCATTTTCGTCGAGCTCGTCGAGCGAGGCCTGAAACCGCTGGGCCAGCTCGTGCCGCGTGGCGGCGGCGGCCGGTGTCAACTGCCGGTCGCAAAGCTGGGCCGCCAGGTCGAGCGTCGAATGATCGAGAGCAGAGCGTGCCACCAACGGTTGCTCGCGGTCGACGCTCCGCCGCGCCGCCACCCGGTGCCGCCGGTGCGCGTCGATCAGCCGGTCCTTGGCGATCTGCCGCAGCCACAGTTGAAACGGCATTTGCGGATGCTCCAAATAATCGGGCAGCCGGCGATTGGCTTCGACCAATGCGTCTTGCACGATATCGCTGGCATCGACCCGTTGCCGCAACGCCCGGTCCATTCGCAGATCGACCATCCGCCGCAGGGCCTCGCGGTGCCGATCGAGCAACTGGTTGATGGCCGCCGTCTGGCCCTCACGAGCGTGGGCCAGCAGTTCCTGCGTTTGTTCGGCGTCGGGCCACATGGGAGGTGCGGAATGCGGAGTGCGGAATAGGAGTTTACATGCCTGATTTTAGCACGGCGCCTTGGCAGGTCGATCCGGCGCCGGCCGTACAGCCAAAGCAGTGGCGGCCGGTCATGATGCGTCGCGTGCTCAGGCTTTCCAGGTCGAAATCGCGGATGTTCCGCGGCTGCCCGTCGGCCAGCCCCAGGTCGAGCATCTGGTTGAAGTCACAGTCGTGTAGCCGGCCTTGCCAGTCGACCGAAAGCGTTGTCCGGCACATCACGCGCTCCGCGGCCAACGGATTATAAGCCTCGATCAGCGTCCGCATGTAATCGTCATACCGACCGGCCTGCACAAGATCGTCGAGAAAGCGGCTGATCGGCATGTTGGTAATGGTAAAGAGGCGGCTGAACGTGATCCCGTACCGCGAGTGCAGCTCGCGCCGAAACGCCTCTTCGAGCCGGTCTTGCGGTGGCGGCAACGTGGGACCGATGGGGTTATAGACGAGCGTCAGCGCGAGCGCGCCGTCGGCGCCGCCATATCCCAACGCATTGAGCCGCCGCAGGGCCTCTAGCGACTTCGCGAAAACCCCAGCGCCGCGTTGCCGATCGGTATTCTCTTCCAAGTAACAAGGGAGCGACGCGACCACCTCTACCTGGTTGCCGGCCAGGAATCGCGGCAGATCGTCGAATCCCGGCGCAAGAAGGATCGTCAGGTTCGAGCGGTCGATGACGTGCCTTCCCAGCCGCCGCGATTCTTCGACGAGCCAGCGGAAATGCGGATTCATCTCCGGCGCCCCGCCGGTGATGTCCACCGTAGGAATCTGGGTACGGGCGAGCACCTCGAGGCACGCGGCCAGGGTCTCGCGCGACATGATTTCACGCCGGTCGGGCCCCGCATCGACATGGCAGTGCCGGCAGGTTTGGTTGCAGAGCTTACCAAGATTGATCTGCAATACTTCGATGTCCGTGGCGCGCAGCGGAAACAACGCTTGTTCGCGCAACGCATCGTCGAACGATTGATGTCGGCCAGCGACGCCGTTCAGCACTTTAAGCTGGTTTTCGACGCGCGACAGCGGGCTGCCCTGTCGAAGCAATGTTGAATGAGCCATCGGTTTTTCGACCTTCCTGCTCGCGACGATCGTTTGGCGATGATAGACTACGGGTCGATCTTCGCCAGTTTACTGTATCTTGCAATCCGCAGGGAGAGTTTCGCACGTGAGCACGGCAAACGTTTTGGTTCAGGGCGATGCGGAGCAGGCCGTCCGGTCGCGCTACGCTGCCGCGGCTGAGCGGTTCGAGCAGGAGCTTTGCTGCCCCGTCGTATACCATGCGGATTTCCTGCGCGCGATCCCCCAGGAGGTCATCGATCGCGATTACGGCTGCGGCGATCCGACGGCCTGGGTGCGGCCGGGCGAAACCGTGCTCGATCTCGGTTCAGGCGGCGGCAAGGTCTGTTTCATCGCCGCGCAGATTGTCGGTCCCACGGGGCATGTGATCGGGGTCGACTGCAATCAGCAAATGCTCGACCTTGCCCGGCGGAACCGGCCGATCGTGGCCGAGCGGCTCGGTTATGCCAACGTCGAATTCCGTTGCGGCCTGATCCAAGATCTTCAGCTTGATCTCGATCGCCTGGGCAAAGAGCTTGCCGGGCGGCCAGTGCAAAACCAGGCCGACTGGCTCGATCTGCGTGACTTGGAATCACGGCTGCGCCGCGAACAGCCGCTCATCGCGGACGAAAGCATCGATTGCGTGCTGTCGAACTGCGTGTTGAACCTGGTCCGTCCCGAAGATCGCGAGCAGTTGATCGGCGAGGTGTTTCGCGTGTTGAAACCCGGCGGGCGCGCCGCGATCTGCGACATCGTATCAGACCGCGACGTGCCCGAACATTTGCGGCAAGATCCGCAGCTTTGGTCCGGTTGCATTTCGGGCGCCTTTCGTGATGACGAGTTTCTTCGGGCTTTTGAGCGGGCCGGCTTTCACGGCGTGACCATCGCCAAGCGACAAAGC
This sequence comes from Pirellulales bacterium, assembly GCA_035252155.1. Lineage (GTDB taxonomy): Bacteria > Planctomycetota > Planctomycetia > Pirellulales > JAICIG01 > JAICLL01. The sequence continues at coordinate 6,390 of DATFDL010000225.1, read as the reverse complement.
AGTCCTTGGCGCACGGTCGAGGGCATCGAATTTCGTTCGGTGACCGTGTTGGCCTACAAGGCAGATTGTGGACCATCCTTCGAAGAAAACTACGCGGTCATCTATCGTGGACCGTTTAAAAGCGTGGAGGACGATCATGGGCGTCTCTATCGACGCGGCGTGCGCACCGCGGTTGGCGATTCTGCGTTTCGGGTTTTGCAGCGAGAGCCGTATACGGGGTTATTCGAGCCGGTTCAGCAGCGGCTATCGGTGCCCCTGCAAGCCGCCATTTCAGACGGTCGTACCTGCTGCTGATTCAGCTTTGAGCCGGCACATGCCGTGCAGATTGTCGCGATCGGAGAAAAACAGGGCAATCGCCTGATCGTGGGCGGAGAAAAGATAGAATTATGAAAATGGCATCCGTGGCCGAAATCAAGTCGCAGTTCAGTTCTTTTCTGAAGGCTAGCGAGGCGAGTCCAGTTGTCGTCACTCGAAACGGCAGGCCCGTGGCGGTGATCGTGGGAGTCCAAGATGAAGACGAGATTGAGCGGCTGCTAATGGCATACTCGCCTCGCCTGCAAGCCATTTTGGAAGCTTCTCGCAAGCAAATTCGCGAGGGAGACGTATTGAAGCACGACGAGTTTTGGACTGAGGTAGAGGCGTCACGGACAGGCAAACGCCGGGGTGGCAAGCGAAACGGCCGCCGGACCAAAAAATGAGGCGCTGTGGTGGAGCACCCGATAGTGCCGAGAACAATCCACCACGGTCGATCATCATGCAAGACCGCCGTCCTGGTTCGCGAAGAGCAGTGGAAAGAATTTGCCGCCCATCACTTGCCCGGCGGGAATAGGCGGCACGCCCTCCAGCAACATCTCGTTCGAGGCCGAGCGCACGCCGTCGCGAAAGACGTTGATTACCGTCGCCCGGCGCGGGCCGTTGGTGCGGTTCTCATACGAACCGTGCACCATCAGCGGATGATGAAACGAACATTCGCCGCGCTTCAACTCGATCGCCACGGGCTTGAACGCGGCCCGCTGCTCGTCGCTCAGCACGCCCTGGATGGCGTCCATGTCGCCGGCCAGCCCCGTGACCGGCAACAGCGGCCAGCGATGACTGCCGGGCACGTATTGCAAACAGCCGTTGTCGCGCGTGGCGTCGTCCAGCGCGATCCAGCAAGTGAGATGGGCCATCGGCTGCGTGCGCGTCCAGTAGGAGTAGTCCTGGTGCCAGGCCACCACGCCGCCGTGCCGCGCCGGCTTGCAAAACAATTGGTCGTGCCAGAACCGCACGCCGCCGCCGAGAAGCTGCGAGGCGGGCATGGTGAAGGCCGGATGCCACAGCACGTCGTGAAACCCCGGCGTGATTCGCCAAGCGCCCAGCGCATGAAACAACACCTGGCTGGGGTCGGGCGATTCGTTCGAGTGATACTCGTAGAACAACCGGTGGCCGGGGTGCGCGGCATCGGCCAACTCGCTCAGCTCGTGCCGCAGCCGCTCGACCTGCCGGTCGTCGAGCACACGCACGCCCGCCACGTAGCCGTCGCGATGGAACGAAGCGACTTGCTCGTCGCTCAAGCGGTAGCGATTCCATTCCTCACGACTGGTTGGTAGCGAGAATAACTCGCCCAGTGGTTCATGCCGTTCGGCCAGGTCGGCGGTGATCAAAGTGCAAAATCTCCAAAATTGGTGCTGTCGGAACGATTACCGGATTACTAAAAGCCGTGGGGTGCCACGGCATCCGTCGCGGCGCCTAACGCGGCGCAACCCGGGTCGATCTCGCCACCGCGAGGGACGCCGTGCTGCGTCACTCGCGCGGGCCGCCACCGTCCGCGGCCCCGTTCGCACGGCGTCCGCCACGGCGATTGACACTCGTCGTTAAATCGACATCACACGCGCCGTGGCGGATGCCGTGGCACCCTCAGATAATGCTTCGCGGCGCCGCTCAGGCACTTGCGGATCTCTTGCCTGTCAAAATCGCCTCGATCGGCTTGCCTTCGGCCAAGCGGATCGGGCGGCCTTCCTCCGAGATATTCTCGCTGTCGGGATCGACGCCCAGGGCGGCGCACAAGGTGGCCAAGACATCGCCTTCGTTCACTTTGCCATCGACCACTTGCAAACCATCTTCGCTGGTGCGGCCGTAGGCCTGCCCGCCATGAATGCCGCCACCGGCAAAGACGCAACTCCAAGCGGCGGGAAAGTGATCGCGTCCGGCCGTGCGATTGATGCCCGGCGTGCGGCCGAATTCGCCCATCCAGAGCATGGTGGTGGTTTCGAGCAGGCCGCGCTCGGCCAACTCGCGAATCAGCGTGCCCCAGCCGGCGTCGAGCTCGGCGGAAAGACTGGTCACCATCGGAAAGTTGTTTTGATGCGTGTCCCAGGCAATGCCGTCGCCTAAGACGATCTCGACGAATGGCACGCCGCTTTCGATCAACCGGCGGGCCATCAGGCAGCTTTGTCCGAACCGGCCGCGGCCGTAAGCCTCACGCACTTCGTCGGTTTCTTGCGAGAGATCGAAGGCTCGGGCGGCGTCGCTTTGCATCATGCGCTCGGCCCGCTGATAGACCGTCTGATGGGCCAACGCCGAAGCGGTGCGATGCCGCGCGACAAAGTTGCCTTGCAGCGTCCGCCAAAGCTCCAGGCGGCCGGCAGCCTGTGTGGCGCTGATGCGGGCCGGCGGCAAAAGATCGTCCACACCTAGCTCGGTATATCGAGAAGCCGCTTGACCCTCCGCCGGGCCGCGCACGCCAACGGTCAGCGGCGCGTAGCGGGCGCCTAAGAAACCGGGACCAAAAGCATCGGGATTGAATTGAATGGTCGGGGCGATGCTCACATAATTCGGCACTTCGGCCTCTTCCGAACCGACGGCCTTGGCCAGCGATGCGCCGATGGCGGGGTATTTGATCGGCCCGCCTTGTTGATGCCCGGTGCGCATCAGGTACGTTCCGCGGCCGTGATCGCCCTCTTTGGTGCTCAGGCTGCGGACGATCGCCAGATGCTCCGCCAACGAGGCGAGCTTCGGCAGGTGCTCGCTGATGCCCAGGCCCGGCACACTGGTGGCGATTTCTTTGAACGGCCCACCGTTGGCGTGTCGCGGCTTGAGGTCGAACGTGTCGATCTGGCTGGGGCCGCCCGGCATCCAGAGCAAGATGCACTGCCGGCGGCGGTTGGGATGCCGGGCAACGTCGTCGGCCAGCAGCGGCAGCCATCCGCTGGCACTGACACCCCACAACCCCAGGCCCGTGGCACGTAACAGATCGCGGCGCGAGAAGGTGAACATCGGCGGCCTCCTGGAATTGATCGATCCAACCTGTTGCCCGGCGCAGTAGTCCCGGCCTTTGTGGCTGCCCCCCTCCTTTGTACCCCCGCCGGGAACGTGCGACAAGCTTTTTTGAGCGCGGTGAAGCTTGTCGGCCAATGTGAGACTCGCTTCGCTCCTGCCATGCTACTGCTCGGAGCGGTAACACCCTTGCTTGTGCTTGCGTGACAACCGGCTTAAGGTAAGGGCCTCACCCGCGCCAGGGCCGATACCGTGCCGCTTGCCTGCCCGCATTGTCACGAGCCGATCGAAGCCACCGACCCACCGCGGGCGTCGTGCGGGCGTTGTGGCGGGTCGTTGCCGCGCGCCGCGGGATCGGACATAACGCTCGATTACACGCCGCAGCAGCGCGCCGCACGCGATTTGGAAACGGTCGGTTCGACGGAAACGACGGTACCGCACGGTCGTGGGCGGCGGGTCGGCGAATACCGCCTGCTGCGGTCGCTTGGTGAAGGCGGCATGGGCGTCGTGTGGGAAGCCGAGCAAGCCGAGACCGGCCGCCGTGTGGCCCTGAAGCTGATCTCGCCGAGTCTGCGGCCCACACCTGAAACTGTAGATCGGTTTCTGCGCGAAGGGCAGTTGGCCGCGGCGGTGTCGCACCCGCGTTCGACGTTCGTGTTCGGCGCAGGTGAAGAAGACGGCCAACCGTACATCGCCATGGAGTTGATGCCGGGCGACACCCTCAAAGACATTCTCGACCGCGAAGGATCGCTGCCGCTGGAGCGGGCGGTCGATTGCATTCTCGACGTGATCGATGGCCTTGAGGCGGCCCACGCGCAGGGCGTCATTCACCGCGATGTAAAACCGTCGAATTGTTTCCTCGACAGCGAGGGGCGGGTGAAAGTCGGCGATTTTGGGCTTTCGAAATCGCTGGTTTCCGAGGCCGAATTGACGCGTACCGGGGCGTTCCTGGGCACCCCGCAGTTTGCCGCCCCGGAGCAAGTGCGCGGAGGCGCGGTCACCCCGGCGACCGATGTCTACGCCGTGGGAGCGACGCTGTTCTGCCTGTTGACGGGGCGTGGTCCGTTTGTCGGCGATGCGGTCGCGGTCATCGCGCAGATCACTTCCGACCCGCCGCCGCCGTTGCGCAGCTTGCGGCCCGGCGTGCCGCGGGCGGTGGAGCGAATTGTTGCCCGCACCTTGCAAAAAGATCCCTCGCGGCGGTTTGCCGATTTGGCCCAATTGCGGCAAGCGCTGGCGCCGTTTGCCACCGGCGGCTCGTCGATCGCCGATGTCGGGCGGCGGTTGGCGGCGTACATGATCGATGACATTTCGCTGGGGTTGGTCGCTTTCGTCACCACGGTCACCGCCAGTCTCTGGCGTGCATCGCGGGCATCTCGGACGGGCACGGCCGGTGGCAGTGATTTGCTCATGATTACCTGGTTGCCGCTGGCGCAGGCGGTCTTGGTGGTCAGCTATTTCGCGCTGGCCGAGGCGAGGTGGGGGCGCGGCTTGGGGAAGCTTCTGATGGGACTCAAGGTCGTCGGCCCCGATGGCGACCGCCCCGGCTATCTACGCTCGCTACTTCGGACGTCGTTCGTCCCAGGCGCCTTGGGCCTGAGCGCCTTGCTGCCGCTGTTGGCCCTGTTTCAATGGCCGAACCGACAGCCCTTCGCTTGGCTCATCGACTGGCTGCCGGCTGCCTTCGGGGTGGTTTGTGCGCTCACGATGCGCTCGCGCAATGGTTATCGTGGGCTCCACGAATTGGTCAGCGGAACGCGCGTCATCCGGCCGCGACGAGCCGAGGCGCGGCGCCAACGATTGCCCGTCGTCGCGCCGCTCGCCGCCGACGGCATCGCGAGCTTTGGGCCATTCCGGTTGACGGGCGAGTTGGGCCGAAACAGTGCGATCTCGGTTCGCCAGGCCCGCGACGAGTTGCTGGCACGCCCCGTCTGGATCATGGAAAGCCCGAGCGAAACGTTGTCGGCGTCGCGTCGCGCCGTCGGGCGCTCGGCGCGACTTCATTGGTTGCAAGGGGGCCAGTCGGGTGTGCGGCGTTGGGATGCCTTCGAGGCCGCCATCGGCGCTCCCTTGGCCGACGCGGTTCGTTGCGGCGCCCAATGGCACCAGAGCCGATGGTGGTTGCTCGAACTGGCTGAAGAGTTGGCCGCGGCCGTCGCCGACCAGACCCTGCCCGAGCTACTCTCGCTCGCTCAGGTTTGGATTACTCGGACCGGGCAAGTCAAGCTGCTCGATGTGGCGATCCATCCCGTCGAACCGGGACGGCCGGCGACGGAAAATCCATTCGTCTCCACGGTCGATGGCAAGGTCGGCCAAGATCTTGCCGAGGGCGCCGGGCCGCCGGCTGGCAGTCCGTTCGCGCTAATGTCGGCCGAGACCCGCGCGATCAAGCTGCTGAGTGAGGCGGTTGATCTCTGCACGCGCGACCAGCTCTTGCCGTCGCACGTGCGAGAGTTCAGCGAAACGCTCGCCTCGCGCCCCACCATGCGCGAGACGCTCGACTGGGCCGCCACGCGGTTGCGAGAAGTCGCACGGCAGCCCACCGCGCTCGGTTGGGACGACCGGCTGGGCGTCTTGGCCGTGACGATGGGCACCGAATTGATGGTCTACATGGGCGCGGCGTTCGCGCTGCTGGGAATCGTCGCTTCCGAATTGCACGCCTCCACCCTGGTCATCGCTCTAACTGCGCTCTTGGTCTGGGTGTTGCCGGCGGTCACGGCGTTTGTCTTCCGCGGTGGCCCGGCGTTCTGGCTGACCCGCATCGAGGTGCTGCGCGCCGATGGTCGCCGCGCCGGACGCTGGCGCTGCGCCTGGAGGAACTTCGTAGCCTGGGCTGGCATCATGCTGCCCTACGCGATGATGGGTGTCTTGGTGGCTCGACTGCCGCAATTCAACGCCGCGACGTCCGATGGGCAGGCCACCTTTCATCCGGAGGAGGCGTCGACCTGGATTTTTGTAGGCGGGGTTTGCTTCGCCGAATTGCTCGGCGGGTTGTCCTGCCTGGGCGCTCTCTACGCGCTTGCCCAACCGCGGCGCGGGTGGCAAGATGTGATCGCCGGCACCTATCTCATGCCCCGGTGAAGCCATTGAATCGCTTTAGAATGTTTGCTTCGTCAAATCGAATCATCGTTTCCG
>DATFDL010000224.1:0-70065 GCA_035252155.1 Pirellulales bacterium | reverse complement strand
CCGAATCCTCCCGCCGCGGGCACGGAAAAAGTCAGCTCATGAAACAGACCTGAAAACAAGAACGTCGCCGCGGCCGCCCGGCTCGGCCCGACCCTCCTCGCCAGCGGCTGAAACACGAAGGGACGAGCGACATCAGCGTCCATGCCGGGCCAAAGTAGCCAGTAGGAAAGCAGTCTTGGAAGGGTAACCCCCTCGAGTCGGTGCGTCGCCCGCCGGTACGTGAGCCACTTGCAGGCCACGAACAGGGCCAGGCTGATCAGGAACAATCGCGTCCAGGGCGCGATCTCAGACATGGGCACACCAGAGAACTCCGTCGGGCAGCTCTGCCGATTACACGCCGAAGTAGGCTGCCCCGCGCCGGGCATTAACGCAGTATAACCGACGATGGACACCACCAAAGCCGCGGGCAAGCCGCTGTGAGGCGTGTGCAAGCAGAACCACTGTCAGTTACGATTTGTGCATGGCCAAAACCCACGCCGGTCGAAGTGAGGCAATGCTGACGCCAACGCAGCGACGTCCGATACCGAATTGGCATCCACAGAATCGCCGCCCGCCTTTTCAAAAAAGCAAGGAGACTCGAACGTCCATGAAACATGAAACGCTGCTTAGCCTGGCGCTCTTGCTCGTCGCAACAAACGTGCTCGCACAAGGGCTCGACGACTTCTACAAGCTGGGGCCGGATTCCTTGGAGCAGGAAGGAGTGCCTCATGGAAAGATGGTCGGACCGCATACTCTTCCCTGCGACGTCTATCCGGGCACCTCTCATACCTATTGGGTCTATGTCCCCGCGCAGTACGATGCATCGCAGCCGGCCAGCCTGATGGTTTTCAACGACGGACAGGCGTTTAAGAACGAAAAGGGCGACGTCCGCGCCCAAAACGTCATCGACAACCTGATCCACCGCCGGGAGATTCCGGTCATGATCGCCGTGTTCATCAATCCGGGAAGAACGCCCCAGCAGCCCGAGCCGTCGCCCAAGGATTGGGGAGACCGTTCGACGAATCGCCCGACGGAGTACAACACGCCGGACGACAAATACGCCAGGATCATCTGCGATGAGTTACTGCCCGAGCTGACGAAGGAATACAACATTTCGACCGACCCCGAGCAACGCGGCATCTGCGGGGCCAGCTCGGGGGCGATTGCCGCGTTCACCGTCGCCTGGGAGCGGCCCGATCAATTCCGCAAAGTCATCAGCTTGGTGGGCAGCTTCGTCAACCTGCGCGGGGGCGACGTTTACCCGGAGCGCGTGTTGGCCAGCGAGAAAAAGCCGCTCCGCCTCTTCTTTCAGGACGGCCGCAACGATAACCGCGGCACTCGCAGGGGCGGCGACTACGACCCGCGACGCGACTGGTTCTTGCAGAACGTGCGTTTGGTCGAAGCACTTACCAAAAAGGGATATGACATGAACTACGCCTGGGGCATCGGACTGCACGGCCAGAAGCAAGGAGGCGCCATTTTTCCCGACATGATGCGCTGGATTTGGCGCGACCACTCAGTTTCGGTCGATGTCAACGACAAAGTTGAGCGGTCGTTCAACCGCCCGGCCGCGGACGCGGAAGGACTCCCTAGCAAGAAGACGGATTGACGCTAATCGGTTTATCGTTCAGGTCTGTAGGGAACGGACTCCGTGCCGTTCCGCTGAGGGGCGGCGCGACGTCCACCCGCACTTCGCGGAACGCCACGGAGGATCACTCTTCTTCTTCGGGGTGCAGCACCGCTTTTTCGATGATCTCTTTCTGCACGTTGCCGGGTACAACTTCGTAACGGCTGAATTCCATCGTGTAACTGCCCTGCCCGCCGGTCATGCTGGATAAGGCCCGAGCATAGGTGGTGACCTCAGCCAGCGGCGCCTCGGCGGTGACCGTTTGCAGATCACCGCCGGCCGAGTCCATGCCCAGCACGCGGCCGCGGCGGCCCGAAAGATCGCTATTGATGTCGCCCAGCTTTTCGCCGGGCACCGTGATGTGCAACGTGACGATCGGCTCCAGCAGCGAGGGCTTGGCTTGTTGAAAGACGTTGCGGAAAGCCATCGAGCCGGCCGTCTTGAACGCCGCTTCTGAACTATCGACCGGATGGTGCTTGCCGAAGTGGACTTCGACTCCGACATTCTGCACCTTGTAGCCGGCCACCACGCCGCGCTCCAACCGCTCTTTAAAACCCTTTTCGACGGCCGGCAGAAAGTTGTTCGGAATCGTGCCGCCCACGATCGAATCGACCCAGAGAAAGTTGTGGGCCGCATCGTAATGATACTCGCGCATCGAGGGAAAATGGGCCTTGGTCGCGAATGTCTCGATATCGGCGCCGTGCGGCACCGGGAACATGCGAATGTGTACCTCGCCAAACTGGCCGCGCCCGCCTGTCTGTTTTTTATGGCGATAACTGCCCTCGGCCTTGGCCTGAATCGTTTCGCGATAGGGAATCTTCGGCTCCTTGACGTCGACCTCCACCTTGTCGCGCCGCTTCAAACGCTCGCGGATAATTTGCAAGTGCAGCTCGCTCATCCCGGTCATCACCAGCTCCTTGGTCTGAGCGTCGCGGTCGAGGTGCAGCGTCGGGTCTTCTTCGACAATCTTGTGCAAGGCGGTGGAGAGCTTGCCTTCGTCGCCGCGGCTTTTGGGACTGACCGCCAAGCCGGCCATCGGCGTGGGGAACTCAAGGGCCGGCAGCACCAGGTCGCCCAAGCTGGTGCCGGTGTGCAGGTCTTCAGTCTTGGCCACGGCCACAATGTCGCCCGGCCCGGCCGACTCGACCGGCTCGGTGTGGTTGGCCTGCACGCGCAGAAGCTGCGAAAGCTTGACCCCCTTGCGGGCCTTCGAGGCGTGCACGGTTTCGCCGTTCTTGAGCGTGCCCGAGAAAACGCGGATGAAGCTCAGCTTCTGCACGAACGGATCGATCCGAGTCTTAAATACCTGGGCGGCCAACGGACCGGCGGGATCGGGCTTCAGCGTCACCTCGCTGCCGTCCTCGCGCTTCGCCTGGCGGACGATTCGTTCGGGCGAAAGCGCGCACAGCGCCAGCGCGTCGAGCAGTTCGGCCACGCCAAGGTCCGGCTTGGCCGCCACGCACACGATGGGAATCAGGCCGCCTTCGGCCACGGCTTCGGGCAGCAGGCGGCTTAGCTCTTCGTCGGTCGGCTGCTGGCCGTCGAAGTAGCGGGCCGTCGCCTCTTCGTCGTGCTCGATGATCGCCTCGATCAACGAGGTGGTAATTTCAGACGGATTGGCCAGCGCGCCTTTGGCGTCGGCCGGCGGCTTGAGCGTGCTGACGACGCCCCGAAAATCGTGGCCGCTGCCCAGCGGCACGTTGAGCGGAATGCAGCACGTGCCAAACTGCTCTTTGATTTTGCGGAGCAAGCCGGGAAAGTCGATGTTCTCGCCATCCATCTTGCTGACGACGATGATCCGCCCCAGACCGCGATTGCCGGCCTCACGGAACACGCGGCGGGTGTTGACCTCGATGCCCGAGTGCGCGTTGATGACAATGGCTGCCGTCTCGACGGCCCGCAACGCGGCGATGGTTTGTCCGATGAAATCGGGATAGCCCGGCGTGTCGATGACCTGGAAGTGCTTGCCGGCATGCTCGAAATGCACGACGCTGGCTTCGATCGTGTATTTGTGGTGTTTCTCTTCCTCGTCGAAATCGCAGACGCTGGTGCCGTCGTCGACGTTGACCGGGTGCTTGACCATTCCGGTCTTGGTCAAAAACTTGTCGACAAGGGTCGTTTTACCGGCCGATCCGTGGCCGCAGAAAGCAATGTTGCGGATGTCTCCGACGGTGCGTTGGGCCATGAGAGGGTTCAGGGTTCAGGGTTCAGGGTTCAGGGTTCAGGGTTCAGTTTATTTCGGGCGTATAGTAGTCCTCACGCTCCGCGTGAGGCGAACCATCACGCGGAGCGTGATGCCTACTGTACGCTCAGGACTCAGGTTTCCGAGTAACCTGCCCGGCCCCCGCTCTACGTTCCGCGGCGGCTAAGGCGTCGGGCAGGGTGAGTACGCGCTCGTACAGGGCGCGGCCAATGATGCAGCCAGCCAGAGGCAGCGCCGCCAGCGCGGCCACGTCGGCGGCGCTGGCAATTCCGCCTGAGGCGACAATCGGAAGGTCCACGGATTGGCACATTTCGGCCATGGCCGCCAGGTTCGGGCCGGCCAGCATGCCGTCGGTGGCGATGTCGGTATAGATGATTGCGGCCAACGGTTCGCGCGCGTATCGCCGGGCAAGCTCGGTGGCCGGCAAATCACTGGTCGCCAGCCAGCCGTCGGTGGCCACGCGGCCGTCGCGGGCATCGATACCCAACACCAGACGCTCTGGGAATTGCCGGCACATTCGGCAAAACCATTCCGGCTCGCGGAGCGCGCGCGTACCTACCACGAGCCGCGCCAGACCTAATTTGAGCAACTGGACGATGTCTTCTTCGGTGCGAATGCCGCCGCCCAGCTCGCAGGGCACGTCAACGGCATTAACGATGGCCTTGACGCTCTCAAGGTTGGCGGGCCGGCCATCGCGCGCCCCGTCGAGATCGACCAGGTGCAGGCAGCGGGCGCCTAACGAGACCCAATGCCGTGCCATGGCGGCCGGATCATCGCCGAAGACCGTTTCGCGTTGATAGTCTCCCTGCTGCAAGCGGACGCACTTGGCGCCGAGCAGGTCGATCGCCGGCCAGATCTGCATCGCGTCGGGAGCCCTCTTCGGCCGAGGCAGAAGTTGAAGAAACCGAATATGCCATACCCGCGGGCGCGCTGCAAGTAGGTGTGGTACACGGCAGTCTCCTCCTGGCTGATGCGGTCGTCTCGGCCGTCCCGACGCAAGCACGACGCCTTCACCACAGTCGGCGTCGCGCGCCGCACAATCGGCGCTGGCGGAGTTTCTCGGGCGGCCGTTGCCGCCCGATAGACCGTCACACTCCGTGTCTTTCTCTACTTCCCCGGCTGGCTTCAGTCGCTTGTTTCCGGCGGCCGATGCCAAAGCTGGTGGGTTTTGAAGCTTGTCCACAAGGGGATATGTCCGTTGAAGAATCTGTTGTCTGTCTTCGTTCCGGTATTGAATTGCCAATCGACGGTCCAGGGGCTTATCGGCCGACTGCTCGAAGCGTCGGAGGAACTGACTCACCGTTTCGAGTTGCTGGTGATCGACAACGGCTCGACCGACGCCACCCGCGAGAGCCTGGGCGAGTTGGTCGTCTGCTATCCCCAGTTAAAATTACTCACCAATCCGACCCGCACGAGCGCGGCCGAAGTGATGCGGATCGGTCTGCGGCATAGTTCCGGCGAAGTCATACTCTATCGCCGCGAAGGCAGCGAAACGGGTCCGCGGTGTCTGGCCGAAATGTGGCAGGCCGCCCGATCGGCCGACGTGGTGGTGACCGGGCGCGGCCACCATTCGCTGGGCGCGATTCCGGCATCGCCCGCCGTTTTGCCGAGCGAGGCGCCAGCCTGGCAAATGATCCGCCGGCGATTATTGGAGTCCTGGGCGCGGCAACGTGCCGAAAGTGATTGGCTGCGGTATTTGCAAGACCGCGGCTATCGGTCGCACGAGGTCGAGGCTCGCTCGTCAACCTGGCGCGCCGAGCCGCAGGGACGCGTGGCCGCTCGCCTGCCCAACGCCCCTCGACACGCGGCGCAGCCGGTCCCGGCTGAAGGCCGTGCCGCCGCGCGGCGTCCCAACTACCTCGACCGGATCAAGGCCTTTGCCTGGGGCGAATAGAGGGTTCAGGGTTCAGGGTTCAGCATTTTGTTCGACCCTAAATCGCTTGCGCCGAGCCCGTCGGGCGCGCAACGTACCCCAAACCGATCGCGGCTCCGACCGCCTGCGCCAAACTAACAGACCCGAACGAAAATGCTGAACCCTAAACCCTGAACCCTTTTTTGCCACTTGCCATGCTATCATGTCCCGCCTATGATGACCCGTGGGGCGGACGGTGGCAAAAACGGGGCGTGGGCAGCTAAGGGGACGGGCAATCTTTGGGGAGGGGCAGTCTTTAGGTAGGGCAGGGGTCAGCCTGTAAGCAGGCCGCCGACGTAAACGGGCAAGAACGTCGCGGGAAATAGTGCTATCTCGTCTGTCGTTGCACTAAGTTCCCCGACGCACTACGTCGGCCACGAACGGAGATGAGTCGATCTTCGAGCTAGCGCGGCTTCGGCGCTCATGGTCGCGGTCTGACCGATCCGCGACGATTATCCAGCTCCCAATGGCCGATCGGCGTTTCATCGCTGCTCGGGGCCAGCGGGTTGCTTGAGTGAGCGGCAGTCGTCTTGCCGAGAGGCCCATCCACGGAGCGAACGAGGGAGAGCATTGCATGAGTCTTTCGGAGATCGGTGCGCAGGAGCTGCGCATCGTGCCGGCGGTGACGGCCTCGGCGGGATCCGATCCACCGTTGCACCGCATCAAGGAAGTACGTCAACAGCAGGGCGTTTCGCTCCGACGAGTCGGACAAGTTCTGCACACCGACATTCGCGAACTGCGCCGTGAGGAGGAAAAAACCAGCGATTTGCCGCTCAGTCGGCTCTATCAGTGGCAGCAGGCGCTCGAAGTGCCGGTTGCTGAACTGCTAGTCGATTCGGGTGCGCCGCTTTCGACCCCGGTGCTGCAACGCGCGCGGTTGGTCCGCATCATGAAAACCGTGGCGGCCATCCGCGAAAAAGCCCAGACCCCGTCGATTCAACGGCTGGCCGACACCCTGGTCGATCAGATCTTGGAGATCATGCCCGAACTGAAAGAGGTGAATCCTTGGCATTCGGTTGGGCAACGCCGCTCGCTGGAGGAATACGGGCGGATCGTCGAACGCACCTATTCCGACGACGTTTGGCGCGAACACTCGTAGCCCAAACTCGCCGCTCCTACTCGCGTGCGAGCAGGTCGCGCAAGTAATCGCCGTAACTGTTCTTGAGTGAGGCCGCCAGCGCTTCGAGCTGCGAGGCGGTAATGAAATTCTTCAGATAGGCGACCTCTTCCAGGCAGGCCACCTTCAGCCCCTGCCGCTGCTCGATCGTCTCGATGAAGTTCGAGGCCTGCAAGAGCGACTCGAAGGTGCCAGTGTCGAGCCAGGCGAAGCCTCGCGTGAAGCACTGTACGTGAAGCTGTCCGCGGTCGAGATATTCGCGGTTGACGTCGGTGATTTCCAGTTCGCCGCGGGCCGAGGGGCGCAGCGCCGCGGCGATGTCGAGCACCTGGTTGTCGTAAAAGTAAAGGCCGGTCACGGCGTAGTGGGACTTAGGCCGAGCAGGTTTTTCTTCGATCGAAATGGCTTGGCCCGCGTCGTCGAATTCGACCACGCCGTAACGCTCGGGATCTTTCACGGCGTAGGCAAACACGGTGGCGCCGCGCGTCTGGCTGGCGGCCTCGGCCAACATCGGTTGAAAACCCTGACCATAAAATAGGTTGTCGCCCAGAATCAGCGCCACCGGATCGTGCCCGACAAATTCGCGGCCGATCAAAAACGCCTGGGCCAGCCCTTCGGGCCGCGGCTGCACGGCGTAATGGACCGAGATGCCCAGCCAACTGCCGTCGCCCAGCAGCCGCTCGAAGGCCGCGACGTCAGCCGGCGTGGTGATGAGCAGAATGTCGCGAATGCCCGCCAGCATCAGGGTCGACAGCGGGTAGAAGATCATCGGCTTGTCGTAGATCGGCAGCAGTTGCTTGCTGACCGCCCGCGTAATCGGGTAAAGCCGCGTGCCGGAGCCACCGGCCAGGATGATGCCTTTGTGCATGGAAGGTGCTATTCCTTTCCAATGAGCCCCAGCCGTTCGCGTGCGTAAACGCCCGACGTGACTCGCTCGACCCACTTCGGGTTGTCGAGATACCAACGGACGGTAATCTCCAGGCCGGATTCGAAATCTTGCCGCGGCTGCCAACCAAGCTGGCTGCGGATTTTACTGGCGTCAATGGCATAGCGCCGGTCGTGACCGGGCCGATCGGCGACGTAGGTGATCAGCCGCTCGCAGGGACCGTGCGGCAGATCGGGCCGCAAACGATCGACGATCGCGCAGATCGTTCGCACCACGTCCAGATTTGCCCGCTCGCAGTTTCCGCCGATGTTGTAAACCTCGCCCACCGTGCCCCGCCGCAGCACGGTGCGGATGGCGTCGCAATGGTCCTCGACAAACAGCCAATCGCGCACCTGCTGGCCGTCGCCATAGACCGGCAGCGGCTTGCCTTCCAGGGCGTTGAGAATCATCAGCGGAATCAGCTTTTCGGGAAACTGGTAGGGGCCGTAATTGTTCGAGCAATTGGTGGTGAGCACCGGCAGCCCAAAGGTATGGTGGTACGCCCGCACAAAATGGTCCGAAGAGGCCTTCGAGGCGGCGTAGGGCGAATTGGGGGCGTAACGTGTGGTTTCTGAAAAAGCCCCGGTCGGGCCGAGCGAACCATAGACCTCGTCGGTCGATACGTGCAGGAAGCGAAACGCCGAGCGCCGCGGTTCCGCCAAGCGCGACCAATAGCCCCTCACGGCGGCCAGCAACTCGCAGGTGCCCAGCACATTGGTCCGGGCAAACTCGGTCGGGCCTTCGATCGAGCGGTCGACATGCGATTCGGCCGCGAAGTTGACAACGGCCGACGGCTGGTATTCGTCGAGCAACCGGCCCACCAGTTCGCGGTCGCCGATGTCGCCCTCGACCAGCACATAATGGGGGTGGCCAGCCACCGGGGCGAGCGAATCGAGATTGCCCGCGTAGGTCAGCTTGTCCAGATTGACCAACTTTCCCGCTCCCTGGGCCAGCCAGCCGCGCACGAAGCAGCTACCGATAAAACCTGCTCCGCCGGTCACCAAGATCGTATTCATGGGGGTCTAGTATAGTCGCCCTATCACGGGTCTGCATTCGACTTTACCGCTTTTTCTGCCGAAGATGATTAACATGCGAAGATTGCTCGACGCGATTCGGCTGGCGCACCTTACGTATTTTTCCAAGCCGCCCGGCGACCGGATCATCTACCGGGCGATCCGGCGCAACCGAGCGCGCAGGATTTTGGAAGTCGGCTTGCGTACAGGGCAGCGGGCGCGGCGAATGATCGAGGCGGCCACGCGCGGCACGGATGAGCTGGTAAACTATGCCGGCATCGACCTGTTCGAGTTGCGCCCGCCGGCCGAAAGCGACGGCCTTTCACTAAAAGAGATCCACTCACTCTTGAAGACCACGCCGGCGCGCGTGCGGCTGATTCCAGGCGACCCGTTCACGGCGCTGGCCCGAATGGCGAATGAAATTGGTTCATGCGATTTGATCGTGATTGCCTCGGACCAGCCGACCGAGTCGCTCGAGCGGGCCTGGTTCTACGTACCGCGGCTGTTGCATGCCGCGACGAGCGTATTCATCGAGCGCCCCGGCTCGGAACAGACGCCGGCCCGCTTCGAGTTGCTCGCGCACGACGAGATCCGCCGCCGCGCCGCGCAGTGCCGCCCGCGCCGCCGGGCGGCGTGATCGGCCTGAGCCAACTGGCACCCCGTTCGTAGAACGGAATTTATTCCATTCCTCTCGAAGAAAAGCATGCACTCCGTGTTTGAACGGAATGGAATGAATTCCGTGTTACGACGCCACTGGGCTCTCGGTCTCTGACTGCGCGGCCACATACCCGGCGGGCGTCAGGTGGTAGGCGTCCTTGGTGCGTTCCTTGACGACCAGCCCCCGCTGGATCAGCCGCTGGAGCGGGGCCTCCAGATTGCCCTGGGTGACGCGATTTAGACACAACATCTGGTAAGGCGAGACGCGATACATGCGGAAAATCGCGAGTACCTTTTGTTCAGCGGGCGACATCGGTTTCTTTCGTCTGAGATGGCAGCGCCGAGTCGGATCACCCACGATGGCCGCTCCAGACGGCTCGGTGCGGCCCTCATTGTAGCAGATCGCACGGTCAAAGGGACTGGGCGAACCCGGCGGAATAGCATTACCTTATAGCATTATGAAATCTCATACTGCGTATCTCACGTTCAACCTGCCTGCCCGAATGGCGTTTTTGAACATTACGCCGCGGGTCGAAGAGATCGTCCGCCAAAGCCAAGTCCGCGAGGGGCTCTGCCTGGTCAACGCAATGCACATCACGGCCAGCGTCTTTATCAACGACGATGAATCTGGCCTGCACGAGGACTACAAGAAATGGCTCGAAGGGCTGGCGCCGTTCGATGCCTCGCCGGCACGCTATCAGCACAACCGCACGGGCGAGGACAATGCCGACGCCCATCTGAAGCGGCAGGTGATGGGCCGCGAAGTCGTGGTGGCAATCACCGGGGGCAAACTTGACTTCGGCCCCTGGGAGCAGATCTTCTATGGAGAGTTCGACGGGCGCCGCGACAAACGCGTGCTGGTGAAGGTGATCGGGGAATAATCATCCCTTAATTCCATTTTTTTGCCCGCAATTTTTTTGCCTGTTTGTTAGGCGGCAACGAACGGACAGCGACTCAGCTTATTTCGCCCTCCGCCCGCAACATCTTCAGCGTGCGGCGGAAGGCATCGGCGGTCTGTTGCAGATCGTCTATGCTATGCACGGCCGAGGTCGGCCCGCCGGGCCACGAAAAGATCTCGACGTCGTGGATCATCATTCCCAGCCGCAGTTTGGTAGCCAACGAACGGGGCACGGCGGCCTTGAGCACGCGGTAATCATACTTGCCGGCGTCGATGTCGGCGGCGGTGATGTCCAGCTTTTGCGGGTTGGTGAAAACATGAAAGCCAGAGTACGTGCCATAGACGGCCCAGGGTACGCGCTCGTCGCGCAACACGCGGTTGAGCTCTTCGCGCAGCCGCGCGGCGTAGTCGTTCGCCCGCTCACAGACGTCGGTCGTGCCGACGATCTCCAACGTGGTCGCCCCGGCCACGGCCGAAAGTGGGTTGGCATTGAACGTACCCTGGTGGGGCACTTTTTCACGTCCGCTGGCGGCCGATCGCTCAAGATCGAGGGCATCGAGAATGTCTTTGCGACCCGCGACTGCGCCGCCGGGCAAGCCGCCCGCCAGGATCTTGGCCAGCGTGGTCAGGTCGGGGCGCACCTCGTAGCACTGCTGTGCTCCGCCCGGCGCGCAGCGAAAGCCGCTGATGACTTCGTCGAAGATCAACTGCACGCTACGCTGGGCCGTCAGCTCCCGCAGGCCCACTAAAAAATCCTTCAGCACCGGCACCTGGCCCCAGCTCGCGCCGGTCGGTTCGATAATGGCTGCCGCGATGTCGGGGTGTGCGTCGAGCACGGCACGTGTGCCCGCCAGGTCGCCCGGCGGAGCCAGCACCACGTTGCCGGCCACTTCGGCCAGCACGCCGGGCGTCGGCGTGCCGTCGAAATGCGAGCCGACGCCAAAGGCCGCGTGATCGTGCCAGCCGTGAAAATGCCCCAAAAACCGCATCACCTTGGGCTTGCCCGTAAAGGCGCGGGCCAGCCGCATGGCCATCATTGTGGCTTCGGTGCCCGAACTAGTGAAGCGCACCCGCTCGGCCGAAGGCACCAGCCGCTCGACCCACTGGCCCCAACTGACCTCCCAGGCATGGCACGACCCGAAATGCGTGCCGCGGTCGAGTTGCCGATGCACGGCTTCGACCACTTGCGGATGATTGTGTCCGAGCAGCAGCGCACCGTGGCCGCCGGTGTAATCGACGTATTCATTGCCGTCGACGTCCCACTTGCGCGGACCGGCTGCTCGATCGACATAGATTGGGTATGGCTCCAGGATGCGGCCATCGTGGGTAACGCCGCCCGGAAAGACCGAAGCGGCCTGCCGCGCCAATTCGGCCGAACCCGGCGTTCGGCGACGATATTCGGCCACGATCGGCGAGTCTGCAAAGTTCAAAGGATGTTGCTCCGGTTGAGGGAGATAAAGTTTTGATCGCGAGCGTCTGATCGGTTTTGACGTTCAAAATCGATAATTGTGGGAACGGCCATGTGGCACAGCCGCCCTCGGCTGTGTCGCCGACGCCAGTCGGCGTCGCGGAACCAGCCGAGGGCGGCTGGTCCACATGCCGTTTTTGAATGTCAAAACCGATTAGGGAACGCCCTCTCCCGGCGCGCCGCCAGGGGGCGTTCCCTACAATTTACCCGACCAATGCCCCACCTGCCAATCGGCCGCAACCAAGCGACGCCCTACGCCGAGCTACCCGCTCGGCGGAGCCGATCGCGGATGGCGAGCCAGGCGTCGGTCTCGGGCGGCATTTCGACGACAATCCGATCGACGGCCTGGGCATCGAACGCGTGCAACGCCGCATACAGCCCGGCAGCGTAGGCCGCTGGGTCGTCGGGCAGCTCGATCACCGACACTCCCGAGTGCGATATCGGTGCCCCGCCGTGGAATGTCAGCCAACCGATCCGCGCCCCGTGCCGATGGAGCTCTTCGACGCGCCGCCAGCTTTCCGAAGCCACGCATTCCAACGGCGCCGTCGGGGCATAATGTCGCTGCATCATGCCCGGTGACCGCACGGGTCCAGACGCAGGTGGCCGCTCGGCGTTTGACTCCGGCAACTGGATTGGTCCGATCACCGCTTCGATTTCGTCGCGGGAAACCAGCCCGGGGCGCAGCAGCCTCGGCGGCGAACTTGTCAGGTCGATTACGGTCGACTCCAGGCCTCCGGGCGTGGGGCCGCCGTCGAGCACCAGGTCGATTCGCCCGGCCAGTCCGGCCATCACATGCTCGGCGCGCGTAGGACTGATCCGCATCGAGCGATTGGCGCTCGGAGCTGCCAGGGGCACTCCGGCGGTGCGGATCAGACCGCGCGCGACTCGATGCGCCGGCAAGCGGATGGCCACCGTCGCGCCGCCAGCCGTCACCACGTCGGGCACTGCGGCCGCCTTGGGTAAGATAAGTGTCAGCGGCCCAGGCCAGTAAGACTGCGCCAACTGAGCGGCAATCTTAGGCCAATCGTCGGCAACCTGCTTGACCTCGGAAACCTCCGCAATGTGAACGATCAGAGGGTTCGTCGCCGGCCGCCCTTTGGCCGTGAATATCCGCCCTACGGCGTCGGTGTCCAAGGCATTGGCGCCTAGGCCGTAGACGGTCTCGGTGGGAAACGCCACGAGGCCGCCTCGGCCAAGTATTTGGCCCGCCCGGGTCAGCAACTGGCCGTCCGGACGAGTCGGGTCGATAGCAATAACGTCTGTCTTCACAAGGCTTTGCGGTACTTTTTGGACCAAGCTTGCACGGCCGTGCTAGCATCACTATGCTAGCACCCAAGCTGCAAGCACTTTAAGCCAAAAACCCTCTTTGCACGGAGGCCGATTATGCTGGTATTGTCTCGCAAGGTTGATGAACGTATCCGGGTCGGTGACGAAGTGACGATCACCGTGGTCCGCATTTCGCCGGGAGTAGTACGGATCGGAATCGATGCTCCGCCGCACCTAGCCATTGTGCGCGCCGAACTGGAAGAAAGCGATACACGCCGCTCCGACGCGCAAGCGAAGCCGGCGAAGCCAAGTTGCCTGGCTAGCGCATCGGCTTAGAATCTAGCTCATGGGCGCACCGAACCAAGGGTCTTCATTGCCGGCCGGACAGCCGCCCACGCCCGACGATCTTTGCCCCCGGCAATCTCCATTGCCGCCCCAACCAACCGAGCCGGCGTCGCCGCCTATTTACTTGGCGTCAGTCTATCGGTGTGGCTCGCCCGATGACGCCAGCCGGCTGCTCTCCGGCGAGATGCCCGGCTACGTCTATAGCCGCGATGGCCACCCCAATGCCGACCTGCTCGCCGAAAAATGCCGCGACCTGCACCGCGCCGAGCGGGCCACCGTCTGTAGTTCGGGCATGGCCGCCCTGGCCTTGGCCGCCATTGCTCACCTTGAGCCGGGCCAGCATGTTGTGGTCAGCAATCAGCTCTATGGCCGTAGCTCACAGCTTTTCGCCGCCGAGTTGCCGCGGCTCGGTATCGAATCGACCGTGGTCGATACCTGCGACCCGGCCGCCACGGCGGCGGCGTTCCGCCCGCACACGCGGCTGCTGGTGGTCGAGACGATCACCAATCCCCGTCTGCGTGTTTCAGACATCGCGGCGCTGGCGAAACTGGCGCGTGAGCGCGGTGCTCGCTTGCTGGTTGACAACACGTTTGCTACGCCGGTGCTTTGCCGGCCGCTGGAGCTTGGAGCCGACCTGGTGGTCGAAAGCCTGACCAAGTTGATGAGCGGTCATAGCGACGTCTTGCTCGGCTTGCTCTGCGGCCGCGCAGCCGATTGGCAGCGCGTTGTTTCCACGCAATCGACGTGGGGTTGGTCAACCAGTCCCTTCGATTGCTGGCTGGCGTTGCGTGGCCTGGGTACATTGTCCCTGCGAGCCGAACGGGCGGGCGCCAATGCCCTGGCGGCATCGCAATTTTTGCAAGCCCGCGATGAAGTCGCGCAAGTCGATTATCCCGGCCTTGCCGCTCACCCCAATCACGCGTTGGCCGCGCGGCAATTCGAGGGGCGATTCGGCAATATGGTCACATTCACTTTGAAGGGCGGCCGCGACGCCGCCGAGCGGTTGATCGCCGGCGCCCGTCAGATTGCCTTTTGCCCGTCTCTTGGTGACCTGAGCACTACGCTCAGTCATCCGGCCTCGACAAGTCATCGATCAATGCCCGATGCGGCGCGCGAGGCCCTGGGCATCACTCACGGCACCATTCGCCTCTCCGTGGGCATCGAATCGTCCGAATGGGTGCAGGCCGCGCTGGCCGAAGGGCTCGACGCGATCGAGTGACAACCCGCGTCTTGTGAGAATTTGGGCCGGCTAAAGAGGCGGCTGGGGCAGAGCCGCGATCTAAACGACGAAATTCACGGCGGAGGTTAATCGCGGCGATGCCCCGGCAGGTCTACCACCGGGGCATCGCTGGCCCGGACAAGCGTTTTCTGATTGCCATATCGAATGCGGCCAGCTTCTGCCCCGGCCACCGATAACAGCACGTGATGTCATTATGCCCGGTCATCGGCGGGAGTATCTTTCCACCGCATCAAGATTGAGCTCGATGCCCAAGCCCGGCCCTGTCGGCACGTGCAACATGCCTTCGGCATCGAGCTTGAACCGCGGCGAAATGATTTCCTCGATGTACGGCACGCCGGTCTGAAATTCGATCCAGCGGGCTACCGGCATCGCCGCCGAAAGCGCCAAATCGGCCGCGACGCCCACGCCCGTGTTCCAACCATGAGGCACCAACAACACACCATGATCGTAAGCCGCCCAGCCCAGCCGTCGGCCTTCGCTCAAGCCGCCGCACTTGGTCAGATCGGGCTGAATGATGTCGACCGCGCGATTTTCGATGAACGGCTGAAACGATTGCCGGCGAGTGAGCACTTCGCCCGTCGCGATCAACACCGGCGAGGTTTGGCGCAGCTCGAGGAAACCCTCGACATCGTCCGGTTTGAGCGCTTCTTCGAACCAGACCACGCCATACTGGCCGAGCATTTTGGCCGTCTCGCGGGCCCAGCTTACGCCGTGCGGCCAAAACTGCTCGCTGCCGCCGGCATCGACCATCAGTTCAACCTCGTCGCCCACGGTGTCGCGGGCCGTGCGCACCAACAGCTCGTCGTACTGCCGGCTGACGCGACCGAACGGTCGCCAGCCGAGCTTGATGGCCCGAAAGCCCCGCGACACTTGCTCGGCCAGCTTGTCGCGCAGCAGGCCCGGCTCTTCAAACAGCATCGACGCGTAAGGCTTGATCCGGTCGCGATAATCGCCGCCCAGCAACCGCGAGACGGGCTGGCCCACAGCCTTGCCCAGCAGGTCCCACAGCGCGATGTCGATGCCGCTGATCGTGTGCTCGACCGAGCCGCCGCGGCCGAGCCAGAACATCGACTGCCGCAGTTTCTCGCTCACCCGTTCGGCTTCCAGGGCCGTCTCGCCGATCAGATGCGGCCGCAGTAGCTCCAGCGAGCCTTCGACCAGCGCCCGCGTGGTGTAGCAACTTCCCAGGCCGGTGAAGCCCTCATCGGTGACGACCTCGACGAGCGTGTTGTACTGCACATTGGGATCGGTGCCGCCGGGCCAGCCGTGGTCGTGCGTGGCGCCGCCAAGGGCGATGGTGCGAACTTCGACGATCTTCATGGTGGAAGCATTCCTCTCCCGCTGGGAAAGGCCAAGTGAGGGCTGATCTATCTTTGCTTCTCCCTCTGGGAGAGGCCAGGTGAGGGCGCTAAAATTTTTCGTCCGTTGTTATCCGCGCCGGCGGCGCGAGGCGAGCATCAGCCCCCAAAATACCAGGAAGGCGACGACGCATCCCATCACCATTGCCGGTCCGCGCCAATTATGGCCGGCTAAGTAGTTGCCGAGGGCCAAAAAGCCGCCCCAGGCAACCACCGCGGCCATGATGATCAAGATGAGTCGGTTTTGCGACACAGCGTTGCAACGAGAGTTTAGGGGAAGCCCCTATTCTAACGGCCCGTAGGACAACCTTCCTAGGTCGTCGATCGTGGCGGCGCTCTAGGGCCGCGGGCCGCTTCTCCGCTATAATCGTTGTCGAGTTCCACCCGCCCTGACCAGGAGCCGTCTCATGCGGTCGCATCGTTTTGCCGTCGTGCTGGGCCACCTTGCCGTGGCGGCCGTCATCTTGTTGGCCCTCCGCCCCGCCGAGGCCCAAACCGTGGCCCGTTGCGGCGACGGATTCTTGGAAGAGATCGATGGGTACCGGGTGCTCCATCTCAAAGGCGCGCCCTACGACATGGGTTATCAGCACGGCGCGCTCTTGAAAGAACATATTCAAGAAAACTTGCACTATCTGTTCGAGGTGAAGGCCAAGAATTCGCGGCTCGAGTTTTTGGGCGTGCGGATCGATCCCAAGCAGGTGATATCGCTCATCGTGGCCATCCAGCGCCGCCACATACCCCCGCGCTTTTTGGAAGAACTGCAAGGGCTGGCCGACGGGGCCGAGTGTTCGCTCGACGACGCCTTGACGGCCAACTTCATTCCTGAACTGTTTCATTGCAGCGGCTTCGCGGTGATGAACAGCGCCACGCGCGACGGCACGCTCTATCACGGCCGCGTCCTCGATTACTCGATCGACTGGAAGCTGCAAGAACATGCCGTGTTGATTGTGGCCGAGCCGGAGGGGCACGTTCCCTTTGTCAACGTGACGTATGCCGGCTTCATTGGCTCGGTGACGGGCATGAACGCCGAGCACGTCTCGGTAGGCGAGATGGGCGGCGGCGGGCGCGGCCATTGGGGCGGCACACCCATGGCCTTCTTGGTGCGGCGCGTGCTCGAGGAGGCCCACACGCTCGACGAAGCGGTGGCGATCTTCCGCGATACGCCGCGCACTTGCGAATATTATTATGTGGTGGCCGATGGCGACGAAAAGCAAGCGGTCGGCCTGGCGGCGCACTGGAACACCTTCGAAGTGGTGAAGCCCGGCGAATCGCACCCACGGCTGCCCGAACCGACGCCCGACACGGTGTTGCTCTCGGCCGGGCAGCGTTATCACGAGCTTGCCCGACGGGTGCGTGAGCAGGCCGGTTCGCTCGATGCCGCCAGCGCCCTGCACCTGATGGATTGCCCGGTGGCGATGAAATCGAATTTGCACAACGTGCTCTTCGAGCCGCAATCGACTCGTCTCTGGGTGGCCAACGCCTCGCCCGACGGTCAGCCCGCCGCCACGCAAAAGTACTACGCGTTTCAGTTCAGCAAATTGCTCAAGCGCCAGCCCGACCCTCAATCACGAGAAATCGAGTTGCCGGCCCGATGAAATGCGAGCAGTTGACGCCTCGCTGGCGATGCCCCAAACTTGAGTGGCTGAATTCCTTGCGAGAGTGGCGGAATTGGCAGACGCGCTGGACTTAGGATCCAGTGTCGAAAGACATCCGGGTTCGAGTCCCGGCTCTCGCACTGCAAGGACTTACGTCAATTGCTTGCCTCCGCCGATCCCTATAATTAGGCGCCGGTGCCTGCTCCTGCAACATGGCCAACCGCGGCACCAAGGGCGGCATCTACGTCGTCCGCTTCCGCTTTCACGCGTAAGAATTCAAGCGGTCTCTCAAGACCCGCTCCCAGAAAGCGGCGGTCGTCGCCCAAAAGCTGGTCGAGATCACGATCCACCGAATTCTCACCGGCCACCTCGCCGTGCCGGAGGTCTCGATGCCGGACAACCTCGAATTCTTTTCCGCTGCTGCAATATTTCCCCATTGCCGGCGTTTAGTTAGGGTGTGGCCATGAGCGACACCGAACGGACCAACGAAGAGCAAGAGCGTTTGACCGTGTGGGTTCGCCGACATGGGGCGGCAATACTCGGCTTTCTTACCGGCATGGTGCGCGACCGCGCGCTGGCTGAAGACCTGATGCAAGAAGTCTTTTGCCGGGCCTGGCAGGCACGAGGCCGCTATCGCGATACGGGTCGCGAACGCGCCTATCTGCTGCGGATTGCCGATCGGCTGGCTTGTGACCACGTCCGCCGACGAAAGCGCGAAGGGCCGCTGGAAGCCACCGGAGCACAACCGGTCGAACGCGCCGGCCGCGAAGATGCGCCCTGGCAGCGCATGGCCCAGGTCGAAAACGAACGGCTGCTGGCGGCGGCGCTTGGCGCCTTGAGCGAACCCCAGCGGCGCACGCTGCTGTTGCGGTATTACGGCAATTTGGGATTCCACGAAATCGCCGAGCAGCTCGGCATTCCCTTGAACACGGTCCTGAGTCACAACCGCCGCGGCCTGTCGGCCCTGCGGCCGCGGAAGACCCGCGTCTCAAACGGGAGGCCGATACAGCCGACACAGCGGAGCAACGGCGAGATGCCGCGGCGGCCGATCGTGAGGGACGAGCCGAGCGGGAAGCAGGCCGGCAGGAGGGACGCCGCGATGTCGAGAGGGTCGAAGGCGAGCGGCGTCGCGAACAGGCGGATCGCGATCGAGGTCGACCGGAGCCGGAGGGCGTTCGGCGGGGCCGTGCCAGAGACCGAGCGGCGATGCCGCGGATGCCAGGGCCAGGCGCGATGCCAGGGATGCCCGGCGCGATGCCAAGGATGCCCGGCGGACGCATGCCCGGCATGATGATGGGTCCGGGCATGGACATGGAGGGGATGCCTTCGCTGGAACGTCTTCGTGAGACCGACCCCGAAATGTTTGAGCTGGAACAGAACGACCGGCGGCTCGACCGTGAAAGCCATGAATTAGCCGAGCAGTACCGCCGGGCGCCCGAAGGCCGGCCCCGCGACGAACTCGGCGCCAAGCTGCAAGAGACGGTCAAGCAGCACTTCAAGGCGCGGCAGGAGCGGCGAGAACTCGAAGTCAAACGTCTCCAGGCTCAGCTCGAACGGCTCCGAGGCGCCGTCGAACGCCGCGCGAAGGACGCCGATACCATCATCAATCAGCGCATTTCGCAACTGATCGGCGAAGAAGAGTTCGGCTTTTAAGCGGGCTTGGCCGCGGCAATGCCGTGGTGGTGGACTGCCTCCAAGGGTTCAGGTGCAGTGGTGTTCGCGGTAGTCATGGTACTCCTGGCCCGATCCCCGGATCGTTGAGCGGCTGTTCGAGGGCCTTCGCGAGCACGCTTTGAAAAGCCGCGGCTTGGCGCACAAAACCGAGATCGGTAGGGTGCGAGCTGTCCACCGTGGCTTCGCCGTCGTCGCCCAGCAAGTCTTGCCCGGGTAGGTAGTACATATCCTTGACGCCGTCGGCGGCCAGCCGATCGAACGCCGCGCGCAACGCTCGATGGCTCGCCTCATTTCGTTCTCGTTTCGACGCAATCAAAAAGCCATCGGTATAGTTGCGGTCTTCCACCAGCACGATCGGAGTGGCAGGTCGCGCCGCTCGAAGCGTGCGCACAAAGGGTTCGACACGCTCGCTGACTTCCTGCGGCGACATATTCGGCAAGCAGTCGAGCACGTAGGCGGCGGGATCAAGTTCGGCCAAAAGCGATGCCAACTCCGGCTCCATCTTGCCGTTGCCCGAAAAGCCCAGGTTGATTACCGTCCGGTCAAACCGGCGGCCCAAGATAGCGGTGTGAACCATGCCGGGACGAGAGGCACAGCCGCCCTGGGTGATCGAGGTGCCATAGAAGACGATCGGCTGGGCGCGTTCCGCCGACCGTGGGGGTGCTTTAGCGAGGGCGTGCTGTTTGGGAATGCCGACCTCGACCTTCGTGACGCCGTTATAGAGCGGCAGGTAAAGCAGGTACTCGCGTTCGGCAGCGGGCAGACCTTGGACCAACACCGCCTCGTTGCTTTGTGCCTTGGGAAAACCGCAGGCGAGCCAACGCCAGCCTGGCTCGGATTTCACATAGAGATCGACACCGCTGACGCCGGTCGCGGCCATGTGGGGCATCGCCAGGTTTGCCGACGAAAGCGACCATCGTACGGAAACCATGGGGGCGTCGGTCACAAATCGCCCACAGAGGCCGGCCGACTGGCGACTGAGATTCCACACCGGTCCGCGGACCATGTTTTCCGCCTTCGCCGGCAATCGGTCGTAGGCGGCCTTCGTGTCGGCCCAGCCCTTTCCCTCGATGCCCAACTCGGTGAAGTCATACCAGAGAACCGCGCCGTCGGCGGAAGCGGTTGCCCGCGACGAATCGAGGTTCTCCGCGGCTCTCACCGATGACATGACGGCGAGCAGAATCGTAGAAGCGCATAATGAAAGACGCCGCCTATTGAGCATTGGTTTTTTTCTCCTGCTGGTTAGAACTACTGCCGAACAATCACGACTGGGTCTCGCAGCCCTCATCGTCGCCGACGGCTGAGCTTCGCGGCTTTGCTAATGCAGTAGAGCCGCGCCGACGTCCGAATCAACAGCCGGTCTCCAACCATGGCCGGAGTCGCCATCGCCATGTCGTCGTCGGCCAACGTATTCGTGTGCAGCAGCTCGAACTCATCGCCGGCTTTGAGCACGAACGTCACGCCATCTTCGTTGATGCAGAATACCTTACCATCGTAGGCCCAGGGCGATGACGTAAACCCTCGGCCATTCGGCAGCCGTTGCATGCCATAGATCTCTTCGCCGTTGCGAGGATCGAAGCAGGCGAGGAATCCGCGATCGTGGAGGACGTACATTCGGTCATCATAAACCAGCGTGGTCGGGTTATAGGGACCGGCCGTGGGATTGCACCAGGCGATGAAATCGTTCGACGTCTGCCCGGGCAGCAACGAGATGTCGCCGTCGGCTCCGGGCCGAATGGCGTAGATCGGCCGGAAGAGGTCATTGACGTAACCGGAGCTGACCATGAGCAAGCGTTCGTGCTGATATGGCGTCGCGATGGTGATGCTCGACATGCCTTTCATCGACCAGAGCAAGTTGCCGCCCAGATCATAAGACCGCACGAGGCCCGTGCCCGGTGTAACGATCTCCGTGCGTCCGCTGTTCTCCCAAACAAACGGCGTGGCCCAGTTGCTTTTTTCGTCACGGGCGATTCGCCAGACTTCGTTGCTGGTCTTGGCATCCAAGGCGAGCAGATAGGAATCCTCTTCGTTGTCATTGACCAGGTAAATCCGATCGCGGTACAGCACCGGCGACGCCGCCATTCCCCAGCCAAAACGGGTCGCATGCGGCGGTAGGGCGACCTTCCAGACTTCCCGACCGTCGAAGTCGAAGGCGACAATGCCCAGATTGCCGAAGTAACAGTAGACTCGCTCACCGTCGGTTACGGGCGTCTCCGAGGCGTAGCTGTTTTTAATGTGGATGGCCGTCGCCGGTTCCCCTTGATGGACTTGCCGCTCCCAGACAACATTTCCCGAATCGAGATCGAGGCAATACACCATCCAACGATGGACCGACGTCGGCGGGATCAGTCGCTCGCCGCCGAGGTAGAGTCCTTTGGTCGGTTCTTCCGACTCGCCCGTATTGATGACCGTCGTCAAGAACACGCGGCTTCCCCAGACGATCGGAGACGACCAGCCCCGGCCGGGAATGTCGCGTTTCCAGGCCACGTTTTCCACCGCCGACCAGCGATCGGGCAGATTCGTACCTTCGCCAACGCCCCGCGCGTTGGGGCCGCGAAACTGCGGCCATCGATTGGATTGCTCCGCCTTGCCGGTCGTCCGTGGCGGTTGATTCACCTCCTTGCTTTCTTCCGCGCGAATCGGCAAGGCCCAGATCGCGACGAGCAGCAGGGCCGCTGGCAGTGATTCGCGTCTCAAAGCAAGATCCTCCGCTCGTTGACAAGCGTTCCTGCTACCTCATGCCTCGTGGCCGGTGTACAACGCCTCGATCGCCTGGCCGCTGTTGAGCCGCAAAGGGCGCCCGAGTGCATCGTGAATTTCCATCGCCGGATCGATTCCCAATGCTGAGTAGACGGTAGCGGCAACGTCGGAATGCCTGTAGCACCGCGTCACCGGGTGGGCGCCGATCGCATCCGACCGACCGATAACCTGGCCGCCGCGCACCCCTGCCCCGGCAAAGAGGCCAAAGAAGCATGTCATCCAGTGATCGCGGCCCGGGCTGGTAAAGTAGGGGACCGAGCCGTTGGGCATCGCCAGTTTGGGCGTGCGACCGAACTCGCCCATCATCACAATCAGCGTTTCATCGAGCAGGCCGCTGGCTTGCATATCGTCGGTCAAATTCGATACCGCGCGGTCGAGGTGCGGCAACAGGTCGCGTAAAGCGACGAAATTGTTGTAATGCGTGTCCCAAAGGGCTTGATAGCTGACATTGGCCTGCACGATCGGCACGCCGGCCTCGATGAGCCGCCGCGCCATGAGCATCGACTGACCGAACATGTGCCGGCCATAGCGGTCGCGGACCGCTTGCGGTTCCTGCGCCACATCGAGTGCCTGTGACAATCGCCCACTGGTCAACACTCGGAATGCTTCGCGGCGACGGTCATCGTACGAGCCGGCGTCCGCGGCCCCTAAGCGGGTTTGTTGCCGTTCGAGATCGACCAACAGGGCGTGTTTCGACGCCAAACGTTCGATCGTAATCCCGGGCGGCATCCGCAGGCTCGCATCGACCAGGTATTTGGGATCAGCCGGGTTATCGCGAACCTGATAAGGATCGCATTGCGAGCCGAGCAACCCGCCGTTTTGTCCCGGATAGAGACCCGTGCCCGGATCGACCACTTCGCCAGGCAGCATGACGCTGGCGGGAAAGGTATCGCCTCCGCCCCGCGCATACTCGACGCCCGCACACCACGAGGGCCAATCGCGCCGCGAGGCGGCCAGTCCTGCGCCGGCGGGCAGCTCGTCGATGCCACCCAAAAGGCCGTGGACCGCCAGCCGGTGGTCGCCAAAACTCGGGTTGCAGGTCATCGAGCGAACCAGTGCCCAGCGGTTCATGCGCTGGGCGAACAACGGCAGATGTTCGCAGATCCGCAAGCCGCTGATCGCGGTGGCAATGGTCTGAAATTCCCCGCGGACTTCGTCGGGCGCATGGGGTTTCGGATCAAATGTGTCGAGATGGCTAGGACCGCCGAAGAGGAACAGAAACAGCACCGACTTGGCCCGCGGCGGTGGCGGACCGGCCACGCCCACCTGCTCCGTAGCGGCGCCAGCTCGTTGCGGCCAGGTAGTCATTGCCGCTCCCAACGCCGAGGAGAAGCCGATCTCGATCAGATTCCGCCGGCTGAATTTCAATTTGAGCTCCTCATACTTCGAGCCTATTCGAGAACCGGCGTTCTGGTGCGGGCGTCAGGACTGCCTGCCGGTTGTCGGTTAGGCACTTAGTCACGATCGCATGATCGGCGCGTCAACAAGCGTTAATAGATGCCGCGACCACCGGCCGGTCAAGCGATGAGCCAATCGCACTGCGATTGCGTTGCGGCTGTCACTCCGATTTCGTTCATCGTGCCCGGCCGCATCGATTTGCTTGCGAAGAACAGGGCCACCCGCGGCTGCTCTGCACTCGCAAGCTGCTGCACCATGCACGTTTAGGGCGACCTTGCAAAATATCAATCACCGCTTACGCAAGCGCTGGTTCAAGGATTCGGCATTCAGGATTCGGCAGTCAGGGAGCATCGCCTTGTCGCCCCCTCGCCGTGTCGCCGTGTCGCCCCTTCGCCTCGTCTCCTCTCCCTCCGGGGGCTTTGCACAGCAACCTCGTCCTGCCCAATAAGCTAGTATTCTGCCCCACAACTACCTCCCAAGAAAATTCTTCTGGGGCTACTTGACGGCTCGTCGGCATAAGTCCTATCATGCCAATATGACCCGGCAGGATTATTTGAAGGCCCGACAAGTCATCGAAGAAGAAAGCCAGCGTAAGATCGAGGCTCTCGATACTACTTGGGCGCTGTTCAACAAGAACATGCCCCCGCCACAAATGATTAACGGGCACGCCAGTGCCCAAGGCGTGATACGTGGCTGGCGGGATATGGTCATGCAGGCCATCGCCAAGCTCCCCAGCGACGAGCACTTCACCATCAGGGAGGTGCAGAAGTTCATCGAGGAGCACGGCGGCGAAGTCGATCAACCGGCGCTATCGGGGCACTTGAAGAAGCTGTCCAGCGAGGGCACGATTACTATGGTCGAACTCGGCAAAGGGAGGAGAGCGACGATCTACTCAAAACGAAAATGAGCGCATAAAAAAGGCTCGGTAGACGGACCTTGGAAATCCCACCGAGCCTTTGCCTTAGCCACCGGAGCGCTCTGGCAAAGTCAGGCATTTTGCCTGCGGGGTCGCTGTGCGCTTCCCCGGCTCTGGTTGCTGTTTTTTCAAAAGGCTTGCGGGGTCGTCTAATTGGGTAGGACGAACGCCTTTAAAGCGTCGAATGAGGGTTCAATTCCCTCCCCCGCAACGTCTTTTGAGCAATCAACTATGGGTTAACTTAGACGACTGGCTCGACAAAGTCAACGAGCCGCACCGGAATTTTTGTGCCTGTCGCAAGCCATTGATAGCCAAAGGTTTGCGCCATCAATCTTTGCGCTTCTCCGACTCTCTGGGGCGATCCCAGTAGGGACTCTTGCATTTTGGGCAGACCCTCGGCTGTTCGTCCTTGTTACGAGGCAGCCATGTATGCCCACAGCGGAGGCACGACCAGCCCCAGAGTTGGATCTTTTTCGCCATACCTCACAGTATATTACTGGCGGCATATTCCGTCCAGTAAAACCGTCGAAGTGCTTTACACTGGGTAAACCGAGCCGTATATTACTTGTAGGTATATACTACAAGGTAAGAGGTTCAACCCAATGGAAACAGCCAATCTGGACGTTCGGGAACAACGGGGACTCCGCATCGCTGCGATGTGCAGGATTGAGCAGAAGGGCGGCGTTTACCTCGTCCCGTCGCAATCGGGCAAGGGCAGGTATACAGTCTGCCCCGACCCCAGCAACCCACATTGCACCTGTCCAGACCACGAGACTCGGGGCGGTAAGTGCAAGCACATCTTCGCCGTCGAGTTCCTCATCAAGCGGGAAAAAAGCCCGGATGGGAGCGAGATCGTGACGAACTCGGTCGAGATCAAGGAACGCAAGACCTATCCGCAAGTTTGGAGGGCATATAATGCTGCCCAAACCAACGAGAAAGCCAAGTTCCAACAACTTCTGGCGGATCTATGCGGGACGATTGATGAACCCAAGCGGGAGCAGCCCAAGGGCGGGCGACCGTTCTTGCCGCTCGGTGATGCCATCTTCGCTGCAACATTTAAGATTTACAGCACGGTCAGTGGTCGGCGCTTTATGACCGACCTGCGGGAAGCCAAAGAGAAAGGCTATATCAGCCGAGTGCCCCACTTCAACTCGATCTTTAACTATCTGCAAAACCCTGAAATCACGCCAGTTCTGCGGGATTTGATCGTCATGGCGAGCCTGCCACTTAAGGAAGTCGAGACGGTGTTCGCTGCCGACAGCACTGGCTTCACGACTTCAAGGTTCATTAAGTGGCTCGATCACCGGAACGGGGTCGAGCGCCGCCAGCATGAGTGGGTGAAGGTCCATATCATGTGCGGCGTCAAAACAAATGTTGTAACGGCGGTCGAGATCCGGGACAAGGATGCCAGCGACACCAAGTTGTTGCCCGATCTGGTTAAAACAACCGCCGAGAACTTTACGATGGAGGAAGTTTGCGCAGACAAGGGCTATGCCAGCATTAAGAACACGAACACGGTCGCCGCTTATGGAGCAGTGCCCTACATCTGCTTCAAGGCGATTCACACGGGAAAAGGCGGTGGTCTATGGGCAAAGATGTATCATTACTTTAAGTTTAAGCGAGAGGAGTTTCTTAAGCATTACCATCAGCGGAGCAATGTTGAGAGCACCTTCATGATGATTAAGACCAAGTTCCGTGACCACATTCGGAGCAAGACCGACGTGGCGATGGTGAACGAGGTTCTGTGCAAGCTGCTATGCCACAACATCTGTGTCTTGATACAGGAAATGTATGAATTGGGCATCGAGCCCGAATTCTTTCACGAGAAGGAGTCTGAAGCTCCGCAAACATTTTCGTCAGATGGTTGACGGGTTCTGTCGGTTCTGCTAACATTCGTCTAAACGAATATGAAAACGAAGGCAAAACAGCGACCCGTCGAGTTGGTCTTTAGAGCGATGGCTGACCGCACTCGGTTGCGCATCCTCAATCTGCTGCGAAGCGGCGAGGTTTGTGTTTGCGATCTGGTCGCTGTCCTGAATGTGCCACAACCGAAGGTCTCACGCCATTTGGCTTACCTGCGACGAGCGGGTCTGGTGCAGGCACGCAAAGAGGGGCACTGGGCGTATTACCGCTTGGCAAGCAATCCGTCGCCTCTGCGATCCAAGCTGCTCGATTGTTTGGCAGCCTGCGATGAGGACTTGCCTCAGTTTAGTCGAGACGCCGAGAAACTGAAGCTCTGCGGCAAAACTGGTTGCTGCGACTAAACCCTACTGCGACCAAGGACATTCTATTCGTCAAACGAACATTCGCCTAAGCAAATATGAAAACAAGAATCCTCTTTTTATGCACCGGAAATTCCTGCCGAAGCCAGATGGCTGAGGGTTGGGCAAAGGCACTCAAGGCTGATTGCATCGAGGCGTACTCGGCGGGTGTCGATCCTCATGGCATGAACGAGCGAGCCATCCAAGTTATGGCTGAGTCCGGCATAGACATCTCAAACCAGCACTCAAAGCACGTGGATGAACTAGCAGACATTACCTTCGATTATGTCGTAACCGTTTGCGATCACGCCCACGAAAGCTGCCCTGTCTTGCCCGGCGCTCGAATCGTTCACGTCGGCTTCGATGACCCGCCACGGCTAGCGAGAGACGCCAAAACGGATGAAGAAGCTCTGAACCATTACCGCCGAATCCGGGATGAAATCAAAACATTCGTCGAGCATCTGCCCGACAACCTAGAAAGGAAAACAAATGAGTAACGGAACTACAAAACGCTTGGCGTTCTTAGATCGGTATCTGACGCTCTGGATATTTTTGGCGATGGCTGCGGGAGTTGCTATCGGGCATTTTATTCCGAGCGTCGAGACGATCATCAACCAGTTTCAGATCGGCACGACGAACGTGCTTATTGCCATCGGCTTGATTCTGATGATGTACCCGCCGCTGGCGAAAGTCCGCTACGAGGAAATGGGCGAGGTGTTTCGGGACTGGAAGATTCTCGGGTTATCGCTCGTCCAGAACTGGCTCATCGGTCCAGTGCTCATGTTCGGTTTGGCGCTTCTGTTCCTCCAAGAGCAGCCCGACTACATGGTCGGGCTGATAATGATTGGCTTGGCTCGGTGCATTGCGATGGTCATTGTCTGGAACGAGCTAGCCAAGGGGGACAGCGAATACGCTGCGGGGCTGGTGGCGTTCAACAGCGTTTTCCAAGTCCTCTTTTACAGCGCCTACGCTTGGTTCTTTATCACCGTACTGCCGCCGTTGTTCGGCGTTTCAGGCAGCGTCGTGCAAGTCAGCATGGCTGAAATCGCTCAAAGCGTTCTCATCTACCTGGGCATCCCCTTCTTGGCAGGCATCATCTCTCGCTTCGTGCTGCTCAGGCTGAAAGGCAAGGAATGGTACGATCGCCGCTTCATCCCTGCAATCAGCCCCATTACTTTGGTCTCGCTCTTGTTCACAATCCTCGTCATGTTCAGCTTGAAGGGAAGCTTGATCGTGCAGATTCCCTTCGACGTGATCCGCATCGCAGTGCCGTTGCTGATCTACTTTGTCGTGATGTTCTTGGTCAGCTTTTGGATGGGTCGGTTGATCGGTGCTGACTACTCCAAATCGGCGACGGTCTCTTTCACGGCAGCCAGCAACAACTTTGAGTTAGCTATCGCCGTTGCTGTCGCCGTGTTTGGGATCAATTCGGGCGAAGCGTTTGCCGCAGTGATTGGTCCACTGGTGGAAGTGCCGGTCTTGATTGGATTGGTAAGCGTTTCGCTCTACTTCCAGCGGCGGTATTTTGGCTGGTCGGTCGGTCGATCCGCTGTGCCATCTGCCGAATGAAAAAACGGCTGCCGCACACTCTTCTAAATCATGCAGACCAGCCCTATCATCAAGCGATACTTCGCCGTCGAGGTTCGATCCATCAACGGCGAGCCAACCACAACCATTCTCCAGCGGAGAAATGACATGCCGCTTTACCGTTGCTGTTTCAGGGCTGGCTCAGAAGCCGAAGTTCAAGAGGAAGGTTGCTTTTTGCTCAAAGATGACCGTGATCGGCTTTGGTTCTGCCGAGAGGTTGAGCATGCCGACGAGCCAGAGAACCCGGATTTTGCAGATCAGTTTTTCAGGATGGGCTACTTGGCTCACAAGATCGGCATAAGCGAGCCGGGGATGATGTTCCACGGCAATGCCGAAGACGAAGACGATCTGCGGGAGCAATTGAGCCAGCAGAGTAACTAGGGGGCGAATGAAGCGAAAAACCAAGGGAACGGTCATGGAAAAGCTGATTCGGTTTCCAGCCAAGGAATTGGAGCGAGTGCGAATCAAGTGCATGCAATGTGGCGATGCCTACGCCGAAGTGCCGGTCTCTGGGTTGGTCAATGGAGCGTTGATCTGCCCGATTTGTGGCAAGGATCTACGACAGCGACCCAACGTCGATAAAGACCTTCGCCAGTTCGCCAATGGTCTGCTGGCGCTCCAGAATCAAATGGAAATCGGTGTTGAGTTTGTGCTGCCCTTGAATGGGGGCGACGAGAATTGAGCCGAGGTCACTGCACAACAACCTTGGCGGCTGCCCAACAACCTCCGTTTTTGGCGAGGTTGCGGTGCAAAGCCCCCTCCGGGAGAGGCTGGGTGAGGGCCGAGGAAATGGGTGGGGATTCAGAGGTCGGGGGTCAGGGGGTGGCAGCGCACCCTTTAGTTAGCCCGTTGGCTTTTTTCTCCTGCCCCGGTCTCCGACCTCCGACCTCTGGCCTCTCTCGTAGATCGCCGTAAGTGGTTTTTCCGCGCTTCGCCGCGCACGGTGAGTGCAAATTTGCAAAGACCGAAATGCAAAATGCAAAAGTAAAATGCAAAATGACGAGGCGACGCGGTCCCGATTCGGAGGTCGGGGAAGCCAAAAGCCGCCGAGGTAAACCGCGCTGTGCAGCAACTGGCCCAGGCTGGATTGGTAGCCGTGGGGCGGGAGGCGTGGGGCGTGGAGCGGAGGGACTGGGGACGGAGGCTTGGGATTGGGGACTGGGCGCTGGAGGCTCGAGAACTAGGGGCCGACTGATCGGAAGAATCGTGCTCACTTGGTGCGCCGTACCGCCGACCTGGGCAACGAGCGGCGCACTTCGCGGCGAATGCGCCGCGCGATGGCCACCGCCCTGCGCGATTCGCGCAGAGGAATCGCCAGTCCGGCTTGCGGATATCGAACCACGACCGCATAACTGGTGAATAATTCTGCTCCGTCGGCGTCATGGCTGGCCGGTGCTTAGGCGGAATCAGCTTCATCAGCACTTCGATGTCGTGGGTCTTTGCGAAGGGAATCCCTAGGTTGACCAGAGCGGCCTTAAGATACTTCTCGACGCATTGCTGCGCGTGAAAACAAATCGTATCCGTCGGCGCGGCCTTGCCGAGCTTTTGAATCTGTCTGGCGGCCGTCAGGTCGTGTTCGGCCTTCTCGACCCATTGACGCAGAACGGCTAACTGCGGATTGCTAGGCGCGGGCATAAAGGACTTGGCCTTCATGGAAAGCCGGCCATTCAATGGTGCCCACCACGTCCTTGCGCCAGGCGAAGTCGTCGGGCGTCGTGATGAGAATGTCCGTCGGGATCCTGATCCCCCTCAGCACCTCGCGTACCTCGACCATCTTGTCGAGCTTCGACCCCTCAAAATCCATCACCACCAGCAAATCCAAGTCGCTGTCCGCGGTTGTGTTTCCGCGCGCCTGAGAACCAAATAGGATCACCTTGTCCGGGTGAAACCGCTTCAAGATCCGCGACGTGATGCGCTGAATCAAGGTTGGCAGGTTGCTTTCAGCGAGTTTTGGCACTGGATTACCCTTACCTCGACCGCGGCGGCGGTGGGGCACATCTCGCTCGCGGCCGGAATGAACCATTCCAATAATACCCTCTCGCTCTCGCGTCGGCGAACAGATTACCGGGGGGCGGGGCCGTGAGGTGTGGAGCGAGGGGCGAGGGACGGGGAGCGTCGGGCGTGGGTCGCGGCTGGGGGCAGGAGGCTTGGGCGGGGAGCGCGGGGCGGGATTCAGGATTTGGTGCAGGCTTATTTGGAGAAGATTTCACTGGCTGAAACTTGCACCGCAATGCGCACGATTACTCCGGACGAGCTTGACCGATTGGTCTACCAGGAAGCTTCCACCGGCCCATCGCCGAGGGCACTTTCTCGCGCACCGAACTCTACGGTGACCACGATTAGCGGCATGGCTAGGGCGTTCAATGGGAGAGAAAAAATAAGCCGTCTTGGCAGAGCGCTCTGACAAGGCAGCCAGGCGTCATTGAGTCGCCCGTGGGCTTAGTTCTCCCTTGCCCGGTGCCTCGCCCGCAGAGCCTGACTCTGCTTCACCAGGCGCGGGTGATTCAAGCCCCTCAGGTTGATGCTCCGAGGGGATCGCGTTAGATTCATAGTTGTAGCCCGCCGTCCGATTCGCTTCCCAAAGGAGCGGACGAAAAAGTAACGTCGGCAATTATGTCGGCCCTCACCTAACCTCTCCCGGAGGGAGAGGAATCTGTATGCCGAAGTTATTTTTCGTCCGTTTCTAATTCCCCCCGTTGTCCGGACCATTGAAAGAAGTGCGTACCTCGTTGCGTCTGTCATTGTTAATGGATCGAGGTAGTTGGCGTTTGCTGATTCAGTCTGCGCTGGCGCTGGCGGTGATTCGTTCCGCTGCACATGCCGACGAAGCGCCAAGCTTTGAGCATGATGCGCGGCCGGTGTTCAAGGCGTATTGCTTCGACTGCCACGGTGGTGGCGAGAAGATCGAAGGCGGCCTCGACCTGCGGTTGAGGCGGTTCATCGTTCGCGGAGGCGAGAGCGGGCCGGCCATCGCACCAAGTAACGCCGCCGCCAGTCTGCTCCTGAACCGCGCCAAGGCCGGCGAGATGCCGCCGGGCGAAAAGAAGGTGCCGCCGGAGCAGCTTGCCGCCATCGAGCGGTGGATCGCCGCGGGGGCGCCGACGCTGCGAGATGAACCCGAGCAACTGCCGCAGGGCATCGACATCACGCCCGAAGAAAGGGCCTATTGGGCCTTCCAGCCGATTCGCCGTAGCGAACCGCCGCCGCTGGCCAATGTGGTTCGTGATGAGGTATCGCTCGCTGCGCAGCCCGGTGCCGATATCGTGCGCTCCCCGATCGATGCCTTCGTGCTGGCCAAGCTGCGCGAGAACGGACTTCGCTTCGCCGCCGATGCCGACCGGCTGACATTCATCCGCCGGGCCTCGTTCGACCTGGTCGGCCTGCCGCCTACTGCGCAGGAAATCGCCGAGTTTCTCGCCGACAAAAGCGAACTGGCGTACGGGCGGCTCTTGGATCGCCTGCTCGCCTCGCCGCACTATGGCGAGCGTTGGGGACGACACTGGCTCGACGTCGCCGGCTATGCCGATTCGGAAGGAAACGGCAGCGATGACACGCCACGCCCGTACGCCTATAAGTACCGCGACTACGTGATTCGCTCGTTCAACCTCGACAAGCCGTTCGACCAGTTCCTCATCGAACAGCTTGCGGGCGATGAGCTGGTGCCGCAACCGTGGAGCAACCTCACGCCCGAACAGATCGAAACGCTGGCCGCCACGGGCTTCCTGCAAACAGCGGCCGACCCCACGACAACCAGCGGCGACACGGCGGAAGGCGCCAACCAAAAACTGGCCGACACGCTGAAGATCGTCGGTTCGTCGCTGCTGGGACTGACCGTTGGCTGTGCCCAATGCCACGATCACCGCTATGATCCGATTCCACAGAACGATTATTACCGGCGTCGGGCAGTATTTGAGCCAGCCCTCGATCCGGCACATTGGCGGCGGCCGGCGCAGCGGCTGGTGTCGCTCTATACGGACCAAGACCGCGCCAAAGCGGCGGCGGTCGAAGCCGAGGCGAAAGTTCTGCAAGACGCCTACAACGCGAAACAAGCGAAGTTCCTCAGCGATGCCCTGGAGAAGGAACTGGAAAAATTCCCCGAGGAGCTCCGCGGCAAGCTGCGTGACGCCTATAACACTGCCGCCGACAAGCGATCGGAAGAGCAAAAGCAACTGCTGGCCGCGAATCCCAAGGTGAACATCTCGGCCGGTGTGCTCTATCAATACAATCAGGCGGCCGCCGACGAACTGAAGGCCGACCAGGCCAAGATCGCCGCCAAGCGGGCGGAAAAACCTGTCGAAGATTTTGTGAGCGTCGTCAATGAAGTGGCTGGCACGCTGCCT
Organism: Pirellulales bacterium; assembly: GCA_035252155.1. Taxonomy (GTDB): domain Bacteria; phylum Planctomycetota; class Planctomycetia; order Pirellulales; family JAICIG01; genus JAICLL01. Next base: position 37,526 of record DATFDL010000224.1, on the reverse strand, counting down.
CCGACGCACGTTTTTTACCGCGGCGATTATCGCCAGCCGCAGCAGGAAGTATCGCCCGGCGATTTGACCATCGCGGCTGCCGAGGGGCATCGCTTCGAGATTCCCGGCGACGATCCGCTACTGCCAACCTCGGGCCGGCGACTTGCTCTGGCCAGGCATCTGACCAGCGGCCAGCATCCGCTAACCGGCCGCGTGCTGGTGAATCGCATCTGGCTCAATCATTTCGGTCGCGGGCTGGTCGATACGGCCGGCGACTTCGGCGTGCTCGGTGTGCGGCCGACCCATCCCGAGCTACTCGACTGGCTGGCCGACGAGTTCGCTCGCCAGGGCTGGAGCATGAAGCGGATGCACAAACTCCTGATGCTCTCGACGGTTTACCGGCAGTCGTCGCTGCCCCGGCCGTTGAAAAACGGCGAGACGAATCCCCGAGTGGTGGACGGAAATAATTCGTATTACTGGCACTATCCGGTACGGCGGCTGGAAGCAGAGACGTTGCGAGACCGCATGCTCATGGCCAGCGGCCAGCTCGACCGCAAGCCGTTTGGTCCGGCGGTGCCGGTGGTCGACGATTTTGTCGGCCAGGTCGTCGTCAAAGACGGGTTGCCTCGCCGCAGCGTCTACTTGGAAGTTCGGCGGTCGAAGCCCGTCTCGTTTTTGACCGCGTTCGACGCGCCGGTCATGACATTGAACTGCGAGCGGCGTGCGCCGAGCACCGGCGCGCCGCAGTCGCTGATGCTGATGAACAGCGAGTTCGTGCTCAAGCAGGCCGGGCTGTTCGCCCAGCGAGTGCGGTCAGAGACGCCCGCGGATTTTGGCTTGCCCGCATTGCAACCGCTGATCGCAAAATATCCGCGGCGCGTCGAAGGCTGGCAATTCGGTTACGGCACGTTCGATGAGGCCGAGAAGCGGGTGACACAGTTTAGCGCATTACCGCACTTCACGGGATCGGCGTGGCAGGGAGGCCCGACCTTGCCCGACGCCAACCTGGGGTGGGTGCTGCTGACCGCCGCGGGCGGTCATGCCGGCAACGACTCGCAACATGCGGCCATCCGCCGTTGGACGGCGCCGCGGAGCGGGTCCGTCTCGATTTCGGGCAAGCTGCACCATCCCTCCGAAAATGGCGACGGCGTGCGCGGCCGTATCGTGTCGAGTCGCGCCGGCTTGTCGGCCGAGTGGCTCGTGAAGACGGGCGAGACGGCTACCGACATGTTACCGGCCGAAGTGCAAGCCGGCGATACCTTCGACTTTGCCGTTGATTGTTTTGGCGATGTAAATTCCGATTCGTTTGCCTGGAATGTCACGCTCAAGCTATGCGACTCCGAAAATCGCGAGCTCGACGCATGGAACTCTTCCACCGATTTTCACGGACCGCTCACGGTTTCTCTGCCGCAGCAGATTGCCTATGCCTGGCAGATCGCTTACCAACGCGCAGCCACGCTCGAAGAACTGGAATCTGCCTGTCAGTTTATCGCCGGGCAGTTCGCCGCCCTGCGCAGCAGCACCGACAAAACGGACCATGAACTGCTGGCGCTGACGAGCCTTTGCCAGCAACTTCTCAGCTCGAACGAGTTTTTGTATGTGGATTGACCCTCGCTTTCGCAGCCGGCGTGAATTCCTGGCCCAGTCGGCTTTTGGCATCGGCAGCTTCGCCCTGGCGCACCTGCTGAACGACGATCGTTTGCTTGCCGTGGAAACGCCGGGCAAGCCCGGTGAGAATTTGCCGCTCGACCTGAAGCCGCGGCAGCCGCACTTCTCGCCCAAAGCCACCGCCATGATTTCGCTGTTCATGCACGGCGGCCCTTCGCACGTCGATCTGTTCGACCCGAAGCCGGAGCTAACGGCGCTCAACGGCAAAGATTACGGCGGCGATGTCCACTACAGTTTCGTCAACCGGGCCAGCAAGAAGCTGCTCGGCAGTCCCTTCAAGTTTGCCAAACACGGCCAGTGTGGCGCCGACGTCTCCGAACTGTTGCCGCATACGGCCGGTATCGTCGATGACCTTTGCGTCGTTCGATCGATGCATACCGGCCATAATGGCCACGAGGTTTCGATCCGCTTTTTTCATGGCGGCATCGCCGGCGTGACCGGCCGTCCGACGATGGGCAGTTGGCTGGTCTACGCGCTGGGAAGCGAATCGCAGAACCTGCCCGCCTACATGGTGCTTTCCGACCCGGCAGGACATCCCGTCGACGGCACCCACAACTGGTCGAACGGCTTTATGCCGCCGCTTTATCAGGGCACCGTATTGCGGCCCCAAGAACCGCGGATCCTGAATCTCGACCCGCCGCCGCAGTTGCGCGGCGAATTGCAACGGCAGAATTTGAGCTTTCTGGAACGACTGAACCGCCGCCATCTGGCGGTGCACCCCGGCGAGGCCGACCTGGAGACCCGCATCGCCAGCTATGAATTGGCCGCGGCCATGCAGGTCGAAGCCAAGGAGGCGCTCGACATCGGCCGAGAGCCCGCATACATCCACACGCTCTACGGGCTAGACCGGGACGAGACCCGCGAGTACGGCACGCGTTGCTTGATCGCCCGGCGACTGGTGGAGCGGGGAGTGCGTTTCGTGCAGTTGTTTCTAGGCGGGCAGCCCTGGGACAACCACAACAACCTGCGCACTACGCTGCCGGCAATCTGCCGCCGCACCGACCAACCGTCGGCCGCCCTGGTAACTGATCTCAAGCAGCGGGGCCTGCTCGCTTCGACGATCGTGCATTGGGGCGGCGAAATCGGCCGGCTGCCCGTCTGCGAGGGCGAATTGAACGACCAGGTGGGCCGCGACCACAATGGCCAAGGCTTCTCGATCTGGCTGGCGGGCGGCGGCATCAAGCCCGGCATGGCTTTCGGCCAGACCGACGAAGTCGGCCACAAGGCGGCCGTCGACATCGTCACTCCCAACGATTACCAAGCGACCCTTCTGCATCAATTTGGCTTGGACCACAACAAGCTTGTCTACCACAGCAACGGCCGCCAACAGCAGCTCACGAATGGCCAGCCGGCACGCGTGGTGAACGCGGTTCTGGCGTGATTGTGCGCGGTCCGCCCAAGCGGTCGATGCCACCTATGTAGGAAAACGCTCGCTGAGCTTGCGCTAAAGCGAACGACCAGAGCGATTGCGCGGTGCTGCCGGGCGGGGTTCGTGATCGAAACCGCGTCGAGTGGCCCGGAAGCACTGGGCAGGTTAGCTCGACGGTTCGTTGACAGCAGGATTCGAATCGTCCCGTCCCGACTGCTGCGGCTCTGTTGGCAAAACGACAGGCGGCGAGGCGGCCGCTTGAGTTGCGTGACCGCGTTCTCGACAGACAAGACAGTCGCACGTGCCGGGAGGGGTGTAGTGTCTCAATCCGTGCAACCTGCCAAGATTGTCCCGATCGAATCGGTGGTAAATCCGCTGAAAATTCCGCTCTTCATGGCTGCCGCTCACGGCATTGGTGTCAAGGTACCGACGTAACGCCTAGGCGCAGATATCGACAAGTTGAAGCCCGCAAACTCGTTCGCTGGATGCGAAAAAAGGTACGTCGATGACGTGCCTCATTCGCCCCCACGGATGACCCTTTCTCCGATAGTCGCGAAATTGGCTGAGAATAGTCGCTTCGGTCGTGTAGTCCTGATCGAGAACCAGCAGACCATTGTCGATCAATCGACGCGGACTTTTTTGGTGCTTCCAGTCGTCCAGCCGCTTCAGAAACGAATCGAACCGCGAAACGACTTGCTCGAAGGCTTGGTGAACAGGGTCGACGTTGCCCGACGTCACTGCCGGATGAGCTTTGCGGATGGCTTCTCCAAACAAGCTGATTCCCCTGTGTGCCCCTACCAGGTCAAGCGCATCTTCGAGAAGTTGCGAGCGTTCTTGGCGCGTCAAATGGATGAACGGCTCCGTGCGCTTGTATTTCTTGGCTCGGTTTCGCCTCTCGGGCGCGGTAGGGGCAGCGGCGATTTTCGCCTGCTGAAGCGCCGTGACGCGGGCACGCCGATCCGTCCACGACATGCCAGCGAACGCCGGTATCTCATCCTGCTCTCGAATAGAGCCTGCGAACTGAGCGGCGTGGAGCTCAAAGTCCCGTCCAGGCGGGCAATAGGCCGCTTTTAACCCGTTCAACCGCTTGTCGAGCGCGAACCACGTTCCTTCGTGAACGCAAAGACCAACCAGGACATAATGTCGGCTATTGCTGTCCTGCGGTTCAGGAGTCCCGGAGGCGTCAACGTAAAGCAGGTACATCGGCGGAAAAAAAAGAGGCCCGGGAAGGGTTTAGCCCTAACGTGCCGAAGCACTCCCAGGCCTCAAGTATTCTTAAACCAAGTTTAGCATCTGCTCGACAGTGCATCAATCCCGCCGGCGCATGGCTTCGACTTCCGGTTTTTCACCAGCCGGCATCGCAGGAACTCGACTAGGCGATGCGGGCGCTCCCTGAGATGGCGGGGGCTGGTTCATTAAATGTGAAACGTTGCCCCTTTTTGCCGACGATGGAGCCAGGCGACGAAGGCATAGATCTTTGCCACCTGCTTTACCTTGTCAATCATCATATTGATGAAAATACCTCGCTGCCATTCCTCCGGCAGAACTGCCTTAAACACCTCCAAGGCTTGCTGCGCGTGGTGGTACTCATAGCCGTTCAACCATTTGTTCATCATGTCATCCGTGTTTAGCACGCTGCCATTGAGGTCAATCTTCACTTCGTCGCGAAATGCCTTGCCCGTGAATTCATCAAGAACCCCTTTCATCTTTTCGCGGAATTTCTGATAGGTGATGTACCGAGACCCCTTCTAGGCGCGCCGTCCGATGAAATGGACGTTCGACCTATATCGTGATGCGGTTGAGCCCTCACGGGAGCGCCGCCCTAAGCGCCAGAAGGTATGGGAGCAGGCATCCCGAAGACCGAGTCGGTGCTGGTTTGCCAACGGGCGGCGCCCCCGCAGATTTGACCGCATCGTGCCAGCGTCGATGCCACCACCGCACGATGAGCGGCCGGTCGAAGACATCGCCTCAGCCGTTGCCGTTTGCAATCACATAGTCCAAACCACAACGTCTGATGAGCCAAGAGCCTGGCAAGACTGTCGGGCTGTGAAGAACAGGTAGACCTTAATCGGCCAACGATTCCAGCGATTCCCAGCGGTCGTAGGCTGCGACCAGTTCCTGCTCCAGCGCGGAGAGCCTGGCGTTGTCTTGGGCGATCTCGGCGCCAGGGCGCTGATAAAATGCCGGATCCGACATCGCGTTGTGCAAATCGCGTCGCCGAGCTTCCAGAGTCTCGATTCGCTGCGGCAGCGCCGCGAGCTCTTGCTTTTCCTGATAGGTCAGCCTCGCCCGACGCTCCTGTTGCGGCCGGGCCGCCTTGCGTGCGACCGACGCCGGCAAGCATATCGGTGCGGAGGTCGCGGGCCGCTGGAGCAGATAGTCGTCGTAGCCGCCCGCATATTCGTGAATGGTTCCGCCCGCCTCGATCGCCAGCATGCTTGTCGCCACATCGTTCAAGAAGGCTCGATCATGGCTCACCAGCAGCACGGTCCCTTGATATTCGGCCAGCAGGCTCGCCAAGAGTTCCAAGGTTTCGAGATCAAGGTCATTGGTCGGCTCATCGAACACCAGCACGTTCGATGGTTTTGTGAACAGCCGCGCCAGCAACAGCCGGCTGCGTTCGCCGCCCGACAGAAACTTGACCAGGGTCCGCGAACGTTCGGGCGTAAAGAGGAAGTCTTGCAGGTAACCGAGAATGTGCCGCGACTGCCCGTTGAACGTAATCGTCTCGTAATCGGTGACGTTCTCTTGGACCGTCTGCTCTTCGTGCAGGGTGGCCTTTAATTGATCGAAATACGCGACTTCGAGCCGCGTGCCATGACGTACCGTCCCCTGAAGCGGTGGCAGGTCGCCCAACAACAGCCGCAAAAGTGTGGTTTTGCCCGAGCCGTTGGGTCCAATAATGCCCACCTTGTCGCCGCGCATGATCGACGTGGTCAGGTTTTGAATGACCGGGCGCGCGCCGTAAGCGAAACTCGCGCCCTTGGCCTCGATCACCAATCGCCCCGACGCTTCGGCTTGCTGGGCCTCGATCCGCGCCACGCCCTGCACGTCTCGCCGTCGTCGCCGCTCTTCGCGCATCGCCTTCAACGCCCGCACGCGGCCCTCGTTGCGGGTGCGGCGGGCCTCAATCCCTTTTCGTATCCAAACTTCTTCCTGCGCCAGTCGCTTGTCGAACAGCTCGTTCTGCCGGGCCTCGGCGGCGAGGGCCGCTTCCTTTCGCTCAAGAAACGTCGGATAATCACACCGCCAATCGAACAGCCGCCCGCGATCGAGCTCGACAATCCGCGTGGCGAGCTGTTCGAGCAAGGCCCGGTCGTGCGTCACAAAAATCAATGTGCCTCCGAAACGAAGCAAAAAGCCTTCCAGCCAGCGAATGGCATCGATGTCGAGATGGTTGGTCGGCTCGTCGAGCAGCAGGATGTCGGGCTCGCCGACAATGGCCTTCGCCAGCAAGACTCGGCGTTTCATGCCCGCGGAGAGCGACGAAAACATCGCATAGGGCGACAGCTCCATGCGTGAGAGGACGGCCTCAACGCGGTGTTCGGCGCCCGGCAGCTCGTGTCCGGCCGCGCACAGGCCATCGGCAACTTCAGCGAAGATGGAGCCGCCCGTGCGTTGTGATACTTCTTGCGGCACTTCTTGGGGTAGCCGTGCCACGCGCAGCCCTTGCTGTCGAACGATCTCGCCGCCGTCGGGCGAAAGCTCGCCGTCGATCAATTTGAGCAGCGTGCTCTTGCCCTCGCCGTTACGGCCCAACAGGCAGATGCGTTCGCCGCGATCGACGGTCCAATCGACACGATCAAGCAGCGGCGGTCCGCCGAAATCGAGACTGACTTCACGCAGGGTCAGGATGGCCATCAACAGCACACTTCAACTTAAACCAGCGGTACGCGAAATGCTCCTCATTGTTGTCATCTACTGCTTATCCTAATGCATCGCAAGGTGAGGTAAACGATGAACCCATCCACATTGTTCGCTCAAGCCGCTCCTGACGTTAATAACGCCGCCGGATTATTCGGCGGCGCCATGGTGCTGGTCGTGCTCTTCTGGATCGTGGGAATCGCGGCCACGGTCTTCTGGCTGTGGATGATGATCGATGCGCTGACCAACGAGCCGACGACCGAGCGCAAGATCCTCTGGTTTCTGGTGATCTTCTTCCTGCATTTCATCGGGGCATTCATCTACCTGCTCATGGGGAGAGGCGGGAGGGCCTCTTCGTCGGCCGCCCGGTGAATGCTGATGCTGTCCCCGACGCCGGCTGGTGATTCGTAGAATGTCGGCCAGCCGTGTGTCGATTTGGGTCGGGGCAAAAGATCGCCCTCCTTTCGGGCAAGGCCTTCGTCGGCTACCAATCGATAGCCCAACGTATGGCGTCCGACGCGTTCGTGCTCTCCATCGGTGACGGCGAGCGCTGGCTGGGTTATACTCCGACCGACGCGGCTTTCCGCCATTGTTATAAACACGACTGGCGTTGGTCCAGGCCGCAAGCGAGCAACGCATCCATGACGCTCTCGAAAAGGTGCTCTATGAGAACCAGGCGAGGCCGCTATTGGCCGGCCGTAGCCTTATTGTTGATTGGCATCGGTCCGTTTTCGGCGGCCGCGCAGCAACCGGCGAAGGTGCCTTGGTCGATCGACGACCTGTTCCGCATGGACGGCCCGCAATCGGTGGTTCTGTCGCCCGATGGCAAAAGCACGGCCTACATTCGCCGCTGGATCGATGGCCCATCACGGATCGAACGTTTTTCGCTCTGGACGTTTGACGGCACGGCCTCTCATCCCTTGGAACTCGGGCAGCCCGACGCTCGCTCGCCGGTCTATTCGCCCGACGGGCAGTGGATCGCTATCCGCTCGACTCGCCCAGGTCCGCAGGGCTGGCCGCAAACGCCGAGCGTGCCAATACAATCGGAGGCGGCGACCGACATCTGGCTTGTCTCCTCAGACGGTCGTCGCACGATGCCGCTTGCGGGCCGAGACAAACCCTATGGCCGCGTCTTCAACGATCAGTTCTATGGCCGCGTAGCGTTCTCGCCCGATGGCCGCCGGCTGGCGTTGATCGCCGACGATGGACGAGAGCAACGCACGCCCGACGAGATTGCCGCCGACGTTTACCTGGTGCGGCCCGATCAGGGCGAGGGCTATACCGGCTACGGCACGGCGCAAGTCTGGGTGGCCGATCTCGAACCCGAACAAGAAAATTGCGCGGCCAAAAGCATCTGGCGGCTGACCGACGACGAAATTTGGTACGGCGACCCGCAATGGTCGCCCGACGGCCGTATGCTGTATTGCCATGCCAATAAGTCTGGCGACGTCGAGGCGGTCCGCCACAGCATCAACAAGAACTTTGATATTTGGGCAATCGACGTCGCCAGCGGCGAACAGCGGCAATTGACGCATGGCCCCGGCCCCGAGGTCTCGCCGCGCGTTTCGCCCGACGGTTCTCGCTTGGTTTGCCTCAGCTCGCCGCGAAAAGGCCCGCACGCCGACATCTATAATCTGCTGATGGTGCCGCTCGATGGCGAGAGGTCCGCGCCCCACGTGCTCTTTGATCATCATGCCTCGACGGGAAGGCCGCCACATGCGGTGCCGTCGTTTCCACTGCCCGACGAATGCTGGGGCGGCGAAGACGCATTCTGGTACACGAATTTCAACGGTACACAGACCGCCACCGTGTCCGTTGCGCTGGGAACCGGAGAAGGCACCCCTATCGACAAGCAGGTAAACGGCGGCGACAGCCCGTTGGCTCAACGGCATTCGGTGCGGCAACGGCTCACTCCGCCAGGTGACCCGCTCTTCAAGTCGCGGCAGATGGCTGAAGAGCGCGTGGTCGAATGGACGAACGACCAACTGCGGCTGGAAGGCATTCTTACCATTCCGCCGAAAGGCAAGCCGCCGTATCCGCTGGTCGTTTATCCGCATGGCGGGCCGCATAGCCGCTCGACTGCTGGCTTCAGCTTTACCGCTCAAATCCTGGCGGCGCACGGCTACCTTGTGTTTCAACCGAATTTTCGCGGCTCGGCCGGCTACGACAAGCAGTTTCTCGATGCCGACCGCCGCGACTTCGGCGGCGGCGACATGCGCGACATACTGACCGGCATCGACTCATTGATTGCCGACGATCTCGTCGATCCCGCCCGGCAGTTTGTCTATGGCATCAGTTACGGGGGCTACATGACCTGTTGGCTCGTCGGCCACACGCGGCAGTTCTCCGCCGCTGTCGCTCAAAACGCCGTCACCGACTTGAACGTCATGTGGGGCACCAGCGACATCCAGAGCTGGACCGAGTGGGAGTTGGGCGGCCCGCCGTGGGAGATTGCCGAGGCCATGCAGCGCCACAGCCCCATCAGCTACGCCGACCGCGTCACAACACCGACCTTGATCTTGCATTCCCGTGACGACCGCCGCTGCCCGTTGCCGATGGGGCGGATGTTCTATCAATCACTCGTGTCGCGCGGCGTGTCGACGGCGATGGTGATTTATCCCGACGAAGGCCACGGCATTCGCCAGCCGCGCCATCAGGCCGACGTTCTTCGCCGCGTGCTGGCCTGGTTCGCCGAGCATGGCGGCGAGCCGGCACCATAGCCGTCAGCGCAGGTAATTCGGCCGACACGTGCTGATTGCGAAAGGCGGCAGGCGGCGTGACTTATGGCGCCGTTTGCAGGTCCGCCTTGCTCTGCTGCATGGCGAGCGTCTGGCGGAATGCCTGCTCTTTTTGTGCGACGTACTTCTTGTAGCCTTCGGGATTCACGAAAACATCCGCCTGCCCCTTCGTGAGGAGATCGTATCGTTCCACCATGCCGTAATAGCCGCCATGCGCACCGAGAAACACGTCGCAGGGCAAGCTCTTGAGAACCTCGAACGTCTTGGCGAAGTCCGCGGCTATTTCGGGGTAATCTTGGTTGTTGATGAGCTGAAACCCCGGATTCACGTTGGGGCTGCCAATGACCACGATGTCATATTGCTTGCCGCCGTCCGCCGCGCGCCAAGTCCAGGTCGTGCAGCCGCGAGTATGGCCAGGTGTCCGACGAGCAACCAATGTGACGCCCCCCAATTTGACTTCGTCGCGATCTTCCAGAACGCGGTCGACCCTGCACGGCTCCCAGCGGTCGGTCGTGTACAAGTATTGGCCCTTGCCGCCCGAAGCGATGACCTCGTCGTCGCCCCGCATTACATAGACCTTCGCGCCGGTCAACTTTTGCAGCAATGCGTGCCCGGCAACGTGGTCTGAGTGGGCATGGCTCGCCAGCAGAATCTTGACATCGGTAAGCTTGAAGCGGAGCGACTCCATCGATCTTTGAATCAAGGGAACGGTGCGCTCAAAGCCACTGTTGATGAGAATGTGCCCGTCAGGGGTGGTTATCAGAAAGGTCGCTAAATCTTTGGAGCCGACGTAGTAAACGTTGCCGACGACCCGATGCGCCGGGAATGGTTCGTGCCAATTCGATTGGCCTTGGCCCATCGCGGCCATAGCGAGCGCCAAAGTGGTTAGAAACATGGAAAGAATCTCCTAGATGATGAGCGTTCGTAGACAGTCAATTCGATTTAGCCATACCTTTGATCCACTCTCGGATCAGCTCCACGGCCTGTTGATCGACTAAAGAAGTCGCAAGCTGGGGCATCTGCCCGCGGCCGCGAATGCTGATGCGGCGTAGAAGCACGGAGCGCTCGGGCTCACCTGGAGCCACTAACTTCGCCCCTTCGATCCCAAAACGGTCATGAAGCGGCTCAATGCCGACGAGCCGCATTTTGTCGCCGGCGGTCGAAAAACGCAGGTCGATCTGAGCGTTGCCGCCGCCGGCTTCCACATGGCATTGGGCACAATTGGCGTGCAGATACGCTCGTGCCCGGCGCTCGATCGACTCTCGCTCGTCAGCGGGATCCGCGAGCCGCGGATAATGCTGCGGCGACCGGGCGAGCAGCGCCGAAGCCACGGGCGACCGCTGTCCGCGAGACGCAGTCGCTGCGGCCACCCGCTCCGCCGCTTCGTCGGCCGAAACTCCCGCGGCGCGAAGCTGTTCTTGCAGGTACTCCCGCGCGTCCAACGGATAATCGACCCGCAGTAGCCCCAGATGCTCGAACACGCGCAACTGATTATCGACAACACCGCCGTAGTCGAAATCTCGGTTCAATTGCGGCGTGGAGATGCCGAGCACAAAGTTGGCCGCGCGGCTATGACAAACCATGCACTCGCCGCGGCTCGGATAGCGCCATGTTTGCCGCCGCTCGCCGCCCGCCATGCCGATCGAAAACTCCTGGTCGGCCCCCTGGGCGTCGACCAGAACGGCATCGGTTTGCTCGTCGTTCCAGCGATAGGAGTAGCCGACCCATTCGCCCTGCTGGCGTGTGAGCAAGCGGGTTTCGACCCAGCGCCGCGTTTCCGGCTTGCCCTCTTGTCGTTCCAGCGCAAACGACTTCACCAGCACAGTCCGCTCGGGCAAGTCCCACGAGCGATCGCCGCTCAACGAAATTTGCACGGGCACATCACGGCCGTCCTCGGCCATCGTGGGCGGCAAGATGAGCCAACGTGCTTTGTAGGCGCCGTCGGACCAGAGCGGCGCATTCACATCGTAGGGGATTGCGCCCGGTTGCATCTCATGCCTGGCGACGGATCGAAAAAGGCCCGTTTCGCTGAGCCGCCGCGGAAAGGCAGCCTGCGTATCATCGCCCATGTTCGGCTCCAGAGTATAAAAACCGCCTTGGCCGCCACCACGATGGTCGGCGATGAGCAGTTCTCCGTCGGCGTCGAGGGCAAAGGCCGTGATAGCCAGGCTCGTATCGGCCAGCTCCTTGTGCCAAACCACCCGCTCGCCATCGTGCCTCAAGCCCCAGATCTTGCCGGTCGAATAATCGCCGTAGATATAGGCCCCGCGCAGCTCGGGCAGCTTCGCCCCGTGATAGACCACGCCGCCCGTGAGCGATCTTGCTTCCGAATGCGGGTGCTCGGCGGTAGGCGGCGTGTGCGGAACGTCGGCCAGTTTGCGCTCGAGGTAGAACGGATGGCTCCCCTCGAAAATGCTCCAACCGTAGTTAGCGCCGCGCTGGAGCAAAAAGACGTGCTCCCACAGGTCTTGGCCGTTGCTGCCGACCCAGATTTGCCCGGTGGCGGGATCGGTCGTCATCCGCCACGGATTTCGCAAGCCAATGGCCCAGGTCTCGGGCCGCGCGCCGGCCACACTCACAAAGGGATTGTCGGCCGGAACTGAATAAGGTTGGTCGGCCTGAGGATGGTCGACGTCGATCCGCAGCACCTTGGCGGTGAGCAGGCTCAGGTCTTGGCCCACGATGTCGGTGTCGGAATCGGAAGTACCGTCACCGGAGGTAATGTAAAGCATGCGATCGAGGCCGAACGCGAGGGCCGCGCCGTCGTGTCCCTCCGAAGGCCACTCGATTATCACCAAGGCTGACGCCGGATCGAGCGCGTAGGGAGGTTCACGGCTGACCGAATATCTGGTAATCCGCGTCGACCGCCGTTTGGTGCCGGCCTTCGTATTCGCGCCGACATAAACGAAGCCGTTCTGGCGGAAATCGGGATGGAAGACGATTGAGTAGGCGAGCCCCTCTTCCATTTGCAACAGCGTTTCCAGGCTGGCTTCGTCGGGTTTGCCGGTGGCGCGTGCGATCCGCGTCGGGCCATAGGCCGCGGGCTGGTCGATGATCCACAACTTGCCGCTGCCCGGCTCGGCGATCATAAACACGGGGAACGAAAGCTGCAGTTCCGGCAGCGTGCGTCGGGCGCGGTAAGGCAGCGGCGGATCGGGCGAGCCGATCAGGCGGGAAGTCGTAACCGGTGTGTACGTCTCGAGGCCGTGCGGCCGCAAGGTTGTCTGCTCGCTCGGCCCCTTGAAGATGAGCGTGGCGTAGTCTTCGTAGTGATGAAAGTCGGGCGGTTGCGACTTCAGCAGCGCGCAGGTCGAAAGTTCCGGGCCTTCGAAGTCGACGGAGTAATCGTAGCGGCAGAGCGCAAACTTCCAGGTCTCGCCGTCGCCGGGGCGGCCGCCTGTGCGCAAGAAGTCGATCCAGGGTATGCGGCCTTCGACCGACCAGCCCGCATCGCGATCTTGCCAGCGATTCAACGTGCCCCTGAGCGATACCTTGGCTTCCACATGAAAGACGGCGTCGCTCTTGAACCGCCGGTAGCCGCCGCTCCCCCTGTGCGGGAGGAACATGTCCATGACGGCGCCGGCCGCGTTGACCTGAAATTCGTAGTAGCCCGGCTTATCGTCGGCGGGTTTCAAAAAAAGCTCGAAGACGTCGTTTTCCCAGGTGACGCCGTCGTGCTCGTTGACGTCGGCAAAGAGATCGGAGTCGTCCATGTCCGCGAAGAAATAGAGGTTCTCGCGGTCCCAAAGCAGCCGCGCTTTGGTAGTGGTTTTTGCAGGCCGAGCCGCCTCGCCCAGCCAGGGTAACGAAAAGCCTTCGATGAATGCCGCTTTGCTCCAAGGGGCATCGTCGGGCTTGCCGTCGATGACGATCTCGCCATCCGCCCAGCGGCACTCGAACTTGCCCGTAGCTGGCTCCGCGCATAACTTGGAACCAGGCAGCAAAGATGCAAGGCCGAGTGCGATGGCGGTCGAAAGGACTCGGATTTTGAATGCCCGATACATGGTCGTGATTATACCGTCGCTGGTGACTGCTCCTCAAACACGGATAGGTTCTATCTAGGAATTGGATTCAAAGACACCAACTTCCCAACAGGGCCGCCTTTCGATTCGGGCTCTGCCCACTTGATGAACTCCACGGCTGCGCTATGATTGAGGCCGACAGGGCGGGCGAAATAGAATTGCTCAAATACGCGGCCATGATACATGATAGCCGAGACCCACGACGAACGTAGCGTCCGGCTGGTTTCACCGCATTGATGGCGCATGCACTTTTTGAGCTTCGCCGCAATTCTGGTTGTTCTTCCGGCCAGCTCGCCCGATGCGGCGCCGTTGCGGACGGCGACATTCATGTTCACGTCGCAAGGCAAGACGGGCATCATCCGGGCCGACGGCACAGGTCTCAGCTACTTTGATTTCAACGTTCCCAATCAGGCAACCTGGCAACCTGGCCCGTTCTTTTCAGATGGCCGGCGCCTGGTATTCCTCAGCATGGAACCTCGCCGCGACGGCCCTGGCCGGCCGTTCGAGGAGTTTTATACGCAGACGCCCACGCACATCTGGTTGCACGACTTGGAAGGCGGCTCGCTTGACGAAATCTGCACCAAGGGCCGCATTGCCCCGTTCGAGACGCCGGCTCTCCTAGTGAACGACGAGCGGCTGCTCGTTCAGGTCGTCAAGGACAAGATCGCCCGGGTGGTGAGCATGCAGCTCGACGGTTCAGACGCTCGTGACTTTACCAGGGCTGGCGAAGGTGTGCCCTATGGCTTCAGCCTCAGCCCCGACGGCACGCGAGTGGCCTTCCATCTGGCCGGGCCGGCGGGCTATCGGGTCTTCACCAGCAACATCGATGGCGGCAACCGCGTCACGGTCGCAGCCAAGCCGGGACACCTTTACTTCGGCACAAGCTGGTCGCCCACCGGAGACTGGGTGCTCTACGTCGACTGCCTGCCGGGTGCTGACCCGGGTCACGACTGGGCTGACGTGTGCATCGGGCGTCCCGACGGCTCCGAACACCGCGTTCTAACGAAAGACGGAGCCATGTGGTTCGCCGCCACGTATGGTCCCGCAGATGCCCATGGCGGCGGCTCGAATCTGCCTGCGTGGAGCCGCGACGGCACAATCTTATTCCCGCGCCGGCTGCCCGGTACGAAGACGCCGTGGCAATACCGAGTCGGCAAACCGGATCTCGATCATTTCAATCGCGAATACAAGCCCGATGAAGCGCGCGGCGGAGTCGGGATCAGCCGGCTCGACCCTCGATCAGGGCGCATCAGCGACTTATCTGGCCAGCCCGGCGTTTGGGATTTCCGCGCCAGCGAATCGCCCGACGGCCGTCTGGTTGTCTTTTGCCGTGCGGCGACGGGAGACTCGCCGACCGCCTGGGTGATGAACGCCGACGGCAGCAACGCACGGAGTGTCACCAAGGGGATCGAAAACCGGGGCGTCGATCATCCCCGTTGGCTGCCGCGTTGAGCTAGTCTGAACCCGCAGTTGGACAGTGAGAAACGCCGGCGGGAGTCGAACCCGCTTGAAACCGCTCTGCAGGCGGTTGCCGTGCCGTCTGGCTCCAGCGTCGGGTTGTTCAAGCGTCCTCGCCAGGAATCGAACCTGGTCTACGAGCTTCGCGGGCTCGAGTGCGAATCCGGCACACTCCGAGGACAAGTTGTTATGACCAGCAGCACCCCGCCGAGGAATCGGACCCCGTCTTACAGTTCCGAAGATTGCCGTGCTTCCATCACACTCGCAGGACAAGCAGGATCGCGAGGAGTCGAACCCCGTAAAGCGGCTTTGGAGACCGCTGGCTCTCCCAGGAGCACGATCCTGTAAGGCCGATCCAAGCTGCCCCGCTTGGATCGGCTTGCTTCAACTGCGGCTCAGCGGAGTTCGACGCTCCAATAAGCCTCGCTGACAAACTTCGACCAGCTCTCGACACGCACGCTGTGCGCAGCATAGAGCGGCTTCCACTGCGGGCGGCAAGGTTGCTTGCGCAGCTTCATGCCCGCCTCAGCCGGCGTGCGGTTGGCCTTGCGCTTGTTGCACTCCACGCACGCCAGCACGCAGTTGTCCCAGGTCGAGATGCCGCCTTGCGACCGCGGAATTACGTGGTCGATCGACAGCTCCTCGACGCCCGGCTGTACGCCGCAATACTGGCAAGTGTAGTGGTCGCGCTTGAAGATGTTCCGCCGGCTGAACGCCACGGCCGCTTCGGGCAGCCGATCGTAGCCCGCCAGCACGATCACCTCCGGTACGCGCAACCGCATGCTCACCGCCTGGATGAACGGCTCGCCGTCGCGCGGAGCCAGCCCTGACCAGTCAGCCCAGGTGTAGAGCTGGTAGTCAGCCGGATCGACGACGCGGGCCGCCTCATTGAAGAGCATGACCAGCGCGCGAGCGACGGTGGCGACGTTCACCGGCTGCCAGTTGCGGTTGAGCACCAGCGCCGGCCTGTTGAGCATCTTGGCCATGGGAGGGTTCAAGGTTCGGGGTTCAGGACTCGATCGTATTGCCGTCGCACGGTTAACGCCGGCCAGCACTGTTCACTCAATAGACGCTGATTTTGTATCCGAATGCTCAACCGACGCATGTTGCTCGTTGTGCGAGTGGCGCAGGTCGGAATCGAACCGACAGGTCACCAAGGTTTGAGCTTGGCCGCTTTGCCTGTTTGCGTACCGCGCCGTGCTTTATGAAAGCGTCCCCGGCGGGACTTGAACCCGCGACCTCCTGCCTGACAAGCAGGCGAGCACTCCTGGCTGCTCCACGAGGACGTAGTCCCGGACAGACTCGCACTGTCGATCTTCGCCGTGTGGAGGCGCTGCCTTCGCTACTAGGCCACGGGACGTGTTTCACCAGAGGCGGAGGCCGTGAGACTCGAACTCACAAGCGACTTGCGCCGCCACCTGTTTTCAAGACAGGCTCCTCATCCGGCCGGATGACCTCCGTATGTCTAAAGTTCCGGGGGTTGGAATCGAACCAATGGCTTCCTGCGACCATGCTGCGCACGGTGCCCGGAGCCAGGCGTTACTACCAGCAGCAACTGCCCCGGATCATGTATTCTTGGGACACGGCCATCGCGACCGAAGTTCGGGGAGAAGGACTTGAACCTCCATCTCCTGGTTCAAAGCCAGGGAGCCTACCGTTAGCCGATCCCCGATCATTGAAAGAGTGCCCTGCGAGAGTCGAACCGGGCACCGACGCGCAGCGTTGGTCGCGCCAGCTTGGAAGGCTGGAGCCTTTGCCGCTCGGCCAAGGGCACGTGAAGGCGGAAGGAGGGAGAGTCGAACTCCCAAGGCATTGCTGCTCGACCGCTTTCGAGGCGGCTGCCATCGCCCGTTGGCTTGCCGTTCCGTTTTCATCGTGAGCTGCGGCGCCAGGAATCGAACCTGCGTCAGGGCGGTTAACAGCCGCCTACCCGTACCAGCACGGGTCCCACCGCAATCGAGTCGGCGTGGCCGGATTTGAACCCGGGCACCGACGCGCAGCGTTGGTCGGTTTCGTGCTCCCGAAGCACGCGGAATTCCAGGCTTTCCCACACGCCGCTCTATAAGCACCCAGCCGGAGTCGAACCCTCACCCTTCCGCTTAAAAGGCGGATGCGCTACCGTTACGCCACGACCCCATGTTGTCGGTCTGGCGTATGCGTTTGAGCCGCTGTCGCTGCCGCATTGTGGTTCTCCTTGTTTTGGCGAAGTAGTCCGGGGTGGAGTCGAACGGGCACCGCGCGCAGCGTGGTCGCCGGCGACGTATCAGATCGCCATGCTTCCGTTACAACACCGGACTATGATTACGAGTCGGGACGGTGGGAGTTGAACCCACTTGCTCGTGCTCCCAAGGCACGCGGGCCACCGCTACCCTACATCCCGTGATTCTTCGTTCAGTCTGTCAGAACGGCCGGACTCGAACCGGCGGTCTCCTGGCCCCCGACCAGGCGGAGTGGCCGCTCTCCTACGTTCTGCTTTTCAAGTAGCTCGTCGGGGAGTCGAACCCCGGCCTCCGGCTTGAAGGGCCGGCATCCTGAGCCGCTAGACGAACGAGCCGTGTGTTTCTGGTTGCCAACGAAAAAAGGCCCGGTGTCTCGTGACACCGGGCCTTTGAAGAGCCTTGCTTGCTTGATGGCCGAGCGTCACAAGCGCAACGGATGCGCGGGGAGCGAATTCGCCGGTTGACCGGCAAATAAGCCCGTCCCTTTGCGTTCGTTGGTGATGCTGGGCCGTATGGACATCATGGGAAAGTCTCGCTGGCCCGCCGGGGGCAGTCGTTAAAACCGGCACGACCTGATCGCGTGAGTGGTCGTGCCTGATACATTATACCCTGTTAGACGCCGGAAGTTTCGCGAGGTTCACAAGAATTTTTTCGTTGAGCTGCCGGACGCGGCGTTCATATAGAGAAGTCCTTCATGCGACGATCCCACGGCTAAACGGGCCGATCAAGAACGATGAGGGCATCGGGCAACTCGTTGACGTCACCCTCGGCCCTGGGCAGCGCCGCCGCCAGCTTAGGGGCCGCGGCGGCGATCGTGCCGCAGACTGCGTCGGCGAGTGACTGGCTGCTTAACGAGGCGGCAAGATGGTCACGCATCTCGTCCAAGGCAGCCTGCCCCAGCTTCTCGATTACGGCGTCGTCCGCGAGAACGGCGGCCATCCGCTCGAACAACGAGACATAGATCAAGATGCCCGTCCGGCCGGCGGTGTGATGCACGCGGCTGTCAAAGAACACCTGCCGCGATCGCAGCAGAACCTCATCGCGCATCTGCTGCGAAGGGGTGAAAAGGTGCCGAAGCGGATTAACGTGAGCGCCGACCAACGCCCCGATGACGAAGCCGACGACGACGCTGACGGCCAACAGAAGCAGGTGCGCCCAAGCCGGCATCGCTCCCCAGTCTCCCGATCTCGCATGTTCGGGCAAAACGCACCAGGTGACGGCTAGTGCCAACAGCGCCATCCAGAGCCCCACGATGTCTTCCGGGCGATCGTAGCGACCGGAAACCGTCGCGATGACGGGCACTATCTCCGCAGAAGTTTTCGCTTCCGCCGAGGCCACGGCGTCATTGATCCGCTTCTTGTCGTCGGCCGTGAGCTTCTTGTTGGCGCTTGCCATGTTTTACCTCGCTACCATGAGCCGGTTGCGCCACCGCCGCCGGAATAGCCGCCGCCAAACGAGCCGCCCGAGAACCCGCCCCCACCCCCGCCCGAACTCATGGAGCTTCTTAAGAACGAGTAAAGCAGGTATCCGATGAGCGAAAAGACAGCGCCCCAGAACAGCCAAGCCCAACCGCTGGCCCCGCGCCGGATGAGCGACACGATGGTGAAAATCATCAACCCGATCGCGACGGCCATCAGCACCGGCAGCCACCACGGAGTCGGAGGCCGCGGCAGCTCAAGCCCGCGGGCCATCTTGTCGAGTGCCTCAACCCCGGCCACGATGCCGCCCGAAAAATCGCCCTGGCGGAACCGCGGAACAATCTGCTCGTCCATGATTTGCTGAGCGAGCGAATCTTGCTCATGCTTCCAGCCGGCACCGAGTTCGATCCGAGCCTTGCGATCGTCTCGCGACACCAACAGCAGAATGCCCGTGTTCCAAAGCTGGCCCTTGACCTTGGCCTGGCCAATCGCCCACTGATCGAACAATAGGTGGGCAAACGTCTCGATACGCATGCCGGCACCGCCGTACTTGGCCATCGACTCGATCGTCACGACGATGATGGGCGTCGCCTTGTGGTTGAGCAGCTTGGTGGCAATGTCTCGGATGCGCTGCTCATCGGACGAAGAGACGAGGTCGGCCAGATCGACAATGAAGTCCCGCTCACCCGGCCGTTTCAACGTGATGCGGCCGACTTCGTCATTGGCCTGGTCTTCAGGCCGCTCCGCCATGATGCTCTGTGGCGCCGCGCCCGAAGGAGCCGCTTCCGCCAGGAAGGCGCAATGGCTGTAGATGGCAAGGCAGCAAAGTGCGGGGAGAATGCTCAGGTGCGTCCGAGGAGGATTTCGTTTCATCCACTCATTCTACCAGACGCGGGGGGTTGGTGGTTCTTAGATCCTGTAATACAGTATTGCGGCTTGCTGACGGAGAATTGAATCTATTTGGCGCCGGCAGCCCGCTGGATAAGTTTGCCCCTCATGGCAGGTTTTCAAGGACCGCTCCTATGGCAGACACCCCTGAACATGTCCCGGCTGGTAGTTTAGCTTCACGAAGGACCTTTCTTGGCGCGTCGGCCGCGGCGACGGGCCTCGTGGCAGCCGGACGGTGGCTGTGCGTCGAAGCCGCTCAAGCAACGGAGCGGCATTCCGACGATCACCAGATTGCCACACTCGCCGCTCATCCGCTCGATCCCCTCACCGCCGGAGAGATCGAACGGGCTGTGGCCGCCCTCCGCCAGCAAAAATCACTCAGCGAATCCTGGCGGTTCGTCAGTGTCACTTTGGCCGAGCCGAGCCGCCTGAACGCCGTGGCCTCGCTGCCGCAAGCTGGTCTTGCGCGGATGGCAGCCGTGCTGGTGATGGACACCGCGAAAGGACAGGCGTTCGAGGCCCAAGTCGATTTGACCACCACTCAGGTTACGAAGTTCGAACCGCTGGCCGCGGGCTTGCAACCGCCCATTGTGCTCGAGGAATTCGCCGACTGCGAGGCTGCTGTCAAAAGCTCGCCCGAGTTTCGCGCGGCGCTGGCTAAGCGCGGCGTGGGCGATGTCGATCTGGTGATGGTCGACGCCTGGTCGGCGGGCATGTATGGGACGGAATTGCCGGAAGACCAGGGCAGACGGTTGTCGCGGGCACTCTGCTGGCTCCGCAGCGAGCCGGGCGATAATGGCTACGCCCGGCCGCTGGAAGGAATCGTGGCCGTCGTCGACCTGCACAAGATGAAAGTGCTGCGGATCGAAGATTTTGGCACCGTGCCGCTGCCGCCAGCCAGCGGCAACTGGTCGCGCGATTATCTTCCCGAGATGCGGGGCGGCCTGAAGCCACTCGAAGTATCGCAGCCCGACGGACCAAGCTTCACCGTCGACGGCCAGGAAGTGAGCTGGCAGAGGTGGAAATTCCGCATCGGCTTCACGCCTCGCGAAGGACTCGTGCTGTACACGATTCGTTATGAAGACCAGGGCCGCGAACGGCCGGTTCTTTACCGCGCGAGCATCGGCGAGATGGTAGTGCCTTATGGCGATCCTGATGAAAGCAGCTATCGCAAGAACGCTTTCGACATCGGCGAATTTGGCATCGGCACAATGGCCAACTCGCTGGTCCTGGGCTGCGATTGCTTGGGAACGGTACGGTACTTTGATGTCCACGTTTGCGACAGCCGCGGCCGGCCGGTCACCCTCAAGAACGCCGTCTGCCTACATGAGGAAGACGCCGGCCTGCTCTGGAAGCACACCGATTGGCGCACCGGCCAAACCGAAACGCGCCGCAACCGGCGGCTGGTGGTGTCGTTCATCGCCACCGTCGGCAACTACGACTACGGGTTCTATTGGCACTTTTATCTGGACGGGACGATTCAGTGCGAGGTGAAGCTGACGGGCATCGTCAACACCACGGCGCTCAAACCTGGGGAACAATCGCGGTTTGGCAGCGAAGTCGCCCCGCGCTTAAATGCGCCGTTCCACCAGCACATTTTTGCCGCCCGGCTTGACGTGGCGGTCGATGGCGACGCCAACTCGGTGGAGGAAGTCAACACGGTCTCGGTGCCCCGCGGCCCCGAGAATCCGCACGGCAACGCCTTCCGAGCCGAAGCGACGCGGCTTGCGAGCGAACTGGCCGCGCGGCGCTCGGTCAACAGCGCCTCGTCGCGCTTCTGGCGGATTCTGAATCCGCAGCGCAAGAACTACCTGGGCAGACCGGCAGCCTATCGACTTGTTCCGGGCGAAAATTCTCCGCCGCTCGTGCAGCCCGACGCAGCCGTGGTGAAGCGGGCAGGCTTCATCAATCACCAGCTCTGGGTTACGCCCTACGATGCCAACCAGCGCTTCGCCGCGGGCGATTTTCCCAACCAGCACCCCACGGGCGACGGTCTGCCGATTTGGACCGCCGCCGATCGTTCCATCGAAAATACGCCGCTGGTGGTTTGGTACGTCTTCGGCCACACGCACGTGCCGCGCATCGAAGATTGGCCGGTCATGCCGGTGGCATCCCTGGGCTTCTCGCTCAAGCCGGATGGATTCTTCGATCGTAACCCAGTTCTGGACGTACCGCCTTCGGTTTAGAAAAAGATTTACGCAGACGGTCCGCGGCAGCGGAGGGTCGCGGCATTCGGACGTGACAAACCGTGGAGAAGGCGCCAGACTGCGTGAAAACCCGCTCCCGCCCAGTGAAATGAATAACGAATTGAACGAATCGGCCCCTCACGCCGCCAGCGAAGACGGCAATTCGGCCGCGAGCGTGCCGGTTTACAATTGCCATGCGTTTCTCTCGCCTCCGGACGCCGAGGGATGGATTTCGGCGCGCTCGTGCAACCTGCCCGAAGTGGTTGCCCGCGGCAAAAGCCAACGTGAGGCGCTGGCTGCGCTGGTTGCGGCGTTCAAAACTGCCGTCTCGCGATACCGCGCCGCCGGCCAGTCGATCCCGTGGGCCGAATCCTCTGCGAAGCCGGTGCCCGGCGAACAGGAACGTTGGATCGCCGTCCATCTGTAAGCCGCACTATGGAACTAGGGTCGCGAGGGTCCATGGAAGTGCGCGATGCATCCTTGAAGCGGACATCATCGCGGGCGCTCGCATTTAAGAAGCATTTAAGCCGAACCGCCTATGGCTGTTCGCTACTATTGTGCTTGGCGATCGCAATCTGCTATGCCTGGAGGCTCGATGCGTGGGCCGCGGTTACCGTCTTCCCAGTGTGGGTTTGGGTGCTGGCTGGCCTCATACTTGTTGCCGCGGCACGAAGGCAATTTACCAGGCGTTGGTTAATTGGTGGGATACTGGCCTGGTGCGTGTTGCTTCTCGTTTTCTCGGACCATCCGCGAAGCCTGCTGAGGTTTTCAGCCGACGAGCGCGGCGAGGGCATCAGGCTCGTTTCACTCAACTGCGCGGGGAGCAGCGAGGCATTGTGCGAACTGGCCGCCCTGCGCCCAGATATCGTGCTCGTGCAGGAATCGCCGGGTCGCGAACCGCTCGTATCATTCGCCCGCGATCTATTCGGCGATGAGGGCGAAGTGTTATCGGGCGTCGACGCCTCGATCATTGCGCATGGCAAAATCATCCGCCTACCAGTGCCGGAAGATATCACGACGAATGCTGTTCATGCCCGAATACGCCTCCGGCAGGGATCTGAAATCGAAGTCATCAGTTTACGGCTGGAAGCGCCGGTGGTGCGCGTCGACCTGTGGTCACCTGACTGCTGGCGAGCGCAAACCGCGAATCGCCAGCGGAGGCGCAAACAGTTGCAGCGAATCATCACAGCACTCGGCAATTCCTCCGCGGGATTGCCAATCATTATCGGCGGCGATTTCAATGCTCCGCCCGGCGACGCGGTGTTCGATTCGCTGCAATCGTCCCTTCACGACGCGTTCGGCGAAGCCGGCCGCGGTTGGGGCAATACCGCGATCAACACTGCACCCTTCTCGCGGATCGACCAGATTTGGCTTTCGCCGCAATTGCGAGCCACCGACGTGTACAGTTCAAAAACGCGGCACTCCGATCACCGCATGGTGGTCTGCGACGTTTGTTACTGAGTCTGCGGTGACGAGTATTTACTAGTCAGATCAATTCCCGTTTTTGTCGTCGCTTGCTCGCTCGATTTCCACCGTGGCGATCAAGCCGTCGTCCTGATAGCGAAGGCAAGCCGTAATCGCGTCGATGCTTGTGCTATTCGCGACGCTCCTCCCTCATCGGCCGAACTTTATCCGGAATTTTGCAGGGATCCACCTTCTGCCACTTCGCCGTAAACCAGCCCCGGTACCCGAAGAGACGCCCCCACCTGCCGTTGGTGACCTCGACCTGGATACGATATGCCTGCTGGTCGTCGTCGTACCACTCGCAAACGTCGGCAATTCCAGACAAGGACATTGGAAAGTCGAAGGCGACGTGCCCTTCATAGAACCGTTGCGCGCTGGAGCGAATTCGGAGTCCGCCCCGCTCGTCGACTGATAGGTCAAGGTCAACGGCGAGATGCTGGTGCGATCCTAGATAATCAACCACACCGCCGCGGGATTCGCTAAAGACCATGTAGGCATCGAAGCGGCGTCGTTTGCGACCTTCAAAGGTCCGAATCCAAGTGACCGTATCCCGACCGAAGCGATCGCGATAGGCATAGTTTTCGACGGTGAATGGAACGTGGCGGCCCCGCTCGGGAAACATAATCCGCCTCACGGCGCCAAGGTACAAGAAGGGGACGGTGTAGAAGCCGCCTCGCCAGATTTCTTCCATGATTCCTGAGCCGATCGACGCCACCCCGTCGTCGCTCGAAAATCCGAAGCGCTGCTGAATCTTTGGATGAAGCTTCTGAAAATCGGAGCCAAGAGCGCGCTGGTAGATCGATGGCATTATTCGTTCCTCGGTTTCTGGCGAAGACATCGTAGGGCGGACGGCAGGTCGTTCATCGTCACGAGCCCGATGAGCGAAACCAACGTCAGCAGAAAGTTGAGACTGACCGGATTGAAGGCGGCACTCAAATAGCGTGGCGAATTGAAGGCGATGGCAATGGTGGCCAGGAGCATCAAGACGGCTGTGATCGCCAGCGGCCAGCGGCTGCGGAAAAAAACCAGGACGCAAACACCGAGGCACATTTCCGCAATACCGATGACCGTCAGCGCCGCCGGCAAGCTCATCTCGCTGATGCCCGTCTCGCCCAATAGCCGCAGCTCGTCCGGATCTCTGGCGATCAGCTTGGGAACCAGACCGTGATAAATCCAGACAAAAGCGAGCGCGACGCGGCAGATCGCATGGATCAGCGTTCGCTGCAGCGACAAGGCCGGATCGATTCCCCGCTCCAGCCATAACCGCAAGCGGTCGAAGCTCCAGGCGGTTGCCCACCCCAAAAAGGGCCGAAACGCAAGCCGATCGACGGCCTGGCCAACCCAACCGAAGCGTGTCTTGTAGTCATACGCCGTGATGAATCGGATGCCGGCGTCTGTCGCTACATACTGCCAATATCCGGCCCCTTCGCAGATCAGCGATTTCGGATCATCCGACCAAAACCGTAGAGAAGATGTGCACCGGTCGAGATCGTCGCGCTGGCCGATCGTCTCACCTTCGCCAGCGATGGTGAGTCCGAGACCGAGTCTAGTTGCGTAATGAAACTTCTGTGGCTGCGACTCGTGGAGGCGAGGGCGATACGTAATCGAGGAAAACCGGGCGTCCCAGCGTTGGTGCAATTGAGGGTCTTGCGACTTCTGCCACAAGTCTGCCATGGGAGCCTGGATTCGCGTTTCGACGTAGATACTCATGCGGGGCTTGATCGCTTAAACATAGATGGGGCGAAAAACGCGATCGACGTTTCGCCTGACGCGAAGAGAACCGTACCGGCTGGCAAGAATTAACCGTCCCTTCAAACCGCCCGAGCCGCTTGCCTTGAAACGAGCCCGCTCGATGCGTAGAAATACAGTCGTGGCAAGCGGGGCTGATCCAGCGGGACCCTATGGATTAACGCGCGCACCATGTTCGTCATGCCCTTGGTGGCCGATCGCGGCTACGATTTTGCCACGGCGATCGGCGAAAGCTGGCGCGCCACGCGAGTACGGCTGCTGGAAAGGCTGCTGGTGAGCTTTCTGGCGATGATCATTGGCATGATGGGCGTTTATTTTTGCTACGTGGGCCTATTGTTCACGCTTCCTTTGCAATTCCTGATCATCGCCGCCGCGTATGACGACGAATTTGGGATCATCTCGGTTCCATTGGCGAACCAAGCGGCTAAAATGCCGGAATCGTCCGAGCGAGCTTTGATGGTTAACTGATGCTTCATTTCCCACGCGCGCTGTTCGTCTTGTTGATTGCGGCCACTTCGGTCGCTGTTGGCAGCGACTACATCGTCGTCGATCTGGTCGGCCCCAAAGACCCGTATTACGCCGCCGCGGAATGCTTGGCAAAGCTGCGCGGCGGTGAAGTTGTTTCAAGCGATGTACAGCATTTCTCGGATTTGCTGGAGACACTCCGCGCTAAGCAGCCGCAATACGTGGCCATCGTCGTGCGGCCCGACGATTTGGATGTCAATCTTGCTCGGAGCTTTCTGAAATTGTCCACCGAAGTCGACGACGATCCGTTTGTCGATTTTGCTTATGGATTCATCACCGGCGATACGCCCGAGACTGCGTTGTCTCTGGCCCGGCGTGGTTTTGATGCCGAGCAAAACCGCCGCGAGCCGACAATCGCCGTGGCGGGCGTGGGCGAAAAGGCCGTCACGCGATCGGCCGTCAGCCAACAGCAGTTCCCACTGCGAAAGGCGACGCTGCCGCAGCTTTGGGGGCAGATTGCCGGCGGAGAGAATTTCACCGAGGGCCGCGATGCTCAATTCATCCAAAACCTCATGCCGCAGCTTGCGGGAAAGTCGCTGGTGCTCTTCGCCGGGCACGGCTATCCGCGCGAGGTTGTGGGCGGACCAACCTGGAAAAACCTTGATGGTTTACGATTCGACGGCGCGGTGGTGCTGAACATCGCCTGCCTGACCGGAGTGACGAACCGCTGGTTTGAAGAAGACTGGCAGGCGGGCGTCAAGCGGCAACGCACGGTGCCCCGCGACGAGAGCTTTTGCCTGGCAATGCTCAAGACGGGGGCCGCGGCCTATGTGGCGTATACCTGCCCGAGACCTGCCGGCCCGGAACTGTTTGGCGACTTTGCCGCGCTGGCGGCCGAGGGGCTAAGTGTCGGCGAGGTCCGCCGCCGCGATTACAACCGCGTCGTTTTGGCTTGTTTGGCCGCGGGGTTCGACCGGCTGAAAATCATCCATGAAGCCGACGGGCAGCCGATTCAACCGCTGCGCGATCTGATTCGCGATCTTCTGCTCGACATGGCGACCGGCGGGATCGTGTTCGGCGATCCCATATTCACGCCCTTCGCCGCGCGGCCCGAGGAGATACCGACGGAGACGAAGATCGAAACGGTCGAAGATGGCCTGCGCGTGGCCGTCTCGACCGATCCTCGGCAGCTCTTCCTCGAATGTTCCGATCCGCTGGCGATGTGGGACGAGAATTCGCAGGCACTACGGGTGCTGGCGGTGGTGCCTCTGGGCGAGCGGAATGTATCGTCCGTGCAGTTGCGCGAACTAAAAATGGGCGGTGATGTTGCCGAGCACCGGCTGGTGTGGGCCGTGGAGCAGAACGGCGACAAGCGGTTTCTGCACGTGAAGATCAATTTTCCACAGCCCAAACTATCGCAGTTGGTCTCGCTGTTCGGCGTGCGTGCCTTGTTCGACATCGAGACGACGGCAGACCCGGCAAAATCGCGTTCTCGGTTTGTCGAAGGCGAAGCATCGCATTAGCGCTTCATCAATAGCCCGAGTCCGGTGCAGTGTTTGTCGTCCGATTTACCGATGATCCCGATCGGGTCAATCGCCCTCACGGCATCGACCGCAGTGCGACGCCAATATGCTGCGTTTGCCGCGGACTGCCGTAGGTGGCTTCGTCGGTCACGAGCCGGAGCGAACGAATCCGACGCGGACCGATTTCATAATCGAGATAACCCGCCACTGTCGCGTCGACGAAGTGGTCGTCTTCGCGGTGCGGATAAAAGGGGTGCTTCATCTTCAACTCGCCCTCCAACTGCACCCGAGCCAGGCCGTCGGCCACGGAAACGACTTTCGCCCGGAGCGACTGGCGGTCGATCCGGTTGTCGGCAAAGTCGTTGGACTCGGTGTCCGGGTAGAACCGCAAGTAAATCTTGGTCGCCAGCTCGCGGTCGATTTCCCACGACCGTCCAACGGTCAGGTCGCCGGCCGGCACGAACTTTTGCCCCTCGGCAGGCTCAAGCACAATCCAGTTCTCCGAGGGCAGGTCCGACCAGTTGCCGGCGCGGTCGGTCCCCAAGGCGTTCGTGTGGACGGGCACAAATTCCTCGGGCGCCTCTTTCTCGCCGGGCTTCACATGCAGATAGCGGGCAGTCAGGTGCAGAACCAACGAGCCAGGCGGCGCTTGCGGCGCCGACGACTGGGCCGCCGGCTTGGTCGCCGGTCCACCGGCGGCGGGCTTCAGTTGCTCGATCGCGCGGCGCAGCATCTCGATCACGCGACTCGCTTTGGCTTCGGCGACGTGCAACGAATCGAAGGCCCGGCCGTCGGCGGTGAGGATGTAGGCATGCACACTGCCGATCGACGTCTGCGCCCCGCCCTTGGCTTCGGCCTCTCGATTGAATCGCGAGAATTCTTCAAACAGCCGCCGATAGGCCGCTTTTTCGTCGGCGGAGGCAGCCTCGTTGTGCGAGAGGTAGACCCCGTCGACGTAGACCGGCACGAAACTGCTATTGAGCAACGAGATGACGGTTTCGTTGGAGAGCGGACCCGCTCTCATGCTGTTGGCCCCGCCTCAACAACGCCGCAAGGCGATGGCATTGGCCTCGGTCGCTGATCCGGAGTAAGTGAATACGAACAATGGCCGTTGCCACTGGCGGGCCAGGCGCGCGGCCTCGTCCAGGCCGCCGGCCCAGCCGATCTCATCAAAGCGGCGCTCTTCGTCAGTCAGCTCCCAGTCTGCGATGCGCTGGTCGACCCACGAGAGGTCAGTTACGTCCGTCGCAGGTTCCGCGGCGCCAGCCGTCACCATTCCAACCAAGAATAGGGCAACGGCCCCTAAGCCGGCGACTCGCGCCAGTCGTCGAGGGCTCTTGAATTCTGCGCAGCGCATGGTGGCAACCTCTTCAGGGGCGAATTTCACGACATTGTAACCATAGCGGCATGAACGGTAAACTAAATGGCTTTCGTGGCAGTGTCTTAATTGTGTGTTGCTTTCCACACTAACCCGAAGCGTAAGCGAGGAAATACGGTGATTCTGCTTCGCTTACGCTTCGGGTTAGTGTCAGTCTGCGCAGGGGCAACACACTACTAAGACACCGCCGCTTTCGTTGCCCGCACGGCGGCAATAGGTTATGCTAGACGTCCCGCCGATCGTGTTTCCCGCCTACCCAAAAAGCCCGCCGTGGTCCACCGTACGCTGCTGCTAATGTGGTGCGCTTTGGTCGTCTTACTGGCCGCACGGCCGGCGCTGGCTGCCGAACCGACGGCGACGCGGGTGGTGTTTGAGTTGGATGTGCTGCCGGTACTGACGGCGGCGGGCTGCAATCAGGGCGCTTGCCATGGCAAGGCACGCGGGCAAAACGGGTTTCAACTCTCGCTGCTGGGCTTCGACGCCGAGTTTGACTACGCGCGGATCGTAAAAGACGCTCGGGGACGGCGGCTGTTTCCGGCCGCCGCCGAGCGCAGCCTGCTGCTGCGAAAAGCGTCGGCCGAATTGCCGCACGGCGGCGGCGAACGATTGCAAAAAGGAAGCGAAGAATACGAACTGGTGCGGCGCTGGATCGAACAAGGCATGCCACGACGCTTGCCCAGCGACCCCGAGTTGGTGCGCATCTCGCTGTCGCCCGACGAGCATAAGCTGGCCGCTGGCCAAAGCGAGCAACTCACCGTCACCGCCCACTACTCCGATGGCTCGACGCGCGACGTGACGCGCGGCAGCACGTTTCAATCAAACGAAAGCGCGATCGTCGCCGTCGATCGACACGGGTTGGTGAAGGCCGGCATCCTGCCGGGCGAAACCGCGATCATGGCCCGCTATATGAGCCACATCGCCACTTGGAACACGCTCATCCCGCTGGCCGAGCCGGTCGAGGCGGCCGTTTATGCCGCCCTGCCGCGCAAGAATTTCATCGACGAACATGTTTGGGCGAAGCTGCAAGAGCTGGGCGTCACCCCCAGCGAACCGGCGACCGACAGCGCGTTTCTGCGACGGGCGTATCTCGACGCGATCGGCCGGCTGCCCACGCCCGACGAAACCCGCGCGTTTCTGGCCGATCAATCGCCCTCGAAGCGCGAGCGGCTGATCGACGCGCTGTTGGCCCGCGAGGAGTACGCCGATTTCTGGGCCAACAAGTGGGCCGATCTGTTGCGGCCCAACGCCTATCGCGTGGGCGTCAAAGCGACGTTCAGCCTCGACGCCTGGCTGCGCGACGCCTTCCGCCGCAACCTGCCTTACGACCAATTTGTGCGCGAGCTGGTGACGGCCCGCGGCAGCACCTGGCGCAACGGCGCCGTCACGCTGTTTCGCGACCGTCGCGAGCCGCCCGAAATCGCCACGGCGGTCAGCCAACTGTTTCTCGGCATTCGGCTGGAGTGCGCCAAGTGCCATCATCATCCGTTCGAGGCCTGGGGACAGGACGATTTCTACGGCTTCGCCGCCTGGTTTTCGCACGTCGGGCGTAAGGGCACCGGTCTGTCGCCGCCCATCTCTGGTGGCGAAGAGATGGTGTTTGCCGCGGCCAAGGGCACGGTGACGCATCCGACCAGCGGACAGCCGGTGCCGCCCAAGCCGCTGTTCGGTTCGGCCCGCACGACCGAAGGTGAAGAAGACCTGCGCGAGGCGCTGGCCGACTGGATGCTTTCGCCCGACAATCCGTATTTCGCCAAGGTGGCCGTCAATCGCGTGTGGGCCGAGCTGATGGGCCGCGGGCTGGTCGATCCGGTCGACGACCTGCGCGTGACCAACCCCGCCTCGAACGAAGCGCTGCTCTCGGCGCTGACCAAACATTTCCGTGAGATGGGCTTCGACATGAAGCGCCTCTTGCGGACAATCATGACTTCGCACGTCTACGGTCTGTCGTCGCTGGCCAACGACCGCAACGTGGCCGACACGCGCAGCTACTCTCGCCACTATCGGCAGCGGTTGCGGGCCGAGGTGCTGCTCGACGCCGTTAGCGACATTACCGAAGTGCCCGAGACGTTTTCGGCGTTGCCGGGCGGGTCGCGGGCCACGCAAATCTGGTCGCACCGGGTGGAGTCGCTGTTTCTCGACGCCTTTGGGCGGCCCGATCCAAATCAGGATCCACCCTGCGAGCGCACGCCCGAAACCACGATGGTGCAAACCTTGCACTTGATGAATGCGCCGAACGTACACCGCAAAGTGACCAGCGACGACGGACGAGCGGCCCGGCTGGCCGCCAGCGACCAGCCGGCCGATAAAATCGTGGAAGAGCTGTATCTTTTGGTATATTCTCGGTGGCCGGACGCTGAAGAGCGGCAGGTCGGCGGCGAGTGGTTCGCCTCGGCGGCCAACCGTCGGCAGGCGACCGAAGACTTGCTGTGGGCGTTGTTGAACACCCCTGAGTTCTTGTTTAAGGACTGACGATGAGCTTGTACCGCAATTGCGAAGGGATCACGCGCCGCGACGCTCTGCACTTTGGCCTGGCAGCGATGGGGCTGGGCGGCCTGGCCGACTTGCTGCGGCTGCAAAGCCAGGCGGCGGAAGCAAGCGCGGCGGCCCGGCGGCCGACCGCCTGCATTTTGATCTGGATGGACGGCGGCCCGTCGCACTTCGAAAGCTTCGATCCCAAGCCCGAAGCTCCGGTCGAAATCCGCGGCGAGCTGGACGCCATCGACACCAAGATACCCGGCGTGCAGTTCGCGGAGTGTCTGCCGCGGTTGGCTTCAATCGCCGACAAGTTTGCGGTGGTGCGGTCGGTGAGGCACGATCAGGGCAACCACGGGGCGGGCAACCATTACATGATGACCGGCGCCCCGCCGCGCATTCCGGTGGGATGCGGCGCGTTCGTCAGCTTTCATCCCAGCCTGGGTTCGGTGGCGGCTTACGAGCGGGGCGCGCCCAACGGTTTGCCGGCTTATTTCTCGATGCCCAGCATGTCGCGCTCCGGCGGGCCGAATTTTCTGGGGGCCAAGTACGCGCCGTTCGTCGTCTCCGATAATCCCGAAAACCCGAACTTTCGCGTCCGCGACGTGAACCTGCCGCAGGGGCTGGCCGACGACCGCTTTCTCAAACGCCGTGAATTGCGATCGCAAGTCGACCGGCTGCGGCGCATGGCCGACAAAGCCGCCGGTGACCCCGTGACCGCGGTCGACGAATACTACCGGCAGGGCTACAACCTGGTGACCAGCCCTGAGGCTCAGCGGGCCTTCGAAATTCAGAAAGAACCCGGCGACGTACGCGCGGCCTATGGCCGCAACGGCTTTGGCCAACGGGCGCTGCTGGCGCGGCGTTTGGTCGAGGCGGGCGTGCCATTCGTCACGCTTTACGACGGCGGCTGGGACCATCACAGCGACATCTTTGGTGGCTTCCGCAAACGCATGCCGCCGTTCGAAAACTCGATCGCCGCGTTGATCGAAGATCTGGAACACCGCGGGCTGCTCGAAACCACGCTCGTCGTGGCGCTGGGCGAATTCGGGCGCACCCCGAAAATTTCGACGTTATCCGGGCAGTCGAAACCCGGCCGCGATCACTGGTCGAACGCCATGTCGATTCTGTTTGCCGGTTGCGGCACACCGGGCGGCGTGGTGGTGGGCGCCACCGACCGCAACGGCCATTCGGCCGTCGAGCGCGTGCTTTCGCCCGAAAATTTCGTGTCGACCGTCTATCTCAAACTCGGCATCGAGCCGGGCAAGATTTATTACACGCCGCAAGGCCGCCCGACGCACTTGGTGAGCGACCCCACGCCGATCGCGGAGTTGATGGGGTGAGCCTGGTTGCTACTTCACGGTGGCTGGGGCAGAAGCTGCCTGCGATCGGCTTACTTTGGCTGTTGAACTCGGTCACGTGGGCCGCCGCGCCAGACATAAAATACGTATTCCCCGCCGGAGCCGCTCGCGGAGCGGCGGTGCAAGTGACCGTGGGAGGCAATCCCGGCGGCTGGCCCGCGCAAGTTTGGGTCGATCGGCCCGGAATTCAGATTGCCGCCGCCGAGGAGCAAGGTAAGTTTGCCGTCACGGTCGCGGCCGACGCGCCGCCCGGCGTCTATTGGCTGCGCATTTACAACGCCGAAGGCGCGGCCGCGCCGCTGCCGTTTATCGTCGGCACGCTGAGCGAAGCTAACGAAGAAGAGCCCAACGACAGCCCGGCCAAACCGCAGTCGCTCGCTAGTTCGAACCGCACCGTCAACGGCCGCTTGGAAAAACGCGGCGACGTCGATACCTTCGCCGTGCCGCTCGTCAAGGGTCAAATGCTGGTGGCCGCCGTCGCCGCGCACGAGACGCTCGGCTCGCCGATGGACGCGGTGCTGCAAATCGTTTCGCCGCGAGGAAGCGTGCTGGCCCAGAGCGACGACGAGCGCGGCCTCGATCCGCTGGTGACCTTCGCCGCGCCGGCCGACGGCCTGTATCTGGTGCGGATCTTCGCGTTTCCCGCCACGCCCGACGCTTCGATCTCGCTGGCCGGCGGTGAAACGTTCGTTTATCGCCTGACCGTGACCACCGGCGGCTTTCTGGACGCCGCGCTGCCGCTGGCCGCTTCTCGCGCGCCAAGCACGATCGAAGCGTTCGGCTGGAATATTTCAGATACCGACAAGCGGCTCACTCTAGCGCCGTCGGCCGATCAAACCGCCGTTGATCTGTTTTTACCGCAATGGGCCGGAGCGATCTCGCTGCCGGTGGTCGACACGCCGGCGCTGTGCGAAACGGAACCGAACGACCTGGCGCATCCGCAAGCCATCGAGCTGCCAGCCAGCGTCAGCGGCCGTATCGCCGAAGACGGCGATCGAGACGCGTTTCGCGTGCATCTGGCCAAAGGAACAACCTGGCGATTCAAGGTCGATAGCCGCGCGCTGGGTTATCCGCTCGATTCGGTGCTGCGTCTCGTCGATGGTTCCGGCAAAGTATTGGCCACCTCCGACGATGCGGGAAAAAACATCGACGCCGAACTCAATTTCACGGCGCCCGCCGACGGCAACTACACGCTGGAGCTGTCCGACCTCTATGAGCACAGCGGCGGGCGTTATTTTTATCGCCTCTCGTTGGAACCGCTCGGACCCGACTTTTCGCTCAGCGTCGCGCAACATGCCTACGCGGTTGGGCTCGGCAAAACGCTGGAGCTGCCCGTGACGATCGACCGTCGGCAAAATTTTTCGGGCGAGATCGAAGTCGCGGTTGTTGGCTTGCCAGACGGTGTGACGTGCTCGCCCGTTAAATCGCTGGCCCAGGGCGACACCGCCAAGACGGTGAAACTGACCTTCACCGGCTCGGCTGTCTTTTCCGGGCCGATTCAGATTGTCGGCACGGCCACCGAGCCAACGAGCCGCCGCCATCTCGCCGAAACCCCGCTTTCTCTCGGCGCCCGCACCAGCGATCTATGGCTGACGGTGGTCAAGCCGTAGCACCCGGGCCCTTTTGCTTTTGAATCTGTGGGTACTTTTGGCAGTCTCGTCGAGCAACCGTGCGTTTTTTTAAGGAATGGCCGGCACACGATCGCCCGCAGTCAGGTTGCTCGGTGCTTGCACGAGCTTGCCGCTCGGCGGGACAGCGCTGCCGTCATGGGCGTCCCACGCCGGCCGTCGTCGCGATCAAGGCCAGCAGCGGCGCTCCGATCCATTCGGGCAGCTCGCTGATCGCGGCGGCGACCATCGCCGCCAAGGTCACCAGAATGAGCAAAGTTGCCAGCGAGAACTGGGGAGCGGTTGCTTGCCGAGAACCTGGGACAGAACCATCGTGCATGGGAACGATTGTAATGCGCCGGCGCCATCCGTCTCAACTGAACGCCAAAGGCGCGCGACTTGCTCCGGGCGGTTGTCGATTAAACATACGCCCGGAGTCGAACCATATGGCTAAGGTCGCAATCACCCAGCATGCCGACATCGAGCGCGCCATCGAACAGGCGCTCGCTCACCTGGATCTCGAAAAAATCGCGCGGGGCAAGCGGGTAGCTGTCAAACCCAACGACACCTG
This sequence comes from Pirellulales bacterium, assembly GCA_035252155.1. Classification (GTDB taxonomy): domain Bacteria; phylum Planctomycetota; class Planctomycetia; order Pirellulales; family JAICIG01; genus JAICLL01. Next base: position 3,127 of record DATFDL010000224.1, on the reverse strand, counting down.
GGCCTCGAAGGACGACACCACCGGCGTCACGCAGCCCGACACGCTCCGGGCAGTGCTGAGGCACTTGCAGCAATTCTCGCCCAAGGAGTTGGTCGTTACCGGCGGGGCGGGCGCGGCCGAGACCGACGAAGTGTTTCGCGTGGCAGGGCTGATGGACGTGGTTCACGAAGCGGGAGCGACGTTTTTCGATCACAATCGCCCGCCATTCATCGAAGTCGAGCTCGAATACGCGCCGAGCAAAGACGTGAAAGGACCGCAAAAGAAAGTGATGGTCAATCCTCGGGTGCTCGAATACGAAACGCTCGTCGCGGTCAATCAACTCAAGCTGCACGCCACGGCCACCGTCACCCTGGCGCTCAAGAACATCGCCATGTCGTACCCGGCCGCCGATTATTACGGCCATCCGCGGTCGAAAGAAAAACACGAGCAGTCGTTCTTCGACGACATGCACTCGTTCATCGCGGCGATGGCCGGGCGTTTTCCGATTCAGTTGGCGGTGACCGTCGGGCATCCCGCGATGATCGGCACCGGCCCGCTGATGGGACACGCGGTCGAGACGGGCCTGGTGATTGCCAGCCGCGACCCCGTGGCCGCCGACGCAGTGGGCGCCCGCCTGCTAGGGTTCAGCCCGCAGGCGGTGCGGCACCTGTGGGAAGCCGGCCGACTCGGACTCGGCCAGACCGACACCGAGCAGATGGAATTCCCGGCCCTCAGCTTGAAAGACGCCTGGGCAAAGATCACCGAGGCGCTCTATGGGCATCGGCTGTCGTTCGAGCATCCGTGAGGGCGATCGTTCCGTATAGCCCAAGAAGTTCTTTCAATACGATCGAAACTTTCGGCGGCCGTGCCCGCCAGAGCCACTCGGGACGCAAAGAGAACCCAGGAACGACGCTCGATATCAGCCGCCCGCCCTCCGGCGCGATCGGCTGGTAATTGCCAGACGGCGAGAGCGTATACGCTTCGACCCGCTGCTGCAAGGGATCGATAATCCAGTATTCACGCACGCCGGCGGCTTGGTACTCGCTGCATTTCTGGCGCCAGTCGCGATCGACACTCTCCGGCGACACAATCTCCATGGCCAGATCAGGCGGTCCTTCCAAATGTTGAGGAAGTAAACGCTCGGAGGATGTCTCGGATACGAATAGCACGTCGGGTGTGCGGCGAAGTGCGGAATTTAAGCGGGCCTGAAAGCCAGTGCCCAGTACCTCTCCCAATTCCCGCTCATCGACACAATCGCCGAGAACCGAGGTCAAGAAGCGGGCCAACCGCGCGTGTACCTTGCTCGCCGGCGACATCATGATGATCTTTCCGTCGACCCACTCGGCCCGAACATCGTCACCGCACCAGGCAAGAAACTCCTCTTCCGAAACTCGGCCCGTTGGGGGCCGCGCAACCGCGAGCTCGGGTAAATTGCTGGAATGCTGGATCAGCGACATGTGGGTTTTCCTCTTGAGCGATTGTAACCGACAAGGTTCGCTGACGACACTAGTAAAGTTGTCCAGGGACCGGACTTGCACTATGCTGAAGGTTCGGGCGATATTTCAAGCTTTCGATCTTAGAAACCACCAAAAATCGTGCTTCGTTCCAAGCCCCTTTCGCGCTGGCTCTCGCTGATGGGTGCCGCGACGCTGAGCTATCTCGCCGGCGCCGCGGTTATTTTTTACGGCCTCCCGTCTTCAGACTTTCTCGAGCGCGCTTTTATCGGCAGCCGCGCGTGGAGTGAACGACGCAATGCTCCGCTGCAGAGCCAATCGCCAGCGACGCCCGACCGCGCCAGCGATGCGCTAAGAATCGACGACCCCTCGAAGACCTTCGACGGTTTCACGCTTTACGCCTGTGCCGACAACGAAGGCGAGGGGGCCGAGGCCTACCTCATCGACATGCAAGGCGAAATGGTCTATCGCTGGTCGTTGCCAATGTGGCGGCTGCAACTCTACCAGCCGAGCTTGACCAGGCAGCCTCGCAAGGTGCATAACTTCAAGCCCTGCTTTTACGGTTTGCGTCTCGATCCGAATGGCGACTTGCTGGTCGTCTCGCACGGCGCACCGCCGGTCTCGGGCAGCAGCCTCTGTAAGCTCGATAAAGATTCGCAAATCCTCTGGCAGTGCCCGGCGCCGATTCATCACGACGTCGACGTCGATGAACGGGGAACGATTTACGCCGTACAGGCCGAATTGCTCACCGAGATGCCGGCCGGGCTCGAGAAACTTCCGACCGCCTGCCTGAGCGATCAGTTGGTCTTGCTGTCGCCCGACGGAACGCCGCTGCGCGAGCCGATTTCGTTGCTGACGGCGCTGCGAAATTCGCCCTATGCGCTGTTGCTGGATTCGCTCGGCCGCGACCGCGAAGCCAGCGAGGCCGATCTGCTGCACACCAACTTCGTTCAAGTACTCGACCCCGCGCTGGCCGCGAAATTTCCGGCCTTCAAGGTGGGGCAGGTGTTGCTCTCGATGCGCAATCTCGACACGGTCGCCGTGCTCGACCTCGACACCGCCTCGGTGGTCTGGGCGGCCACCGGCCCGTGGCGGGCGCAACACGACGCCCAGTTTCTCGACAACGGGCACCTGCTGATCTTCGACAATCGCGGCGGTCCGGCCGGCTCGCGCGTGCTGGAGTACGATCCGCAAACGCACGCCTTTCCTTGGTCCTATCCTGGCATTGGCGACCGAATGTTTTACAGCAGCGAGCGCGGCATGAACCAGCGTCTGCCCAATGGCAACACGCTGATTGTCGACTCCGAGGGCGGACAAATCATTGAAGTCAGTCATGATCGAGAAATGGTTTGGTCGTATCCGGTCGGGCGTTTTATCACCACCGCGCGCCGTTATGGCGCGGACGAGCTGCCGTTTCTAGGAGATCGACATGCCCGGCCCTGATTGGTCGATGTCCGCACTGCTGGGCTACATGGGCCTGGGGTCCGGTATCGAGTTGCTTCCCTACTTTTTGGCCTTGCTGGGCGTGGCGGGCGCGGCGCTGCTCGCCATCGTACAACGACCGCTGGTTCTGTTGGTCCGCTGGCTTCGCAAGTCGAAGCGAACGCCAACTGAGGATGCGCAGGCAGACACTGGCGATGGTGGTTAACACTCCATTCGAGGTCTGTAGGGAACGGACTCCGTGCCGTTCCGTG
>DATFDL010000223.1:0-2476 GCA_035252155.1 Pirellulales bacterium | reverse complement strand
GCGTGGTCATGACGATGGTGGCGTCTTGGCGTTCGGCCAGCCGTTGCAAGACGCGCTTCAGGGCGAAGATGCCCGAAGGGTCGAGTCCGCCGGCAAACGGCTCGTCGAGCAGCAACACCGGCGCCTCGCTGACCAGCGCGCCGCAGATGGCGATTTTCTTTTTCTGCCCATTCGAGTAGCTGCGAATCGGCCAATCGCCCTCGCGCACCAGCTCGAACAGCCGCAGCAGCCGCTCGACGTGGTCGAGCAGCCGGTCGTCGTCGCGGCCATAGATACGGCCGACGCCGAACAGATACTCGCGGCCCGTGCGATTCTTGGGCAGCCACGGATGATCGGGCAAGAAATAAACGCGCTTGCGGATGGCCAGTTCTTCGTCAGCCGACGCGTACCGCCGCAACCCATCGATCTCGACCGAACCTTTTTGCGGCTGGATGACGCCGGCCATGACGCCCAGCAAAGTGCTCTTGCCCATGCCGTTGGGTCCGAGAATCGAGACCATCTCGCCATGGTCGATTTCGAGGCTGACGTGCCGCAGCACGGGACGCACGCTGTAGTGCTGCGTGACGTCGATCACGCGGATCATGGTGTCACCCTATTCTTTTTTGACCCTCACATTTCCTTATTCGCCCGGTAGCTCCGGCCTTTGTGGCCGGCCCGTCGGCGTGCGTGCGAGTTGCTGTTAGAGGCATGACGTTGCATTGCTCAACTTGCCGTAAATACATCGGACTTACTCCAACCGGTTTTGAGAACTTTCATAAACTTCTGGAGTTGCCAGCCTTGTTTCTGGCAGACAATTCCGGCCAGTTTGAGCGGATCGTAGTTCGGCCAGTTATAGCCGAATGCGTACTTGGCCGCGTAAAAGAGATTCTGCCCGTCAAAAAATGCGACGGCCCGTTTAACGGCTGGCTCAGCGGGCATGGGGCACCTCCCATACAGAGCCGAGAGAACGAGGAAGGGCCAGAAAAACAGAACCCCGCCGGAGTCCTTGCGGCGTGTCCGACGGGGAGTAGATGTAAAAAGTATCGGCCACGGTGCCCCAAAAGTCAATGCTGAAAGGACGCAAATTAATAGGTACAAGTTGTCAAAACCGATCAGGTTCTTTCGCGGTCGCCCAGGCAATCTTCAATGTAAAGCATGCGGACCAATACTAGCACCGCGGCGGCGAGCGGCGTGGCGAGCGCAACGCCCGCGAAGCCGAAGATCGCCCCCATGAGCACCTGCACGATGATCGTCACGGCCGGCGCTAGGTGGATCATGCGCTGTTGCACCAACGGCGTCAGCAGATAACCCTCGGCCGTCTGCACGACGACAAACAAAATGCCCACCGCGACCGCTTGCGAGCCGCCTTGCGTCAAGGCCAAGAGCATCGCCGGCGCGAGCCAAATGAGCGGTCCGAGATTCGGTACGAAGTTCACCAGCCCGGCGAACAATCCCAAGATTAACGCCAGCGGCATGCCGATCAGGGCAAAACCGATCGTCGCGCAGACGCCGACGGCGGCCATCGCCAACAACCGGCCGAGCATCCACCGCCACAGGGCATCGCCCATGCCATCGACCACTTGCCGGGCGCGCGGACGCCGGGCGATCGGCGCCAACCGCACCAGCCCTCGTTTGTACAACTCGGGATCGGCCGCCACGAATAGCCCGATGAACAGGATCACCACGGCGCCGGTGACGCCCTCGAGCGCGGCCGAGGCGGCCGTGGCCGCCTTCGAAAGGGCGCTTTCACGCTCTTCGGCCGAAAGGCGGATGTCCTTCAGCTCGGCGGCCAGCCATTTGCCCCACGGATACTCATCGAGACGTTCGCGCAAGTGCTTGACGGCGCGGGGCAGCTCCTCGCTGAATTGCTGCGCTTGCTCGGCCAGCCGCGCCGCCATGAGCCAACCGGCCAGCGCGAACAAAACGATAAGCACCAGCGAAACGACGGCCAGCGCCCAGCCGCGCGGCAACCGCGTGTATCGCGAGACCAACTCCGTCAGCCCCGACAGAAAGACGGCGAACAGAATGCCAGCGAAGATCAACAGCAGCGTATCTGCGGCCAGCCACAGCAGCACGCCGCCAAGCGCCGCCACCACGGCCACCACCAACGCGATTCGTCCCGGATCGTGCGCTGCGTTGTGGGTGGGCATGCGAAGTTGGATAGTCTAGGCGTTGATGGCCGTGGCCGGGGCAGAGCCGCGACGCTTCTGACCGGTTTTGACAATCAACCGAGAATTAGTGCATTGGTGGGTGCCACGGCATCCGTCGCGGCGTGATCGGCTTCGATGTTCTCGCAAGCGTTGCCGCCGCGGCGGACGCCGTGCTGCGTTGCCGCCGCGGGCGGGCGGTGCAACCCTACACGGCGTCCGCCGCGGCGAGTTGCGTCGTGCCCGAGATCGTTGCCACACGCGCCACGGCGGATACCGTGGCACCCAGTTGACGGGTTACCCAAATTAAAGGTCAAAACCGATTAGACCGTTATACCGCACGCGGCCGT
>DATFDL010000222.1:0-2503 GCA_035252155.1 Pirellulales bacterium | reverse complement strand
GTGTTCGACCGCCGCAGCGCTCCGCAGTGGCGTCCGAACATCGACGTAGCCACGTCGGTCGACGCCGCCGGCGTCACCGCTGCGATCCTGCGCGGCATCGCACAAGCGGCAGGGGCGTAGGGACTCGGCGCTCGGGCCGGTAGCTCCGGGCCTTGTGCCCGCGTTTGGTAGCCCCGGGCCTTGTGCCCGCGTTTGGTAGCTCCGGGCCTTGTGCCCGGCGGTTCCCAGCCGCAATGCTCGCGTGCCTGCCGGCCACAAGGGCCGGGGCTACCTCGCTCGGTTGCACTAGGCCCCAGCCCCTAGTCCCTAGCCCGTAACCTGATCGAAAACGTGCTGCCCTGCCCGACGACGCTTTCTACTGCCACGTACCCGTGATGCGCTAGCACGATGTGCTTGACGATCGCCAGCCCTAGACCGGTGCCGCCGAGCTTGCGGCTGCGGGCCTTGTCGACGCGGTAGAACCGCTCGAAGAGCCGCGGCAGGTGTTCCTCGGCAATGCCGCAGCCGTGGTCGCTGACCGCGATCACCACTTCGGCTCCCTCGGCCCGGCAGGCCACTTCGACGGTGTTGGGCGGCTCGCTGTATTTGATCGCGTTGTCGAGCAAATTGATGATCGCTTGTTCCAAGAGGGCGGCGTTGATGTTGGCCCGCAGTTCGGCCGGGCAGTCGAGCTTGATCTCGATCTGCCGCTGGGCCGCCCGATCGGCGCAGTCGCGGATCGCTGCTTCGATCACCTCGCAGAGCCGGCCTGGCGACAACAGAATCTCGCCGCGCTGGGCCTCTTGCTCGATCCGCGAAAGACTCAGCAAATCTTCGATGATGGTATTCAGTCGGTCGGCCTGCCGCGCGATGATCTGCAAAAATCGCTCGGCTTCTTCCGGCTGGGCCAGCGCCCCGTCGAGCAGCGTTTCGACAAAACCTTTGATCGAGGCGATCGGCGTGCGCAACTCGTGCGAGACGTTGGCGGCGAAGTCGCGGCGGATGTTTTCCAACTGCCGCAGCCGCGAAACGTCGTTGAGCACGATGACGGCGCCGATGCCGCGTCCCGCTGCGTCGCGCAAGGCCTTGCCGTTGGCTTGCAACACCTGGTCGCGCGGGCCGCGCAGCACCAGGTTGCCTTCGATCGGCCGGTCGCAGGCCAGCGCACTGAACACAAACCGCCGAAGATCGGCGTTGCGGACAACCTCTTGCAGGCCGCGTCCCTCAATCTCGGCCGGGCTGGACCCCAGCAGCTTCGCGGCCGCCGCGTTGACGCTGATCACCCGCTGCTCGGTGTCGACCGCCAGCACGCCCTCAATCATGCTCGTGAGCACCGCCTCTTGCTCGTGGTTGCGGCGGGCCAAAGCGGCCATACTCCGCTTGACGCCCAGCGCCATGTCGTTCAGGGCGTCGGCCGTCTCGACCATTTCTTGGCTGTCGGGCGCCAGCAGCCGGTGGTCCCAGTCGCCGTCCGCGAACCGATCGACGGCATGCTTGATGTACCGCAGCGGCGCTCCGGCTGTGCGGGCCACCAACCAACTGGCCGCCCATGTCAACGCTACTACAACCACGCCCCCCACGACCAGGCGGCCCGCAATGTTGTCGATCAGGCGGACGATCAGCCCCAAAGCCGCCAGCGAAATGACTAAAAGCGTGAGCACTTGCGGAAAGAAGTGCCAGACCAGCCGCTTAGCGGGCATGCGCTATTCCTTAAAGCGATAGCCCACTCCGCGCACCGTCTCGATATATTCGCCGTATTCGCCCAGCTTCTTTCGCAGCCCGGCCACTTGCACGTCGACCGACCGCTCGGTGACGGGGTAATCGTCTCCCTTGACGGCGTCGACGATCTGGCTGCGAGAAAAAGCCCAGCCCGGCCGCTGGGCCAAAAAGTGGAGCAGACGAAACTCAGTGAGCGTCAGCGACAGCGGTTTGCCGGCGGCCAGCACCTCGTGCCTGCCCGGATGGATCAGCAGCTCACGGGCTTGGACGGTGGCGTCGGGGCTGGGCGGCTCTTGGGCGCGCCGCAGCACGGCGCGAATGCGGGCCGTCAGCACACGCGGGCTGAACGGTTTGCTGATGTAATCGTCGGCCCCCAGCTCCAGCCCGGTCACCATGTCGGCTTCGTCTCCCTTGGCGGTGAGCATGACGATGGGCACGTGCTTGGTGCGGGGGTCGTTCTTCAGCAGCTTGCACACCTCGAGGCCATCGACGTTGGGCAGCAGCAGGTCGAGGACGATCAGATCGGGCGGATTGCCGCGGGCTTCGCGCAGGGCGTCCTCGCCGGTGCCCACGCAAGTGACGCGATAGCCTTCCTTCGCAAGGTTGTATCGAATCAATTCAAGCAAGTCCTCTTCGTCATCGACGACGAGGATGCGGTGTTTGCCCATCGGACGGCTCGGGGTCAGTTCGGTCGTTCTGCGAGACGTCAGAGATAGCATGCAACGGTTAGGATTCGGTTAGCGATTTGTTTTGATCCGCGCAAGGGACCTGCCTGTTATGATACTCGCCGGTGGTGACGGGCGGA
>DATFDL010000221.1:0-5011 GCA_035252155.1 Pirellulales bacterium | reverse complement strand
AGGCCCCCGTCATGCCCTCCAACGCCCAGGCGGGCGAACTGGGCTTGCCCGGCCCCTATCCGGGCCGCGTGATCGAAGTGCACCATGCCGGTTCGATCAGCAACAAAAAGCGCGATCGCGACGCGGTCCGCGCCATGATCGACCGCGGCATGCGCGAGCTCGTCGGCAGCGACGATGCCACCGAGGCCTGGCGGCGGTTCTTCAATCCGGGCGATCGGGTGGGCATCAAGGTGGTGCCTGTCGGCAAGCCCGACTCGATCTCCAGTTACGAAGTGGTGCAAGAAGTTGTCGAGGGGCTGCGCTCGGCCAAGGTGCGGCTGAGCGACATCCTGGTGTTCGAGCGATATCGCAACGAGTTTATCGACGCGGGCTACCGCGACAATCTGCCGCAGGGAGTGCATTGGGAATGTTCCGCGGCCCAGTACGACGAGCAGCAAGTGGCCATCGACGGCTTTCCCGACGGCCGCCGCATCGACCACGTCGCCGGTTACGACCGCGACGTCTATCGCGAGCTGGCCTATTGCTCGCCGCATCACGACCCGCACGACGACCGGCGGTTCCGCTCGCACCTGTCAAAAATCATCACGCAGAAGGTCGACAAGTTCATTTCGATTCCCGTGCTCAAGGACCACCGCTCGGCGGGCGTTACCCTGTCGTTGAAAAACCTTTCGCACGGCTCGGTGAACAATGTGGCGCGCAGCCACATCACGCGCTACAACCCGGCCGAAGGTTATTATCCGGGCGTGACCATCAACCAATGCGGCGAGTTCATCCCCGCCGCTGTCTCGCTGCCGCCCATCCGACAGAAGGCGGTGCTGCAGATCCTCGACGGGCTGCTGGGCACCTGGGAAGGAGGGCCAGGCATCTGGAACAAAACCTTTGCGACGTGGGAGTACAAAAGCTTGTTCTTTGCCACCGACCCGGTGGCGCTCGACCACGTGGGGTGGCGGATCATCGACGACAAGCGTGCGGCCGAGGGTTGGCCCTCGGTGGGGCAGATGGGTTTTGAGGGCAAGTATCGAATGGTCGAGTGGAAAGACGGCATTCAGTGCCCCTCGGAACAGTTCGCCCGGCGGCAGCCCGAGCACATCGCTTTGGCCGCGACGCTGGGGCTGGGCGTGTTTGACCTGAAGCACATCGAGCACCGGAAGATCGCACTGTGATGCACCTCGCCTGGAGCAATAGGAGCGGAGGATGGCCTTCCAGGCCGTCCACGGTTCGCGTCGCGTTTCGCGGCCGATTGCTCACAATGCGGCGGCTCGTGGTTATGCCGCCGGGGCATCGCCAAGGCTCTGCCCCAGCCACCGGATTACTCGTAATCGTTTACCTCATTGCATTGGCCGGTCTCGCAGCACCGTCGCGGGCCGAAGAGCCCAAAAACATCGCCGCCGTGGTCACGGCGTATTTCCATAATTCGCACGCCGACGTCATCGTCAGCCGATTGCTCGAAGGCTACACGCTCGACGGAAAAGGCCCGCGGCCCGCGCTGCGGCTGGTATCGCTTTATACGGATCAGACGCCCGCCAACGACAAAAGCCGCAAGCTTGCCGAACAGCATGGCTTTAAGATTTACGACACGGTGGCGGGAGCGCTGACGCAAGGGGGCGATCAACTGGCCGTCGATGGCGTGCTGCTAGTGGCCGAACACGGCGAATACCCCACCTCGCCCACCGGGCAGGTGCAGTATCCCAAGCGGCGGTTGTTCGGCGAGATTGCCGCCGTCTTTCGCGACAGCCAGCGCAGCGTGCCGGTGTTCATCGACAAGCATCTGGCCGATAACTGGCAAGACGCCAAGTGGATCTACGACACCGCCCGTGAATTGCACGCGCCGCTGATGGCCGGCTCGTCGTTGCCGGTGCTGTGGCGTTATCCTCCGGCCGACGTGCCGCGCGGAACTAAGCTGCGCGAAATCGTAGGCGTCTCGTACCATTCGCTCGATGCGTACGGGTTTCACGGCGTCGAGATGGTGCAGTGCCTCGCCGAACGGCGGCAAAGCGGCGAAACGGGCGTGCGCGCCGTGCAGTGCCTCACCGGACCAGCCGTCTGGCAGGCGGGCGAGCGCGGTATGTACGACCCGCGCTTGCTCGACGCCGCCCTGGCCCGCCTGCGCGATCGACGCGGCGGCGATAAACCGCTGGCCGAGATCGTGCCCGACCCTGTGCTCTTTCAGATCGAATACACCGACGGGCTGAAGGCCAGCTTGCTAACGCTCAACGGCGCGGTGGCCGAATGGGCGGCGGCCTGGCGCGACGCCGACGACCATGTGAGCTCGACGTTGTTCTGGACCCAGGAAGCTCGACCGCTAATGCACTTTACTTATTTAGTGCAGGGCATCGGCGCCATGTTTCAAACGGGCCGGCCGACGTGGCCCGTCGAGCGCACCCTGATGACATCGGGGCTGCTCGATACGCTTTTGATTTCCAAACAGGGCGGCGGGACGCGACTCGAGACACCGTATTTGGACATTCGTTATCAAACCGAATGGGACTGGCGGCAACCGCCTCCGCCCCCGCCCGGCCGGCCGTTCACAGAGCAGTAGCCTGGCCTTCGGGCGCCATACAAGGGCACTTGTGGGATGGCCTTCCAGGCCGTCGCCGCGGACGGCCTGGAAGGCCCTCCTCCCAAGAAGACACAGTTGCATTGACGCCGCGGCATACGGCGACGTATTATCCGCCGCCCTCGCCTTCAATTCCTCAAGGGACTCCCCATTTGAATCTCGCGCTGCAAGCCACCCGGTATGCCCCGCGCCGGCTGGCCATGCCGGGCGATCGCCGAGTCCATCTGGTCGGCGTCGCCGCCGCCGAAATGCAGGCTCTCGCTGAGGTGCTGGTCGCCGAAGGGTGGACCGTCAGCGGGTCCGACATCGCCGAACCACCGCGTTGGCTTTGGACCGCCGGAGTGCGGGCTTTCCAAGGACATGCCGCCGAGCATGTCACGCGGGGTACCGATCTGCTGATCCATAGCGAGACGATCGGCCCCGAAAACAATGAGCGACGACGGGCCGCCGAAGTGGGCGTCCGGCAACTCAGCTATTCGCGCATGCTGGCCGAATGGATGACCGGCCGCGTGGGGCTGGCGGTCGCCGGCACGCATGGCAAAAGCACCACTACCGCCATGGCCGCCGAGATTCTCTCGGCGGCCGGACTCGATCCCACCGTGGTCGGCAGCGGCGCTCCACTGGCCGCCAATTCGGGCGGAAGGCGCGGTCGCGGTCGTTACTTTTTGGCCGAAGCCGATGAAAACCGCCGGGGCTTTCTTCGCCTTTCGCCGCACATCGCGGTGATCCTGGGCATCGACGCCGATCATCTCAATGGCTTCGCATCGCTCGAAGAGCTTGAGGCAGCCTTCACCGAGTTCGCGCGGCGGCTGCCCAGCGGTGGCGTGCTCGTGGCGAACTCCGACTGTCCGGTCACTCGCCGGGTGGCCGAAAAGGCACGTTGCCGCGTGGTGACCTTCGGCCTGGAGCCGCGAGCCCAATGGCACGCCCAGTGGTTGCATGGCGAGGGCGGGAGATATCGCTTCGAACTGGTGGTCGACGGGGCCGTCGTTACCGAAGTTTCCCTGCGCGTGCCCGGCCGGCATCACGTGGTCAACGCCTTGGCGGCGGCGTGCCTGGCCGGCCAGGTGGGCGTGGAATCCGGGGCCATCGTCGCGGGTCTGCGTCGTTTCGCAGGGCTGAAACGCCGGCTGGAACGCGTCGGCTTCTGGCAGGGGGCTGTTTGGTTCGACGACGAAGCCCGCCACCCGACCGAAATCCGCACCACGCTGGCCGCCATCAGCGAGATGTTTCCTAGCCGCCGCATTTGGTGTATCTTGCAGCCTCATCAAACCTCGCGCACTTGGCGGTTGCTGGACGAACCGGCCAGCAACGTGCGAAATGCCGATCGGTTGGCCGAAGCGGATATGCCGAAGGAGCATCGCCCGGAAGACCTCTTCGAGGTGGTGGCTTCTTCAATCCGCGTCGGCGATGTCTTGCTCACCCTTGGTGCGGGCGACATTCGGAACGTTTGGAATGGCTTTACAGGACGACTTCGACCCTATCGTGCGGCTGGATGAGCCTCTGGCCCCGCACACCTGGCTGCACGTAGGCGGCCCGGCCGAGTACTTCGCTGAGCCGCGCGGTGCCGACGAGTTGGCCGCGCTGGTCCGTCGCTGCCGAGACGACGGCCTTGGCGTGCGGATTCTCGGCGGCGGCTCGAACGTGCTGGTGCGCGAAGAAGGGGTGCCCGGTGTCGTTATCCGTCTGGCCGACCCCGGCTTTGCCGACATCGAACGCCGCGATCGCCGGCTGATCGCGGGCGGCGGCGCCAAGCTGGGCCACTTGATTTCGACCGCCGTCCGCGAAGGACTCGCCGGGCTGGAAACGCTGGTCGGCATACCGGGCACGATCGGCGGCGCCTTGCACGGCAATGCCGGCAGCCGCGGCGGCGACATCGGGCAGTGGGCCAGCCGGGCCACCGTGATGACCGTCGGCGGCGAAATCATCGAGCGCTCGCGCGACGAACTGGTCTTCGCCTATCGCAAGAGCAGCCTGGACGAGTTGGTTATTCTGTCGGCCGAGTTCGAGCTGGAAGAAGAAGACCCCGAAGAACTGACCAAGCGAATGCAGAAGCAATGGATCGTGAAGAAAGCCAGCCAGCCGCTGGGGCACCAGAGCGCGGGCTGCATCTTCAAGAGCCCCAGTGGGCTGAGCGCCGGCGTTTTGATCGACCAGGCGGGGTTGAAAGGCACCCGCGTCGGCGGCGCCGAAGTGAGCGATCGGCACGCCAATTTTATCATCGCCGAACCGGGCGCCACCTCGCACGACGTGCTGCGGCTGATCGAGCTGGTGCGCAGCCGCGTGGCCGACCGGCAAGGCGTCGAGCTCGAGTTGGAAATCGAAGTATGGTAGCGCTTTGGAAGGCAAAAAAATGGAGGGCAAAAAAATGAAGAATGAAAGGAAGGGATAGCGAGTAGCTATAACGGTCTGTAGGGAACGCCCTCTGTGGCGTTCCGCGAGGGGCCAGTTGAC
>DATFDL010000220.1:0-8484 GCA_035252155.1 Pirellulales bacterium | reverse complement strand
CGCACATCCCCGACTGACTTACGTTCAGTTGACTGAGTTTCTTCTTGGCCGGTCCCAGGTTTCACGTGCCAAGTCAAACTCGGACGATATGTGGCGCGCGGGCAGAGAGGACGAACGCAAAGATCTCAACGCGCTCGAAGGAAAACCCGCACCCGCGCTGGCGGTGACCGAATGGGTGAACACCGACGGCGCCGCAACCTTAGACAGCTTTCGCGGCAAAGTCATCCTAGTCGATTTCTGGGGTACGTGGTGCGGTGCCTGTTTGGCACGAATGCCCGAACTCCGCCGCTTGCACGAAGCGTACGCCGCAAGCGGGCTGGTGATTATCGGCCTGCACACCACGCAGGGCGCCGAAGGCGCGGCCGCGTACGTCGCGGAGAATCACATTCCGTGGCCGGTGGGTTTAGATGACGACACACAGTCGGCCACTGCCTACGCCGTTCCCCACTATCCGTCGTTCTATCTGATCGACCGCACCGGCGTGCTGCGGATGGCGAACCCCTACGAGGGCCAGCTCGAAGCCGCCCTCCAATCGCTGCTGAACGAATAATGCGGGGGGTTGCTAAATATTGCGTCGTTGTAAGCAGCACTGTTGTTTAGTAACATGCTTTGATATGGACAAACCGATCGTCAGTTCATCCCCTGAAGTCTTGAGCGGCGTTCCTGTTTTCACGGGCACGCGCGTCCCCGTTCATACACTTGTCGAGTATCTGGCCGCCGGCGACTCGATTGACGACTTTCTCGAAGGCTTTCCAACCGTCTCGCGAGAGCAAGTGATTGCCTTCTTGAGCCGTGCGGAGAATCTCGTTTGCCTTAGCCCCAGCCGTGAAGGTTCTTCTTGACGAATGCGTCGATGCTCGTCTCGCCCGTGAAATCGTGGGGCACCATGTGCTGACGGTGCCCGAGGCCGGCTGGGCCGGTCTTGACGACCGTGCTGTGCTTGAACATGCCGAGAAGGGTTTTGACGCACTTGTCACGACCGATAGCAACATTGAACACCAGCAGAATCTTGCAAAGTTCGACGTGGCCGTCATCGTGCTCCGCGCGCCGAGCAACCGCCTAGCCGACTTGAAACCTCTTATCCCGGAGCTTCTCTCGGTGCTCAACTCCGCGCCGAAGCGGAAGGCGACGTATATCCAAGCATAAGCGAGTGCGCGGTGCACTTCCGCGGACGACTGGGTTCCTGAACGCTGAAACCCTTTCGGCGTCACTCGTGTCGCAAGGCTTCAATCGGGTCCATCGCAGCGGCGCGGCGGGCGGGGTAAAGCCCGAACAAGACGCCCACCCCCACGGCAATGCCGAAGGCCAGTGGAATCGACCAGTTGACTACGGCCGGCTCCAGGTCGCGCACCACGTCGGGCAGGTTGCGCATGGCGCTGGGAAATAGTTCGACCAGCAAGCGCCGCAGCAGCCGCGTGGCCGGGCGGCAGGCCAACCCGCCGGCGATGCCCGTCACGCCGCCAACCACCGAGAGCACCACGGTCTCCATCAAAAACTGCCGGGCGATGTCGCGGCGCTTGGCCCCCAGCGCCCGGCGGATGCCGATCTCGCGCGTTCGCTCGGTCACGGTGGCCAGCATGATATTCATAATGCCGATGCCTCCGACCAAGAGCGAAATCGCGGCGATCACTCCCAGGAATAAGATGAACATCAGCCGCGTCGTTTTTGCCTGCTCTAACAGCTCCAAGGGCACCGTCACGCCGTAATCGGGCGTCTTGTGAAAGTCGGCCAGCGTGTTCTTGACGATCTCGGCGGTCGAGAGAACGTGGGCTACCTCGTCGACTTGCAGCGTAATCTGGCTGAGCTGCACGATCTCGCCTTGGAACGAGGCGCTGCGCATTGTCAGCACCAGGTCGCCAATCCGCAGCCAGAGCGTGCTGATGGGAATGTAGACGTCGTTGGAATAATCCTGCGAGTCGAGCGAGCCGCCGATGCCCGCCGATGGGGCGCGGGGCTCGGTCACGCCGATGACGACATAGTAATCGCGATCGACGCGCACCGAGCGGCCCAGCGGATCTTCGTAGGGAAACAGCCGCTCGGCGGTGCCGGCCGCCAGCACGCAAACATTGGCGTGGTCTTGCACGTCGGCGTCGCTGACAAACCGGCCGCGCTCGATCGTCAGCCGCGTGGCCTGGACATACTCGGGCGTGCAGCCGACCAGCCGCCCATCGACCAGCCGATCGAGATAGCGGAACTCGCGCCGCAGCTCGCGCACCGGCAACGCCCGGCGGATGGTCGAAATCGTTTCACTCAGCCGGCCGAAGTCGTCGCGCGTCAGGCCGTAGGGCACCGGGCCGTCGCGGCCCACCAGTGTTTCGTCGGGCGGCTTGAGCGAGCGGACGATGATGTTTTCGGCGCCCAGCCCTTCGATCTGCTTTTGCACGGCGGCGCTGATGCCGTTGCCGATGGCCAGCAGCCAGATGACGCTGGCCACGCCGATGAACATGCCCACCACGGTGAGCAGCGATCGCAATGGGTGCAGCAGCAGGTTTTTGACGCCCAGCGACCAGGTGCGCAGCCAGAAGAGGTTATTCACGCAAGTCTCAAGGATCGAAAGACACTCATCCGCCCGGCCCTGTGCCGGCGGATGGCGAGGCGCGGTCGGCGGTCGATTTGGGCGTCGACTCGGCCGTCGCTTGCGACGTGGCGGTTGCTTCAGCGCCGGGTTCTTTCGCGGGATCGGCCTCAGGCTTCGCATTGACTTCGCCGGCCGCCGCCGGTTTGGCATCTGCCGCCGACTTTGATCCGCCGGCCAGTTGCGACTGCGACGCCAGCTTGGTTGGTTCGACGTCAATGGCCGGCAAGCCCACCTCGTCGAGATGCGCCCGAGGGTTCATCGCCACTTCTTGGCCCTCGGTGAGGCCATCGCGAATCACCAGGAATTTTTCGTTCGACGCGCCAATGAGCACTTCGCGGGCGGCCAGCTTCGCGCGCTCACGAACGAGGCAGTAAAACTTGCCCTCGCGCTGCACCACCGCCTGCACCGGCACTTGCAACGCCGCGGGCTGAGTCTCAACACGGATCGCCACGTGGGCCGACATGCCCGGCCGCAGGGCGTTCGGCGGATCGAGAATCTCAATGAACGTGGCGTATTCCTTGACGTTCGAGCTGAACCAGTTGTCGTCGCTGGGGTAGGGATTGACCTTCTTTACCTGACCGTGCAGCTCCAGGCCCGGCAGCGCGTCGAGTTCGATCTTGACTTTCATGCCGGCCTTCACACGGTCGACCCGCGCCTCGCTGATGCGGGCCTTGACCTGCATCTTTTTCGGGTCGGGCAGGCGGATGATCACCTGCTGCTCGCGCACTCGGGTGCCGGCCCTGATGGCGTCGTCGCCGTTGGACCGCCAGCGCTGGATCTCGGCGTAGACCACCTGGCCAGCGATGGGCGCTTTGATGGTGCACTTTTCAAGTTGGCTTTCGATCTGGGCCAGCTTGTCGAGCTCGATCTGGTGCTTCGCTCCTTCCGATTTGACCTTGGCCTCAGAGATTTTGATTTTGCTCTCAAGCTCTTTAACGGTTTTTATTTTGGTGTAATTGCGCAGGACGTCGAGCTTGACTTGGGCCACGCGCAGCTCTTTCTCATATTTGGCGACGCCAAATTGATCGGCCTCCAGCTTGAAGCGGTCGATGTAGCCGCGGGCGGCCATCCGCTTGCTGTACTTGAGCACATTCTTGGCGCGGCGGATGTTTTCTTCGGCCACGAGCAATTCGCTTTCGAGCTTGGCCTCTTCTTCGTTGAACTTGCCCAGCTCATATTCTTGCTTGGCGATGATCTGCGCCTCGCGCTCATACTCGGCCTGACTCAGCGCGGCCGCGGCGGTGTTGACGGCGATCTGCTGCGTGGCCCGATCGGTGCTCAGCTTCGCGTCGTCGAGCTTGACCAGAAAGTCGCCGGCCTTGACCATTGTGCCTTCGGGCACGATGTCGATGATCCGCACGCCTTCGGCGTTTTGCGACTGCACCTCGCAACTGACATTGACGTTGGCCGAGCTTTCGACTTCGCCGCGTTCGACCACATCGTGTACGAAGGTGCCGAGCTTGGCTCGCTCGACAATCAGATCGGCTTGTCCGGCCGGCAGCAACAGCCCGCTTGCCCGCCAGCCGCCCGCGATTAGCAACAGCAGGCCGGCGACGACGGTTCCGCCGCGCACCCAGGAGGCGCGGCGGAACAGAAGTAGGAAGGCGTTCAAGCGGTTCGCCAGTGGCCCAAACACGGTCGCCTGCAACTCGCGAAAAGAGAATTGGTCGGCCCGGCGGAAGAACGGTTCCAGACGCCGCCGCGGCGTTTCGCCCCTGCCGCCTTTCATTATATGCGCCCCAAGACAACATGTCAGCACCGGCTCTGACTTCGAGGCCGTCCATGAACTGTGCTCGACTCCCTACGGAACAATGGTTCACTTCTCGCGCACCGTCAACAGCGACGTGTCGAGCAGCCGATATCCGTCACTTCCTTCGGCGTCGCTGCTAAGGAATTGAACGGCAATCGTGCGATTCGCATCGACGCCCAGATAGGCAACTCCCTGAATCGCCGCGCTATTCGGCTGCAGTAAGGTGTACCGGACGCGGCCAAACTGCTTGCCGAGCAGCGTTCCATGTTCTTTCGCGCGAACCTGAACTTTGGTTCCCGCGGCGCTTTGCTCGATACCCTTCAGATACCCCGTGAGCTCTTGATCGAGAGTGCCGATTCTCGTGCCGACCTCCGCTTGGGCAATCGCCGCAATGACGACCGCGCCGTTGCTCTGCGGGGACGACATTCCTGCCCAGAACCATTGCTGTAAGCGAACCCCGGGCGGCGCCGTGGACGGGGGCGACGGTGATGCGGCATACCCCTTCGGAATTCGCATGGCATACCTATCAAATGTCACCTCGTCGCCGAGCTGAGCGGCCAGCGCCGGGTCGGCGCTCCATATTGGTAAGTTCGCAGGCAAGGCGGGCGGAATTTGCGGCGCACCGCCGCCGGCGGCGATGTTGGCCCGTGCCCGCTCTCGGGCTTGCTGAATAGCCGGCACCAACAAGGCCACGAGTCCCGCGCACCCGAGCAACATAACGCCGCCAACTACCGCCAGTACGATCAACACGGTCTTGGTCGAGTTGCTCGATTTGCGCGGCCGGACGGGCGCGGACCCCAGCGCCGGCGCGAGCGGCTCGGCTGCGGCGCCGGCAAACGGATCGGTGGCCGCGCCCACACCTCCGAACAAATCGGTCGCCGGCGGCTGCCGGGTTTGTGGGGCCGAGGGTGCGGCAACCCGCGGCGCGCCCTGGCTCGCTGGAGCCGTCGTCGAAGGCGCGCCCGGCGCAGGCCCCGGCACGGTCACCAGATTGCCGCACGCCGGGCATTTCAGCCGCTTGCCCGCCCATTCGTCCTTGGCGCCGGCCCGATGCCCGCAGTGGCTGCATACAACCGCGATCGGCATGATGTCCTCTCTCCGAGTTGTTTTGACAAACGGCTGCCGCACAGCGGCGCTGGCCATAGGCTAATGTGCGGAAACCGTTCTTGGCAACTATCCGCCGAGAACCACTGTGCCTTGCGCACTGCGGACGAGCCTCTTACATGGTGTGGGCCTGCGTGTTTGGCGACTCGTGGATATGGCGCGCGTAGTCGTTCTTGCATTCCGGGCGTGGTTCGGGCAAACTTGAACGGCCGTAAATTTGGTCCCTCCGGTCCGCTCTTCCGCTCGCTGCCTATGTCTGTCACGCGAATTGCCATCCACGGGGCCGCTGGGCGAATGGGTCAGCGACTGGTGGCCTTGGGCAGTGCCGATCGTGATTTAAAAGTCGTCGCCGCGCTCGATTCGCCCCATCATCCGCGGTTCGGACAAGACGCCGGCGTGCTGGCCGGCGTGGGCGAGTTGGGACTGCCCTTGACCGACAAGGTCGCCCGCCAGGTCGATGTGGTGATTGACTTTTCGTCGCCGGAGGGCGCGGTGGGGATTCTTGAAACCTGCCTCACGCAGCGTCTCGCCCTGGTGCTGGCAACCACCGGACTTGAGAGTAACCAACAGGCCCGAGTGCGCGAGGCGGCCGCGTGCATTCCGCTTTTGTGGGCGCCCAGCATGAGCCTGGCGGTCAATTTGGCGATGAAGCTTTCGGCCGACGCGGCGTCGGCGCTGAAAGACCATGCCAGCGGAGCGGATGTCGAGATCATCGAACGGCACCACCGTTACAAAGAAGATTCGCCCAGCGGCACCGCCCTGAGATTCGGCGAGATCATCGCCGACCGCATGGGTCAACGCGACCAGCGGCATGGCCGCCAAGGGCGCGTCGGCGCCCGCCCACACGGAGAAATCGGTTATCACGCCGTCCGCGTCGGAGATAACCCCGGCGAGCACACCATCATCTTTGGGCTGCTGGGCGAGACACTCGAAATCACCGTGCGGGCGACCAACCGCGACTGCTATGCCCACGGGGCCTTGGCCGCGGCCAAGTTTTTGGCCGGCAAGCCCGCAGGGCTATACGGCATGAACGACGTTTTGGGGATCGGCGAATAGCACCGACTCTTCGGGTCTGTAGGGAACGGACTCCGTGCCGTTCCGCGTGGGGCGGCGCGAGGCCGAATCGCAGTTCGGTCCGACGCTCAACGGCGGCATTCCGCTACAATCAAGGACGCAGCTACAACGGTATTCTTGCACCGCCGAACAAGGCTTCGTTACTTCCAAAATGGCCAAGTGCGAAGAAGGCTATCTCTGCGACGTTTGCGGTGGCGACGTCGAGGCGATTACCGACAGCGACCTCTATCTGCGCTTTGTCATCGGCCAGATCGATCCCGAGACCTTGCACACGACCCGCGAGCGACACATCCGCTGCAATCCGACGTTGGCACAATTCATCGTCGATGACGCATTTGAGCCGATCGTGACCGACGGCCCGTTCGACAAGCGGCAGCTCGACGCGGAGTATGTCGCGCGGCAAGAGTCGTTGGTCACGCGCGGCTGGCGGCGGCTGGCCGAAGTGAGCCGCCAGCCCGACCTGACGATTCTCGATTATCCGCTGCCCGAAGTCCGCGCCGAACTCGCCCGCCGAGCGGGTGCATGACATTCGACCCGGTGGCTGGGGCAGAGCCTGGGCGATCCCCGGCGCAGCACAAGAGTGTTCAAACGGAATGAATTCCGTTCTACGGAAGGCGGGTTACCGATCGCCCTGAACCCTGAACCCTGAACCCTGAACCCTTTCCGCGGCCAGCGCCAGCGCGCCGTACACCACCATCTCTTCACCCAGCTTGGCAGGAACAATGCGAAAGCTGCCGGCCAACGGCGGGAAGACGTAGCGATCGACCGCCGCCCGCAACGGACGGAAGAATAGCTCTTCGCCGATCAGCGATACGCCGCCGCCTACCACCACCACCGCGGGCGAGACCAGCGTGATCGCCTGGGCGATCGCCCAGCCCAGCACCTGGCAGGCGTGGTGCAGCACGTCGCGAGCCAGCAGGTTGTTGTCGGCCGCCGCTTCGGCGACCACCTTGGCGGTCATCAAGTCGGGATCGCCCTCGCAGCGACGCAGCAGGTCGGCCACGTATTCTTCTTGCACCGCCTCGGTTTCGATCAAATGCTGCCTGACCATTTCGGGCTTGAGCGGGTGCGATCCGCCGCGAAACGCACCCAGTTGATGCGTGATCGGTCCGGCCAAATGCGACTGGGCTGCGGCGGCGATGCCCCAGCCGCTGGCGATCGACTCGACGGTTTGATCGCTTCGGTCGGCGTGCAGGCCGGGGCGCAAATGCCCGATCTCGGCTACGGCCAGGCCATGTCCGCGATAGGGCCGGCCGCCGACCACCAGCCCGCCGCCGATGCCGGTGCCGACGGTGATGTAAAACACCGGGTCGTGGCCGACTCCGGCACCCAGGCGGGCTTCGGCCAGCGCGGCCAGATCGGCGTCGTTGCCCAGCACCGCCGGCATGTGCAACGTCTGCCGCGTCCAGTCGACCAGTCGGAAATCTTCCCAGCCCTCGATCTGATGGCTTTTGATCACCCGGCCTTCGGCGGAGTCAACTGGCCCGCCAAAGCCGTAGCCGATGCGCGTGACGCCGTGGCGCTCGATCAGCCCGGCCGCCGCCTGTTCGATTTGCTCGCGAATGCCGGTGGCTCCGCGGGCCGGATCGACGTCGTACCGCCGCAGCTCAATCAGCTCGGGCCGCTCTCCGCGGCCCACGCCCAGTTGCAACTTGGTGCCGCCAATTTCGATGCCTAGAAACATGGTATCTATAGCCGGGTGAATGACAAAAACTGTACCTTGTAGCTGACTTCGTGAGAAGTCAGGCGCCAGCGAGATTTACCGGCCAGAATTCTCACGAATTCCGCTACCCCTATGACCAACGCAAACAGGATTGCAAGTTCGTCTCCACGCCGCGTCGTGCTGGCGACGTTTGGCTCGCTGGGCGACCTGCACCCGTTTGTGGCGCTGGCCAAAGGCTTGCAGTCACGCGGGCACGAGCCGATCATCGCCACCAGCGAATATCATCGCGAGCTGCTCGAGCGGCATCGTATCGGT
>DATFDL010000219.1:0-28977 GCA_035252155.1 Pirellulales bacterium | reverse complement strand
GGCCTCGGCATAGGCCCGATCGACATTGGTCAAAAATAGCTCGTCGCCGCTGATGAACTCAGCCAGCGAATTTTCGGGCCGCTGAGAAACCAATCGCCGAAATTCGGCGAGCCGCCCGAGATTGTACCGGGCGGTCCGGGTCGAATGATGCGTCGAATCCCACACGCCCTGGGCCTCGAACATCGTGCCTAGCCCCTCGACCAGCCAGCGCGGCGTCTGGCCGAACCGCGAGTGCAGCCCGGTATTGAAGGCGGTCTGGTGGGTCGCTTCGTGGATGATCGTGGCGGCGTTCTCGTGCCAATCGCGCGGATTGGCATCACCCCCGCCGATGTCGAACAGGCTCACGCGGTTGCTGATCGGCGAATAATATCCCAGCACGTTGGCGCCGATTTTGGCGCCTTCGGCATGAGCGTAATGCAGAAAGTCGTCTTGGTTGCGAAAGACGATCGCCACCAGCGGAAAGTCTGGCTCATGCAGCTCGAAACCGCGCACGTGAAAGTAGTGCATGAACGAACGATAAAGGTCTTCGAATCGCTTGCTCCAATAGTCGCGTTGGCCCGGGGCGTGGGCCACCAGGTAATGCCCGGTGCCGCTGATTTCGAACGAGTGCCCAAGCTCGCTGGCGAGTTGGCTGCGCATCTCGGCCGCCGAAAAGCCGTGAAAGCTGTTCGACGCCTTGCGGAATTGGCTGGCTTCGCCGGGCGAAAAGCTCCAGAGCCGTCCATCGCGGCCGAGCAGCTCGACCTGGTCGTCCGACCAGACGAGCGGCGCACCTTCGATGTGCTTGCCGCCCAAATTCAGGTCGAGCGTCCAGCGGGCCGGGTCGCCGGCCAGGGCCGAGGCGGCCGATAGGCAAACCGCAAAAGCGATCAATGGCCTGATCACGTTAAAAAAACCCCTGGGTCGAGGGTGTATTTTCCACCCTCAAATCTAGGCCATAGTTGCTGGCGGGGCCGGGGCGGGGGCCGTAAAATATCGGGCAAGGCTCAGGGTTCAGGGAATTCGTCGGATTTGTCCTTTGCCAGGCTAGGAGGTGCGCTCGTGCGCCGATTCACCTTTGTTCTCGCGGCGGTGTTGATGGGGCCATTGGTAAGCACGGCTGCGCTGGGTGAGGATGAGGAGGCCGCCTCAGGCCCGGCGGCTGAAGCCGCCTCAAAAACTGTCGTTGAAAAAACCGACGCTGCCGACGCCGACAAGGCCGCCGAGGAGAAAAACGCCGAGCTGGCGGAAACCGTGCGAAAGCTCATTCGCGAACTCGACGCCTCGCAAAAGTCGCGGCGCGTCGAGGCCGAGGCCCAGCTCGTGGCGCTCGGCGCCAAGGTGCTCGATCATCTGCCCGAAAACACCGACCGCATGCCGGCCGAAGTCCGCGAGCGGCTCAGTCGCGTCCGCGCGAAGCTCGAGAAATCGCAGGCCGAAAACACCGTCGAGCCGACTGCCGTCACGTTGGCCGGCGAGCTGCCTCTTTCGGAAGTCCTGACCGCCTTCGAAAAGCAGACGGGCAACAAAATGACCGACCTGCGCGAGGAATTCGGCCAGGACGTGGGCGACCCCAAACTGAAGGTCGATTTCAAGCAGACGCCGTTCTGGGAGGCGCTCGACCGCGTGCTCGATCAGGCCGGGCTGAGCATCTATCCCTATGCGGCCGAAAACGGCGGCATCGGGCTGACCAGTCGTTCTGAAACGCAATTGCCCCGCTCCGACCGGGCGACGTACGCAGGCGCTTTTCGCATCGAAGCCACCGAGTTCGTTGCCCGTCGCGACCTGCGCGATCCGATGAGCCACATGCTCAACCTCACGCTCGAGGCCGCCTGGGAGCCGCGCCTGCAGCCGATCGTCGTCATGCAGCCGATGGAAAGCATCGCGGCGGTCGATGACAACGGCCAGCCGGTAGAGGTGTCGGCATCGGGCAACGAGATGGAATTTGGCATCGATGCCGACATGAAGTCGATCGATTTGCCGATTCAGTTTCAGCTTCCCGATCGCACCGCTCGGCGGCTGGCATCGCTGAAAGGCAAGCTAACTGCGATGTTACCGGGGCGGGTGGAGACGTTCCGCTTCGCCAACCTCGAAAAGGCAAAACGCGTCGAGCGCAAGCGAGCCGACCTGACCGTGGTGCTCGAAGACGTACGCAAGAACGACGCTGTCTGGGAAGTCCGCGTGTTGCTGGTGTTCGAAAAGGCGACGGGGGCTCTCGAGTCGCATCGCAGTAGCGGCTGGGTGGCCAGCAACCCGGCATTTTTGGAGGCGCCGGACAAGCAGCTCGTTCCCTACGCCGGCCTGGAGACGACCCGCGAGACCGAGACCGAGGCCGGCGTGGCTTACAAATTCGTCTTGCCCAAGGGATTGAAGGGCTATACTTTCGTCTACAAAACGCCGACGGCCATTGTCAGCTTGCCGATCGAATACGAGCTTAAGGATTTGGAGTTGCCGTAGCTGACTTCATGAGAAGTCAGGGCGCCATGATGCACAAACCGACATTGCGCGCAGTCGCATTAATCATCGTTGCGTGGCTTGTTTTCGCAGCGAATAGGCCAATCAGTTTAGGCGACGATTCCAAGAAATCGGAGCCTCCTGTCGCGGCCAAAGTGGGCGATGAGCCGGTCTACGTGGCCGAGGTCGACGACCTGATTGCCCGCACCCGCGCGGCCCGCCGAGGTGAATCCGAGGCGCCGCCCGAGTTGCGAGCAGAGGCCCTGGAGCAGGCGATCCATCGCCGCCTGGTTGCGCAGCTTCTGGCCAAACAAGGTTATGCGGTCAGCAAGGATGACACCGACGGCCTGGTCGACGATCTCAAGCACCGGCTGGAGGCCCAAAATCTCTCGCTCGACGACTTTTTGCAACGTCACTCGTTTTCGCCGACCATATTGCGGCGACAGTTATCGTGGGAACTGATGTGGGGCCGGTATCTGGAGAACGAGCTGACCGACGCCGCGCTGGAAAAATACTTCGAGGACCACCGCCGCGATTACGACGGCACCGAGCTGCGCGTCAGCCACATCTTATTCCGCGTCAAAGATCCGACGGACAACGACGCCGTCGCCGAGGTCGAGCGGCAGGCGGCGCAAGTACGCCAGCAGATCGCCGCCGGCAAGCTGTCGTTCGCCGACGCCGCAGCCAAGTATTCATCCGGCCCCAGCCGCCGGCATGATGGCGACTTGGGCTTTATTCCCCGTTACGACCGAATGACCGAAACGTTTTCGCGTGCGGCGTTTCAGTTGCAACCCGATGAAATCAGTGGGCCGGTGACCGATCAGTTCGGCGTTCACCTGATTTTTTGCACGGCGGAAAAGCCGGGCGCAAAAACCTGGCAAGACGTGCGTCGGGCGTTGGCCGAGGCCTGGACCAGCCAACGCTTCTTGGAACTGGCCGAGAAGCAGCGGAAACAGACCCGTGTCGAGTATACCGACGCAGTGCCGCTTTACGATCCCAAGACGCATGCCCTCGTGCCGGCGGCGGGGGACTGACCGGCAAAACCCCTACGCTCGGCTCACGTGGCGTTTTTGCTACGCCCGCCGCGCACCGGCGTGTCCTATGTTTGACATGCTATGGCGCTGCAAAAAGTACCGGCGATTATCGTCACTTCGGAACACCTGCTGATCGGCGAGGTGGAGACCCGCGGCTCGCGCTTACTTGAGGTTTTGACCGATCCGCATTCCGAGTATCTGCACCTGCACGAAGTGCATGTCTCGCGTCGCGAGGCGAAAGCCAAAGAGCTTGTTGCTCTCTCGGAGCTCATCGTCCGAAAAACCGAAATCTGCCTGGCGATCTTGGGTGGCGGAAAGCACGAGTCGCCCGAAACGCGGCGGTTTGCCTTTGTCGATAAAAAGTCTTACGCGGCGTTTGCCATCGTGGCGGGTTATGAGGTCCGGGGCCGCCTGCAACTGAAAGGCGCCCACGACCCCGTGACCGCCATGACCCACGAGATCCAGGGGTTCATGCCGCTGACCCACGCCACGCTCGGTCACGCCGGCGACCACGGCGAGCCGCTCTTGGCCGCCGTCGCGCTGTGCAATCGCGAGTACATCTCCTTGCTGCACATCGGCGAGGAACAGTAGATCGACCGATGAAGCTCACGATTGGGTGCCACGGCATCCACCGCGGCGCAATTTGGCGTTGACCTCAGGCGCGACATAAATCGCCGCGGTGGACGCCGTGCTACGGTCGGGCCGCAGAACAGATTCGCACGGCGTCCGTCGCAGCGACCGAGCGTCTGCATGACTCGACGCCAACCGCGCTGCGACGGATGCCGTGGCACCCCGCCGCCCTTCAATGCCTTACCTGCCCAGCGCCTTCCGCACGAACTCGACCTGCGGATTGCTGCCCTTGGCCGTCAGGTTCGGCGGAATGTAACGCACCGGATCGCGCGGAGCTTCGGGCAGACGAAAGTTATCGCCCTTCTGCCAGATCGGCCGGTTCTCATTGATCCCGCCGAACGACCGCGTGCCCGCGATCTGTGACGGAAACCAATAGCCGTTGCCGTCGGCATCCTGCAAGTAGAACTCCGGATAACAATACTTGGGCACCCACACAGTGCGAGCGGGCACGTCACTCGCCCGGCAGAGCGCGACGAACAAAAAGCACATTCCCTCGTGGTTGCTCTGCTTGTCTTTGAAGGCTTGCATCGCGCCGGGCTTTTTTTGCTGGTCGATCTGCTGCACGTTTTCGCGCACCCAATCAAACAGCGATTCGACCTTTTGCCAGTCGGAAAGCTCGGCGGACTCTTGCCCCAACCGCTTGGCCAGGGCCTTGATCTTGGCGTGCTGAATCTCGATGCCAGGACTAGGCCCCAAGTAATGCCGCATGTTCTTGGGCAGTTTTTTGGGGTTGGCTTTCACGAGGCCCGCCGTGTCGTCAGGCGGCAGCAGTGCGTGCCGAGCAATGTCGAAAGTAATCAGCGCGTGGGCTTCCTCGCCGGCGGGCAGCTCGGGCGCGCTCACGATCAACTGCTTCACGTTATCGACCATGCGATAGTCAATGCGGTTAATGAACGGCGAAAAATCCTCGGCGATAATTTTGGCCTGCTGCTCGGGCCAGTCGCCGGGCAGAGCAACGGTGCCCTCGATGTCGCTGCATGGCCCCTCGGCCGCACGCACACTCACGCCGATCTGCCACCGCTCGATCACCTCGTCGGGCGCTAGCTTCGGCCCCTTATTCGGGCCTTCGCCAAACTGCGCTCGGGCCGCACCACTGAATACCCCGAACGCAGAAACGGCGGCTACCGTCATCAGCCGTACAACTCTCACACGCGCCTCTCGTTGGCTGCGGCCTCCACGGTTGCCTGGGCTTTCAGAAACAAACGAACAGCTATTCTATTCTAACTCGCGGGCCGAAGTATTTTCACCAGCTTGCCGATAGTATCCAGTGCCTGCACCTGTTCTCTTTTCTCTGACCGTGCCCGTCGGAGTCTTGCACACCTACCACTCGTCCCCAGGGGAAACTGTTTCTCATGTTGACTGGTGAACAACAGCTCGAGTCGCTTGATGATTTACGAACCTACGTCCACCGCATTCTCTGCCAGTTCGATCAGCTTGAGGCCAGTGCCTTTCGGATGACCGAACAAATCTTGCTACGCAACGGAAAGCCTTGCGGCCTCTACTTTTGCCTGCACGGCCCTCGGGCCGTGCGGTTCTCGGCCATTTGGGAAACTCAGGACAACACCATCTTATTCTACGATTCCGGCGGCGAACGCTTCCAAAAGACCCGGCTGGTGGCGGCGCCCGTTTTGGAGCTGGCAGCGGCGTGACCGGGCGCTTGCGCCGTAGTGGCCTTCGACTTGACAGCGATACGTCCGTATACTATCCATACATCCACGTTCATCCACCAACGCACGGAGGGTTCTTCATGTTGGTTCTTTCTCGGCGGGAAAACGAGCGAATCAAGCTGGGCGATTCGATTGTCGTCACCGTGGTCAGACTATCGGGCGACAAAGTGCGGCTGGGCATCGAGGCGCCGGCCGACATCGTGGTGCTGCGCGAAGAGCTTGAATCGTTCGCACCTCCTGTGCCCGCCGGCGCGAGCAGCGCGGTGGCGTAGACCGCCGGGGACGCCTGCCATGCCCGTCGGCAACCCCGTCCCCCGGCAACCACGGGCAGGAGGCCCGTGGATCACGCGTGTGTTGGCAGTAGGAAGCGTCTGGGGAAAGTGAACGCGAAGGCAACGTTGGGTTTGGGTTGGTCTACCGCGGGATCACCCAATTACCTCGACGGTCGCTCGAAACGAGCCTGCCATGTTCCTGCCCCCGACGCTAACGGCCGGCGCGACACCCGCCATCGTATGGTTAGAGCATGCTGGGCGTGGGGTTGTGCTCGACGGTCGCGGGATCGTCGTCGGTGAGCGGCTGCGGCGAGTGGCTCCATCCCTGATAGCTGACCAGCGGGCTGCCTTGCTCGAATTTGAAGACCCCCTCCTGCTGCGATAGCGTGGCCCAGCGAACATAGGCCAACAATTGCTGTTCACCGTCAAAGGTCGCCACCAGCTTTCGCGGCACGCCGCGCTTTGAGCCGTAGAGGTAGTGCACTTTTATCCCCTCTCGCTTGCGCTGCGAAACGGCATTCGCGCTTCAACAACCGGCGGCGCCGAGGCGCCGCCGACTACACGATCAAAATCGAGTCCGCGACGGACGGCCATCTCGCGCCCGATCGCCTCGATCTGCCCGGCGTCGAGCGCGGCGCCAGCCGCAGGAAACACCGTCGAATCTTCCACCGCGATATGCTCGCGGTAAATCCCGTGCAACGTATCGAGTAATTCCGTCAGTCGCTGCGCATCAGACCAGTCGAGCGTGCCGGCGGCTAGCCATCGCTCGGCCAGCCCATTGGCCTCGGCGTGGCAGGCGTCGGCGTGATCGTGATCGTCTTCCAATTGCCGCAGTGCAGCCAATGCGTGCTCGGCCTGCCGACCGCCCATCGCCCGCAACCGCGGAAAAAGCGATTCCTCTTCGTCGGCCGTATGCCGCGGCGCCGCAACGGTGAAATAGCGCACCGCGCCGGCCAGCGTGGCGCGGTCTTCGTCCGACAGCGCTCCGCCGCGTCCCTCGGCCGCGATGCGACGCATGTCTGCCAAAAAGCTCTCGATCCGTCGGTGGCAGTCGCACAGCAACCCCAACGGACTGGCAAAGCTGCTCTCACGCGGCGGTCCCAAATTGACGAATACACGGGGCATAAGCTCGCTCCCTGCGCCTCAGTCGGGTGAACCAACTGCTAAGAGTCCGCAAATCCTGCGCCTGCGCGGCAACTGGTCCGTCAGCGATCGAGTCGGTGATTATAGTTCGGGTCTGTAGGGGAACGGACTCCGTGCCGTTCCGCGAACTGCGATTCGACGTGGGCCCGCCCTACTCGGAACGGCACGGAGTCCGCTCCCTACAGATGCCATCGCCGATTTTCTCAAAGAAAATTGATCCGACCCCTGACCCCTGCATAGCCTACTTCCAGTAGTCTGGCAAGCCTGGCTTCGTGTCGATCAAAATCTCGCGGACCGCTTGGCGATCGGCGGCGGTCAATCGGGCAAAATCACTAGACTGGTCCTGCCCGGATACGATGTCATACAGCCGGCGGTAGATATAATCTTTCGCGACGTCGGGCAGACCGTCGAAAGCCGCCGAGTAAATCTCGTAGCTGCATGGGAATTTGAAGAGCCGGCGTTCCAAATCAAAGTCGCGCAACGAGCGGCCCTGCCCATCGCGCAGTCCGCGCGCGGCGAATTCCTGAGCGAACTGCGACGTGCCCGTGATGCGGCCCTCCAGCGGCGTCTCTTCGGTAAAGAGTAGATACTTCAGCAGCTTTTCGGCGGGCGTTTTGTAGCGACTCTGCGTACTTTCGGAGAGATGATCGGCGGGTCGCCCCAGGGCTTTGTTGATCGACGCCTCGTAATGCAGCGCCAGCCGAGCCTGATAGCCTGCCGCGGTGATCAGGTTGTGCATCTTCACCTGGTGTTCAAGCACCATCAGCGCCACGATGTCGCTGTGCCCGGTCAAATACGGCGACGTGTCGATCAGCTTCGTCAGTTCGGCGACGTTGGCGCCCAGTTCGACATCAAGCCGCTCGGGCCGCTGCCGATCGGTGACGATCACGTTGCCCATGTGCCGCTTCTGGCCGTGCGTGCCTGTCACGTACCAGCCGCCCCACCGCTCTTTAAGCGGGCTTTCGTGGCTGGTGTTGAACGTGCCCGCGTTGAAGACCGGCATGCCCGAACCGTCGGGAAACACCGACCGCACCAGATGGCCGGGCACGTCCTGCGTTTTCGACGACGAATGGCATTGCAGGCAATCGTGCGTCTGCCGCTGCAAGGTCGGCCGCTCGGCCTTGGCTTGCGCCAACGTATAAAACACGGCCCCCTGCTGCGGGTCGGCCGCTGAGATCTCGATCACCTCGCCCTGCTGCACGAAGCCGATGTAGGTGTCGTCGTTGAAATAGACCGCCCGCGGGCTACGCCGCGAAATGCGGCTCCGCTGAAAGCTGGTCTTCGAGAACACCAGCATCTGCGAGGTCGGGCTGATTTCCAGATGATTTAGTAAGTCGGGCAGGTAGCCGTATTGTTCATCGTACTTCAATTCGGCTTCGCCCCGCTCCAGCATCTCCTGCAGCCGCGCCACCGGATCGGTCAGCGGCGCGGTGAGGTAATTGATCGGCTCGGCTTCGAAGGGCAACTCAGCCTGGGCGAGGGATGCCGAGAGAATCACCAGGAGGTATGCCGCCATGCGACGGACGAATGACATGGTTGGGTGCACCATAACAACCAATAGTGGATAATTACATCCACTTTTACACGAAACGATGTTCCTGTCCAGTGGGATGTTCGGGTCTGGGCTAAGCAACCGATGTGCCGGTTGCGGCGGTGATCCGATGCGGCGCACGCCGCCCATTTCGGGCGGCTTCGGGAGGTGCTGCTGCCCCGCAGGGCGGACGCGGTGTGCTGCTTTGCCACATGCTGCGCCGATCCGCACACCGCACTCGCCTTTGAGCGCAGCGAACGAATGCCCGTTGCCGGGATATGGATTGCGAAGTACGCTGCTTTCGATGGCTGCCGACCGCATCGAATCGTTCGCCGATTTCTGGCCCTACTACGTGCGGGAGCATCGCCGCCCGGCGACGCGCGCTTGGCATTTCTGCGGCACCACCTTGGCTTTGCTGCTGCTGGCCGCCGCGGTGCTTTCGGGTTGGTGGTGGGGGCTGATCGCAGTGCCGGTGTGCGGATATGCCTTCGCCTGGATCAGTCACTGGGCCATCGAGCGCAATCGGCCCGCCACGTTTCGCCATCCGCTCTGGTCGCTGGCCGCGGATTTTAAGCTTTGGGGGCTAATGATCACCGGACGCATGGGCGACGAGACGCGGCGGATCCTGGGAGAGGCGGAGTAATCATTTCGTTCGGACCGTTGTGGCATGGTCTCCGACCATCGCCACTCGCATGACCGAAGGTCTCCGTCCTGCCCGGCGAGAGACCTTCGGTCCGGCCTCGTGGGCCGTCAGAGACCGGCCCACAGCAGCGAGGACGGCCTTCTAGGGCGTCGCGACGTTTGGACGGCCTAGGAAGGCCATCCTCCGGGAGCAGGTGTCTCGCACAGTCGCAGGATTCGTGAGAATTTCGGCCAGGCCGGCCCTTGTCGCCGCTGGCGGTTGTTTCTTAAACTGGCGCAATTCCGCATTCGGGGCATCGCATCTTTCCGACAAGGAGCTGCAACTGTGAAATACCGTCTGACCGCTGTGCTGTGCATGTTTGCCGTGT
Source organism: Pirellulales bacterium (assembly GCA_035252155.1). GTDB lineage: Bacteria > Planctomycetota > Planctomycetia > Pirellulales > JAICIG01 > JAICLL01. The sequence goes on along the minus strand of DATFDL010000219.1, from coordinate 19,257 downwards.
GTCTGACCATCGCCGTGCGGGCCGCCGAGAAAGGAACCGATCGAGTGACAAGTGCCTTGGATTTCAAAATGAAAAGCCTCAAGGGCAAGGAAGTCGATCTCTCGAAATACAAGGGCAAGGTGGTGCTGATCGTCAACACCGCCAGCCAGTGCGGCCTGACACCGCAATACGAAGGACTGGAAGCCCTGCACGAAAAATTCGCCGGCCAAGGACTGGCGGTCCTCGGCTTTCCGGCCAACGAGTTTGGCAAGCAAGAGCCGGGCAGTAACGAAGAGATCGCCGAGTTCTGCAAGGACAACTACGGCGTGAAGTTCGACATGTTCTCGAAGGTCGTGGTCAAGGGCGAGGGCCAATGCCCGCTCTACCAGTTTCTGACCTCCAAGGAGACCGATCCGCATTTCGCCGGCGACATCACCTGGAACTTCGAGAAATTCCTGATCGACCGCGACGGCAAGATCGTCGCCCGGTTTGCTCCCAAGGTCGAGCCGGAATCGGACGAAGTGGTCAGCAAGATCGAGCAGGAGCTGAAGAAGAAGCCAGGCAAGTAAGTTGCAGACGCGTAGGGTGGGCCGAGCGAAGCGAGTCCCACCGTTTGCTGGAATGAGCTGAGAGGTTATGCAACAAGCCCGATTGCTGTCCCTCGGGCGCCTCAAGGTCAATGAGGAGTTGCATCGGCTCGCGGCCGGCCCGAGCCGTTGAACTAGACGCGACGGAGCGGAGGTTATTTGTAAACTAGGGGGATACCGCTGGAAGTAATGTCATATACCAATGAACGACCGTCAGCACAGAATCGAAAATGGCCACTTTTCGATACGCCGATGAGCGTCGAATTGCGAGAGCGATCAAGTAAAGGTCAACAAGCGGCCCTGCGAATAAAAACGTGAGAAAAGTTACTCCAAGCGGAATGGCCGCCCATTCAGGCGGTTCCATCGCTTGGATCGTCTCGGTTCCATGGTGATTTCTCTTGCCGGCCTATGCGCCTTGCAATGGTAGGGCTCGCAAGCTCGTCCCACCCTACAGTCCTCCCACACTACGCCCTCGTCCCTACGGCCGTCCGCATTCGGGGCCGCGCACTTCGCTGAGCCGTTCGAGCACATCGCCGATGCGCAACGCCGACTTGAAGCGAATTGTGCCGGACGGCCATTCGGTGCTTTCCTCGCCAAGCGAATCGGCCACGGCCAACAGCACCGGGTGATTCGCAAAACGCGCGAGCGTGTCCAGCTTTGCCTGCAAATACTCGGGCGTCAAGAAGCCGACCAGTTCCAACATCACGCGCCGGCCATCGGCATGCTGGAACACAAAGTCGGGCACGAAAACATGCTGCCCGACGTGCAGGACCTCCGCCTCGCGCAGCAAAGTCCAACGTTCGCGCGGCTCGGTGCCCCATTTTTCGGCAAAAGCCGCTTCGAGATCCGAGTCGAACTCGTCGGGCGGAGGCAATTGACTGGTCAGCCCGTCGGCCGGCGAAAGATCGAGCCGCGAGAGCCACGCGCGGCCCTTCGGCCGGAGCACGGCGTGCATCCGCCAGCCGCGGCACGCGAGCAGCGCCGGCAGAAAGCGGGCCATCGCCGCCCCATACCGCCGCGTCTCGCGCAGCACCGAGGCCGGCCCGTCAAAGCGAATGACATAGCCATCGTTCGTGGGGCGAATCGTGTGCATCAACCGCGCCAGCTTGGCGTAACGCAAAACGGTTTTGAAATCGGCGGTCGCCCAGACGGTCATCTCGCTGGCGTCGAACAGCGCCGCCTGCGTCTGCGCCACGTTATAGCGGGCGAGCAAAGCCGCCGCGTCGGCGTAGCCGTCGAACTGCCGCAAGCGATGAAACTCGATTACGTCGGCGAACAGCGCGCCGTCAACGTCTTCCCACGAGCGGCCCATTTGCTCGGCGATCTGCCGCTTCGCCTCGGCCTCTTGATGTTCAAACAGCCGATCGACTGAATCGACCAGCGGATGCAGCGGCCCGGCCAGCCGAAACACTTGCCGCCGCAATTCACGGGCTTCTCCCTTGCGATCGCGATCGAACTCCGACGTATCATCGAGCAGCTTGCAAAATGCCTCGATCCGCCGCATCGGGCAATCGGCCTCATCCGCGAACACGGCATGCACGTCGCGGTGCAATTCTCGCCGCGTGCGGCCCACTCCGGTGCGGTAGACGGTGAGCATTCGCTCAGCGTAGCCCAAATACGCGGCGTCGCGCCCGCGCGTCAGGCGGTCGGGCAGCACCCGCGCGCCGTCATAGTCGGCGATGGCGAGTTCCCTGGTAAGCATCGCTTCCCCTCCGCCGCCGCGAGCGCTGATCTTCGTTGGTGTCGGCGCAGACCACTTCATAAAGCGTGGCCCGCGCGTTGCCGCTCTTACGCAGGATGCGGCCCAGCCGCTGCCGGGCTTGCCGCGTCGAGGCCGTGCCGCCCAGCACCACGGCCACCTTGGCGGCCGGCAAATTGACCCCCTCGTCGAGCACGCGGTTGGCCACCACCGCCGGATACGAGCCGTCTTCCAACCCGCTAAGAATATCGAGCCGCTCCTTCTTGCCGCAATGGTTGAGCAGGCACGGAATCAAAAACCGCCGCGAGACATCGCGAGCCATGGCGTTCGAGCCGGCGAAGACAATCGTGCGGCTGCCGGCGTGCAGCCGAAACAGATCTTCGAGCACTCGCAGCTTTTCGGCCGCCCGATCTTCAATCGCCTTCTTGGCGTGGAACGCCCGAACCGCGCGGCGGGCTTCCGGCTCGCTGGCCATCTCGCCGCACACGTCTTCCCAGGAAAAATGCGGGGCGGTCTTCGACCGCTCGATGATGTACGTGCGAACGATGCGCGACAGCATGTCGTAGCGGGCTTGCTCTTCGGTAGATAGATAAACCGGAATGCGTACCACTTCGTATTCGGCCAGTGCCTTGCCGCGGGCCTTGGCCAGCGGCATCTCGTAGGCGATCGGCCCGATCAGTTCCGGCAGATCGGCTTGCCGCCCGTCCGATCGTTCGGGCGTGGCGGTCAATCCCAGCCGCATCGGCGCCGCGCACATCCGGGCCGCGTCGCGCCGCACGGCGCCGGGCAGATGATGGCATTCGTCGAACACGATCAATCCGAATCGATCGCCCAGCCGCTCCATGTGAAGGTAGGCACTTTCATAGGTTGTTACCGAAACGGGCCGGACGCGGAACACACTGTCGCCGATCACACCGGCGTCGTAGCCCAAGCTCTGCAAGATGCGGCGGTGCCACTGATACATCAGGTCGCGGACCGGGGCGACTACCAGCGTCGAGACCGCGGCTTCGGCGATGATCGAGAGGGCGACTTCGGTCTTGCCGGTGCCGGTGGGCATGACGATGTAGGCTCGACGCAGGCCCCGCCAGGCTTCGACCGCCTCGCGTTGCTCCGGCCGAAGCGAGTGCAAGTCGAGCCGCGGCCAGCCAACGGCGCTCCATTGCGGCACGCAGTCGTCGCAGGCCAGATGGCTTTCATTGAGCCGCCGGCGCACGGCCGCATAATATAGGGCATCGATGCGCCACGCGCCCGCCCGATGGTCCCACATCCAGCCCAGTGGGCCAAAGACCTTTTCGACCGCCTGACGTGGGCAGCGCTCGAGCAGCAATGTGCCGGCCGAGAACGACAGCCGAGGCGGGGTGTGGCGCATTCAGGATGTACGGCGCGGCTTGCTGACACGGAGTTTATCTAGCCCGTATTGCGCACCTGCCCTGGGAGCTATCGAACAGCGCGCCCCCTACTAACCCGAAGCGTAAGCGAGGCAACACGCGCTTTCGTCCTCGCTTACTCTTCGGGTTAGTGTAGGCAGGTGCGCAATGCGGGTAGTCTCATTTTACCAAGACCCAAAGAAAAAATGCTTGTCAATTGCCGACCGATTCGTTATGCTGCCCTTGGATTCAGAGCAGTAGGCTGATGCAGTCCGGTCGAAGGCTACGCCGCGATCGGCTTATCGACAACAAGGATTTCTCGTCGCGGCTTGCCACCGCGCTAGGGAGCCTGCTGACTATGACGCGAGCGCCGTTAGGTCGATCGCGCGTTCGAGTTCTCGAACGCACCGGCGGTTCGTGTCTTCGCTCTTCTTTATTCCGTCCCTCTTGGTCTCTTGGGGAGTTCTATCATGCTTGCTCGTCGCCGCGGTTTTACTCTCGTCGAGTTGTTAGTGGTGATCGCCATCATTGGCATCCTGATCGCGCTGCTTTTGCCGGCCGTGCAAGCGGCCCGCGAGTCGGCCCGGCGCGGCGAGTGCGTCAACAATCTGAGGCAACTCGGTATCGCGCTGCACGGCTATCATGACGCGATCAATGTATTCCCGCCGGCCCTGATCGGCTCGGGACGGGCCAACATTACCCCCAACTACGGTTCGACCGTCATTCTGAACACAACGGGCTTTATGTTGCTCTCGCCGTATTTCGAACAAGGCGCGATCTATAGTTCCTACAATTTCAACGTTCCATCGAGCATTTCGATCGGCACGGGCATAACCAAGCCTTATGCCGCCAATCTCGCCAAGAGCGATACCGACAAGCTGCTCTATAGCAAGCAATTGAAGGTCATGACCTGCCCTTCCGATCAATCGCCCGCCGACGTCTATGTGAATGCGCCAGACGTGCCGGGCTTTTACGAAGCAAATTCAGTCGCCCGCGGCAATTACCTGTTCAACACGGGCCACTACACCGACTACGACCGGCCGTATCCTTGGTTTCAGGCACAAGGGGCGAGCTACAACCGGTATATGGGCGTATTCGGCAACGATGGCGCGGCCACGCTCGCCGAAATTCGCGACGGCACGAGCATGACGATCGCCCTGGGCGAGTCGAAGCAGGGAACCAAGGGAAAGACCTGCACCTGCTACGGGCCGTTTTGGGGGGCCGGCGTGCATACCGCGGTTCACGGCCGTACCACGTACGAACCGGGTTTAGCGGCGACCATTACGTCCGGCCCATACACCTTGACGGGACTGTATGACATGATTTACAGCTCGATCAATTTCGATCTGTCGTTGGGTAATCGGCGTCAAGAGCAATACGCATGGCAATGGGGCAGCTACCACCCGAGCGGAGCGTTGTTCCTCTTCTGCGACGGTTCGGTGCACTTCATCAACGACGGCATCGACTACTACAGCTCTTTCGTTTGGATGACCAGGCCGGCAGAGGGGACCAAGGTGCCCTATACTCCTGACTGATGCCCGGACCCCGTTCGACCGATTCAGGCTACTTCACTTTCAGCTTTCGCGGAGATAATCACGTGTTACGCATTCAACGTTGCCGACTTCTGTGCGCGACGGTCGGTCTGGCGCTGGCCACCGGATGCTCGAAAGGAAGCAAGGAGCGGCAATTCGATCTGACGCCGGTGTCGGGCGTCATCATGCTCGATGGCAAGCCGCTGGCCGACGCCGAAGTGGGCTTTTACTATCTGGGGGCGGCGCCCGAAGGCTTTCCGGGCAGCACCGGGCGAACCGACGCGCAGGGTAAGTACGAGCTGCAAACCGGCACCAAGAAAGGGACCATCGCCGGTCAGTACCGAGTGACCGTCAGCCGCCTGATGGCGCCCGGCGGCGTGACGCTGAATCCCTCGGAAGGCCTCGACATGGGCCAGTTGGCCGCCTCGGGCCAAGTGACTCAAACTGTCCCCGCCAGGTACACCGGCATCAACAGCACCGACCTGGCCACCACCGTCGAGACGAGCAAAAGCGACGGCTACAACTTCGACCTGAAAAGCCAGTAAGGCGAGTCTTCGATTTCATTTCATCGGGAGGCCGGTCGTTGCCCAATCGCGCGGAGCGCGCGTCCCGCTCGCTTCGACCCACACCGGCCCCCCGCACGAACCACAGTAATGCAACTCTTTGGCGGCGTGGCCCGGCGGTAGTTCGCCGTATGCCGCAGCACTGGCAACGTCCCGATGCCCGTGTATCAGACAGTCGAGCCGTCGCCGCGACCTGTCCCAGTAGCGAGCCGTCATGGTTGTGTTTCCTTTCGTGCCACATTTCCGCCACCACATTTTGACGGCCGCATTTCGTATGCCACGGAAAGAGCGGAGTGTACCTTATCCGATGCGTTCGGTGACCGCGCAGTGTAAATGAAACAACATGCCGATTTCGCCGCCGAGGCCGACAATGCCGCCATGATTGGACGCGAGTTGACGCCGGGATTTTCCACGATTTTCATCAGACGTGGATGCCTAGAGCTTTGGCATGGCGTGCGCGCCGGGCGTCACTTTGTCGATATTGGCCGGCACCTCGGCCTCGACGTTGCCAAAGGCCCAGGCCAGGCCACCCAGAAACACCTGCTGAAATTTGGGATTTTCCCAGACGTCTTCGCGGTGGCCCATCGAGGTGTAGAACACCCGCCCCTGGCCGTGCTTACGAGCCCAGGTGCAAGGAAACGGCGGTCGCTCGTAGTCGGCGTCGTGCATGCCCTGCGTGTCTTGAATCAAGATCACGTGCAGGTCGTCGGCGAAGTTTTTGAGTGAATACCACTCTTCCTCCTTGATTTCGAGCGCGGAGCCCAAGCCGGCGCAGCCGGGAAACTTGGCATCGGCCACCGCCAGCCGGCCTTTTTGCTGGCCGCCGTGCCGGATGAACTCGCCGCCCAGCATGGCGATGTACGGATCGCGGTCGGCGGGCTTTTGCTCTTGGCCGCGCTCGCCTTTCGAGTGAAACGTGTCGGCCCCGCAGTGCGACGCCAAAAAGCCCTTGCCCGAATGCACCGCGTCGATCAGCCGCTTTTTGCCCGCCGCCGACATCGGCGGTTGATGGTCGCCGCCGGGCTGCGTCAGATCTCCGGTGGTGTAAAAGAGAAAGGCGTCGTAGCCCGCCAGGTCACTATCGAACACGCCGCCGTCCTTGGTGGCGGTCACGTCGAAGTTGTGTTGCTTGCCCAGTTGGGTCACCATGCGCTCATTGAATGCCAGTTGATCGCCCTGACGCTTGCACGCCGAATGCTCGAATCCCTGGCTGCGGGTGAACATCAGGAGCTTGCGCTTTTTGTCGTCGGCTGCCCGGGCCCAGCCGAGCGGAAAATTGGACAGGCTCAACGCGGCCGCCCCCGAGGCGATCAGCAAGTCGCGGCGCTTCATCGACAGGTTCTCCTCAAGCCAAGAAAAATAATAATAAGTTGGCCGAAACGAGCCTCTAGGATAGTCTGCGGTTCAGGCCGCCCGCAATCCTGCGGGAGCGATTTGCAGCGGCACGACCGGCGAAGTACCTTAGTAGGCTTGGCTTCAGGGGTTTGATCGATTTTGACATTCAAGGTGAACAGAACAACCATGTTGCGATTCGTTGGCGGATTGTTGGCGGGTCTGTCGTTCGCTCTGCCGGCCATGGCCGACGAAGCGGTCGCGCGCATCAAAGAACTTGGTGGCACGGTGGCGCTCGACGATCAACAGCACGTCATCGACGTCAACCTGGCCGAACGGCAGCCCAACAACGACGACCTGAAGCTGATCGCGTCGCTCTCTCATCTCCGCAAGTTGTACATTTATGGGGCGAACATCACCGACGCGGGTATCGCTCATCTCGCCGCGCTGCGGAAGCTTGAGACGCTGACTGTCGAAAACACCGAAATCACCGACGAAGGCGCGAAGCACCTGGCGCGCATCGTTAGCCTGAAGTCGCTCAACCTCCGCCGCTCGACCTATCTCTCTGACAGGGGACTCGAGCCGCTGGCCGAGTTGCCCAATCTTGAGCAGCTCTCTTTGCTCTATAACAACTTTAGCGATGGCGGGCTTGACTTCGTCGGCAAGATGTCGAAGCTCCGCGGACTCGACCTGCGCGGCTGCGTCCTGATCACCGACACCGGCCTCGCCAAGCTCAAATCGCTCGACAAGCTTGAAAAGCTGATGCTCCGCAATCCGGCGGTAAGCAACGTCGGCTTGGGACACGTGGCCGCCCATCGAAAACTCAAGGCGCTTCACCTCGAAGATCTGGCCATCAACAATGACGGGCTGGGCCAACTAAGTGGCCTGACGGAATTGGCCGACCTGACGGTCATGCGGTGCTACGGCGTGGGCGATACGGGTCTGTCCGTATTGTCAAACTTCAAAAAGCTCAAAAAGCTTTCGCTGCGCGATATCGCGATCCACGGCGGCAGCCTGGCCGGACTGAAAAACGCGTCGGCCCTCAATACGGTTATTCTTAGCGAGACACAACTCGACGACGGCGGGTTGGCCCATTTGGCGTCGGTGGCTGGTCTCCAGCGGCTCGATCTGTGGCACACCAAAATCTCCGACGACGGGCTGAAGCACCTGGAAGGGCTGAAAAACCTGCAAGACATCAGCCTGGAAGACACCGCCATCAGCGACGCGGGCCTAAAACATCTCTATGGCCTGAACAAGCTCAAAACGCTCTCGCTGAAGCTCACAAAGACCACGCCTGAAGGCATCGCGACGCTCAAAGAGCATCTACCTAAGGTCGAGATTGAGCTGTAGGTCAGGACTTTCCAGCGTGACGAAGGGAGTAGGATGGGCTTCCAGCCCGTCTATCCGGTATTTGGCGCCGGCTGTTTATACTTCACGCGGCCACGCATGAAACATTAACGGTCTGTAGGGAACGGACTCCGTGCCGTTCCGCGAGGGGCGGCGCGAGGTCGCTCCGCCCGTTGGCGCGACAGCACGGGGGCGGGACGACGCGTAATCGCAGCTCACGGAACGGCACGGAGTCCGTTCCCTACAGACGTCGAACGTAAGAAGCACCCATTTCAAATGTCAAAGCCGATCGGTGACTTCGCCTGTGAGAGCGCCTTATGCTACCGCGTGAAGTATATCCGGTTTTCTGGACGGCCTGGGAAGGCCATTCTCCGACCAGGCCGGCCCGGAATACCTGACCTGCCGGCCACAAGGGCCGGGACTACCTCATCTCAATAAAAATCGAAAAAACTGCTCTTGACGCCCTTTTCTGGCCTTAATAGATTCTCCAGCGGCCTTGTTCAAGGCGGACAAAGACCGTGGGTTATGGAAGCCTCTGCGTGCCAGTGCGGCGCGGCAGGGGTTTTTTTGTCGACCGATGGATGCTTTACGATCGAGCAGCGTTTCGCCAGCCGGCACGAGTCTGGTAACGGCGCATCGGGCAGTCGCGTTTTTTTACCGTAGAACGGAATTTATTCCGTTCATTCACGAAGAACGGAAATGGTTCCGTTCGCAACGCCACACCAGGCAAAGGGTAGGGAGACTCATGCTCGTTTTATCTCGTGCTCGCGGAGAACAAATCGTCATCGACGGCAACATCACAGTCACGGTTCTGGAGGTCCGTGGAGACAAGGTCAGGCTGGGCTTCGACGGTCCGGCTGAAGTGCCCATTCACCGCCAAGAGGTTCACCAGCGCCTGGAACAAGAGCGCCAGAGCTGGGACCGTTGCGGCGAAGCGCGCGAGCTGGCCTGCGCCGGATAGCGCCCCGCGTCAATCGGGGCGCCACGGACCACTCGTTGGGTGCCACGGCATCCGTCGTGGCGCGAGCGGCACGGCAATGCGTACGAAAGTGACCGCCACGACGGACGCCGTGCGGGCACGAATTGCCATGCCGGGTCGTCGGCGATACCGCACGGCGTCCACTGCGGCGAACGTCCTTGGGCTCAATTCGACGTCACCCGCGCCGCAGTGGATGCCGTGGCACCCCGATTGATACCTCCACTCGCACTTCCGGGAGCTTAAATTAGGTTTTTGACTCACCGGTTTCGCCACAGCAACCGGTCGGCGATGCCCAGCGTCTGCTGCATTGCGGCGATGTCCGATTTGAAGCGGCCGGCGTCGAGCGGATAGCCCGCCGTGGGGCGCAGTTCGGGGAGATGCCGCCGCCAGTAGTAGTTGAACGCCCGCATGGACAGTTCGCGCAGATACTTCGAGGCCATCGACGCCAAGGCGCACGGCAAATACCGCTCGGCGTTGACGCGAAACACCACTTCGGTCCGCCGCCCGGCCGGTCCCCAGCGATAGATGCTCTCTTTCGGACCTTCGCCATAAACTTCGACCAGGTGCTCGGCCACATGCTGCTGCAAAAGCGGCTGATAGAAGTTGCGCCCGCCGTGCTTGTCGCAAATCACCGCGATCGGCTCTTCGCCTAGCGTGGCGAGCACTTGCGAGAGAAGCTCCAGCGTCGAAACGGAAAGGGCGGTGCTTTTGTTGTGTCGATCGGTCAGGTCGTTCCAGCGTTCGGGAAAGACCGCGCGGCTGCGCACGGCCAGCAGCCGCACGCCTGCACGTTCGGCCTCAACACGCAGGCGTGAGCCGAGGCGGTCGACGTGCCGGCGCTCGGCCTCCAGGGGCAGGTCGCACTGGTAATCGACGTGCCACGGCTGATCGTCCAGCGAGGGTGCGGTCTCGGGATCGAGCCGCTTCCACGCCTCTCGCCAAGTCGCCGGAGGAGCGCCGGCCAGCGAGAGCGCCGCCAGCAGACCCAGCTCAAGATCACCAAGCCCGCCGGGCGGTTTATAGAGCGCTTTGGAATCGGCCAGCACGACGCGCCGCGGTTCGCAACGGCCCGTGGAACGCGGTTGCACGCCTCGACCGGAATCGGCGGCCGCCACTTTTGCCGGCTTGCGCGCGGCAGGCGCTCGGGCCACCGCCTTGCCCAGCAGCTTATAAAGATCGACGTTCTGCGGATCGCCCGGCACCCACCAGACGGTGGCCGAGATCACCAGCGGCCCCAGGTTGGGTGCATAGCCGGCCTCGTCCGTGCCAATGAGATAACCCACGCGTCGTCCTTGAGCTAAATGGGCCTGGAGGATGGCCTTCCAGGCCGTCGGGCAATGTCTAGACGGCCTGGAAGGCCACCCTCCGAAGAACCGCCAGCAAGACAGTTGTACCGCTCGCTACTCGAAGATCAAGTACCCAAAACCTTCGGGCATGACGTTGGTAGCGGCCGGGGTGCTCCACGATTGCAACGCGCCGCCGGGCAGGGTGCGCTGGATGCCGGCTACCCAAACGTATTTGGGGCGGGGCGGCTCACCGGTCAGCTCGGCCAACGGAATCGCCGCTTCTGCGGCCCACGTCGTGTCGTCGCCGCCGGCGGCGACGAACCATTGCGGGTTCCAAGTGGCGTCGTCCCAACAAGCGTCGCCCGTCCAACCGCGGTGATCGACCGAAAAGCGATAGTAGGTTGCCCAGTCGCGATCGAGATCCATGTAAAAATCGACGCGGTCGTGCCCCGCCAAGTCGGGATCGCGCGGTCGCGGTCCATCGCCCTTGCCGTATCGTTCGCCGGGCGTCTTTTGACATTCAACCGCCAGGTACAAAAACTCGACGTCATAACCGATCATCGCAGTGGCCGGCGGCGGTCCATCGGCGTGATCGCCAGCCGACGGCGCGTGCAAAACGACACGCTGGGCGTGCTTCCAGAGCTCGTCGTCCAATCGCCCGTCCAGGTGCGGCTTGGGACCGCTGGCTGCCCGCATGACGGGCTTGGGCGGCAAATCTTTCGGCTCGTCGAGCCAGCGTTCGCCCGCGGCGCAGGTCCACCAGGCGTCTTTGCCGCGGGTGCGCGTGGTTTCCAGATAGTAGCGTTCGGCTTGCCGCGTCAGGCCTTGTTTGCGGTGTGCCGCGGCCAGCGGGAACCGCACGATCGGCTCGGCGTGTGTGGCGGGGCTGCGCTGCTCGAGCACCTTGCCCAGCGCTGCGGCCCGCTCGGGCCAATCGTGCTCGACCGTATTGTTAAGTGTCAGCACTTGCCCTTGGGCGAAGGGTCGATTGCCGTCGGTGGTTGGCTTGGCGGGCAACACTTGTCCCAGCGTGCTCGGCGGCGGGATGAGAGAGAGATTGCCGGCCACTTGCGCCGCGGCCGTTCGCCGGCCCTCGGCACGCGAGGCGCGCTCGACGCGCCAGGCGGCCTCGCCGCTCGACCAGTAGCGGATGAGCCATACCAAAGCGGCTTCGGCCAGCGGATGATCGGGATACCGCTCGGCAAGCACGCCGAACGTTTCGGCCGCCAGCGGCCAGCGGCCAGCCTGGCGATAGCGTTCGGCCAGTTGGTAGACCACATTGCCCGATGTCGTCTCATCGAGGCCCGACGTGAGGTCGCCGATTTGGGCCAGGAAACGCGACGAATCGTAATCGCTCTGCTCCGAGCGGGCGACGATCGCCTGCACATTACGATGCTTTTGTGCGATCCGTCGCATCACGTCGACACCCTGGGCGGAGAACTCGGCGAGCATGCGGCGGGCCTCGCCGCCCGGATGCAACGTGATGCCGCTGAAAAAATCGTGCTCGCCGACGCGTTGGGGCAAGGTATCGACACAGAGCCGAAAGCCTAGGTTGGTGGGCGACGCGACGTAGCGATCGGCGATCAGGCCGCGTGGGCCGGCCACATGCTCAGCCAGCGCGGCGCCGAGCCGCGTGGCAAGTTGCGCCGAAGCCAGGTTGACATCGCCCAGTTGGCCAGCGGGCAGGCTGCCGAGCACCTTGCGCACTCGCCAAGGCTCGAGGCCCATCTGCGCGATCTGCTCGGGCCAGCGCGTGGCGTCGGCCGCTTGCTCGACCGCTTGTAGCACGATTTGATTGAGGGTGTGGCTCCGCGGGTCATCGCCGTGCGGACTCGCTGCGTGCGTGAGCACGATGTCGGGCCGCCAGCAGCGGATCTGACGCACCAAGTGGCTTTCGAGCCGTTCGATACCCTTGCCGTCGTTGGCGCGGTTCCAGGCCTCGACCATTTGCTCGGCCGTGAGCGTTTCGCCCGATGGCGGCATTGGAAATTGCCAAGCGGTATGAGCGGCACTGGCGCCGGCGTCGATCAGCGCGGCACCGGACCGCTCGTCGTAAGTCTGTGAATGCTGATCTTCTGGTTGATTGTCACGCCGGTGAATGACTTCGACCGCCGAGAGATAACCGTCGTTGGCCGAGAGGCGCGCCAGCGCTTCGAGCGGCGCCGAAGAAGCCTCGCCATAAATGGACAACAGTGCCACACGTGTGCCACCAGTTCGCTGTCGCCGCCAGGTGCGTCCGCCGTCGTTGGTCGATAAGATCGTGCCCAACGCCCCGACCACCCAACCATGCAGGTTGTCTGCGAATGCGATCGCTTGAATCGGCAAATTCTGCCCCGTGCTGAAGGCTTGCCAGGTGCGGCCGCCGTCTTCACTGGTCAGAATCTTTGTGCCCGGCGTGCCGGCAACCCAGACGCGCTCGCCGCGCGCTTCCAGGGCCTGCCAATCGAAATCGGCGCCGACGGGTGCCGTGGCATCACCCTCGGGCAGTTGCCAACTCGCACCCAGATCGGTGGTGGTGAGCACCAGACCGCCATCGCCGACCATCCAGCCCTTGGTTGTGCCGATTAGTTTCATGCGGTTCAGTCGGCGCAGTCCGAACGACGGCGTGCGCGAGGGCTGCAATCCGTGGCGGCGCACCGCGGCCAGCTTACCAAAGCGATCGGCCAGCGCTCCGGTATGGCCATCGATGAAATCTCCGGCCCGCCAACCGGGACTGCTGACGCCGGCCAGCGGTCCCCAAGTCCGCGCACCGTTATCGGTCGAGAATACCGCACTGGGAAACAACGCCGAGGTTTCGCCATAGGCCCAGCCGATCGAGCCGGTAAAGAATTTGACCTTGCTTAAACCCGGTAGCATCAGGCCCTTGTCTTGGGCCCAACTTCGGCCGCCGTCGCGCGTCCGCAGCAGCACGCCGCGGCTGGTGTGCGTAAAGGGGTGAAACAAACCGCCGACCGCCCAGCCGTTGTCGGCATCGAGAAACTGCACGCTGGTCAGCCGGCAGGCGACGCCGCTGGCTTGCAGCCGCCAGTGCTGCCCGCCGTCGCTGGTGTGCCAGACGGCCCCTCGGTCGCCGACCGCCCAACCGCGCTCGGCGTCGAAGGAACAGACGTCGGCCAATTCGGCGTCTTCTTGCATGGGTCGCAGATAGGCGGGCAGCTTCGCCCGCGAATCGTCGGCTTGCACAGCGGCAGTGAAAACCAGCGCCAACACGAATACCATCGGGGCCGCCGTGGCTCGTGTCGCCGATCCGTGATTAGACGACATAGTGCGTTCCCTCGCGTATGGCACCCGGTGGCTGGGGCAGAGTCTTGGCGATGCCCCGACGATCGCACTGCGAGATGGCGTACCCGCGGGCTTGCCTCGCCGTGCGTTTGCGGAGTATAGCTGGGCCGGGTAAGGTACACCTAGAGCGATCGGCCTCCGCGGCTTTCGATAAAGAATGCGCCGATCACGACATCGCCGACGTACCGGGGCATCGCCAAGGCTCTGCCCCAGCCACCGTCACGCCGAAGCAAATGCCCGAACGACTACCTTCCTCTGCTGAAATCCGTCCCGACGGCGCCGCGCCGCAGCCTATTACCGTGCCCAAGTTCGTGGCTTTCAAGGCGGCCGGCCACAAGATCAGCATGCTCACCGCCTACGACTATACGCTGGCGAGCCTGCTCGACTCGACTGGCATCGAGGGTATTTTGGTTGGCGACAGCATGTCGATGGTCGTGCAGGGCCATGCCACCACGCTGCCTGTTACGCTCGACGAGATCATCTACCATGCCGAAATGGTGGGCCGCGCGGTACGGCACGCCTTGGTGGTGGTTGACATGCCCTTCCCGGCCGGGCATTTGGGCGCGCATGATGCGGTGGCCAGCGCCGGCCGCATCCTCAAGGAAACACGCTGCCAGGCCGTCAAACTCGAAGGCGGCGCCGAGCAGGCCAACGTCATCGCGGCCTTAGTTGCGGCCGGCATTCCGGTGATGGCCCATTGCGGGCTGCGCCCGCAGAGCGTCCACGTGCTCGGTGGATACAAAGTGCAGCGCCAGCGAGAGCGACTCTTGGCCGACGCACAGGCGGCCGCGGATGCCGGTGCATTTAGCATCGTGCTGGAGTGCATTCCGGCCGATCTGGCGGCCGAGATCACCGCGGCGGTGCCCGTGCCGACCATCGGCATCGGCGCCGGCGTCGGCTGCGACGGTCAGGTATTGGTGGCGCACGATATGCTGGGCTTGACCGAAGGTTATGTGCCTCGGTTCGTCAAGAGTTACGCGAACTTGCGCGAGGCGATTCACGAGGCGGTGGGCCGGTATCGGGATGAAGTGCGTGAGGGCAAGTTTCCCGATGAAGGCACAAGCTTTCGGTAGGAACGCGGGGCTGGTCTCGTTGGCTGCTGAATCGGCCTCCGCGCGTCACTTTTGACTTTTACATTTTGCATTTTGACTTTCCCATCGCGGCAGAGATCGAAGTAAAAATGCAAAATGCAAAAGTCAAAACCGACAAATGACGCGCTATCCCCAACCCCTAGCCCCGAGCGCCCATGAACCGGCTTTCCCACGAAACCAGTCCCTACTTGCTGCAGCACGCCAACAATCCGGTTGATTGGTATCCCTGGAGTTCCGAGGCGTTGGACCGGGCCAAACGCGAGCAGCGGCCGATTTTTCTTTCGATCGGCTATTCGGCCTGTCATTGGTGTCACGTGATGGAGCACGAAAGCTTCGAGAGCGAGACCATTGCGCGGCGGCTGAACGATGGCTTTGTTTGCATCAAGGTCGATCGCGAGGAGCGACCCGATCTCGATCAGATTTACATGACTGCCGTGCAGGCGATGACCGGCCGGGGCGGATGGCCGATGTCGGTGTTCCTGACGCCCGACTTGCAGCCGTTTTATGGCGGCACGTATTGGCCGCCGACGGGTCGCATGGGCATGCCGGGTTTCGATCAGGTAATCGAGGCGGTGCTCGACGCCTGGAACCAGCGGCGGGAGATGGTGTTTCAACAGGCCGGCGAATTAACGGCCCATTTGACACAGGCCGGTGACTTGCACCTGCCGCCAGGCGAGCTATCCGACCGGCCGTTGAGGGCCGCCGAAGCAGCGCTGGAGCGGATCTTCGATCATCGGCACGGCGGCTTTGGCGGCGCCCCCAAATTTCCACACCCGATGGATCTGCGATTGCTCTTGCGCCGCTGGCGGCGTTCGCCGCGCGACGACGTGCTGGGCATGCTTACGCTCACGCTCGATCGCATGGCGGGCGGCGGCATGTACGATCAACTCGGCGGCGGATTTCATCGCTACAGCGTTGATGAGCGGTGGCTGGTGCCCCACTTCGAAAAAATGCTCTACGACAACGCGCTGCTTTCGGTGTGTTATGTCGAAGCCTTTCAAGCCACGGGCCAGGCCGGTTATGCGCGCGTCGCCCGAGAGACGCTCAACTATGTGCTGCGCGACATGACCGCGCCCGAGGGCGGCTTTTACAGCACGCTCGACGCCGACAGCGAAGGCGAAGAGGGCAAGTTCTATGTTTGGACGCCCGCCGAAGTCGAAAAAGTGCTGGGAGAACAGCGAGCGAAAACGTTTTGCTATGTCTATGACGTCAGCAATGAGGGAAATTTTGAGGGGCACAATATTCTTAATCTGCCCAAGACCCTCGAGCAGTGCTCGAAGATTTTGGGGCGCGAGCTGGCGGAGCTGACCGCCGAACTGGCAACCAGCCGGCAAGAGCTGTTGGCGGTGCGCAATCGCCGAGTCTGGCCGGGGCTCGACGATAAAGTGCTGGTGAGCTGGAACGGGTTGATGATCGATTCGCTGGCTTACGCCGCCGGGGCATTGGACGAGCCGCGCTATTTGGACGCCGCCCGAAAGGCCGCCGATTTTATTTGGCAACAGATGCGCCAAGGCGGCCGGCTGTTGCACACTTGGCGGAAGGGCCAGGCGAAATTGGCCGCTTATCTCGATGATTATGCCTGCCTGGCCAACGCCCTGGTGACGCTCTACGAAAACAGCTTCGAAGAGCGTTGGATCGATGCCGCCGTGGAGCTGGCCGACGTGGTCTTGGCTCAATTTACCGACCGGCAGACCGGTGGCTTCCACTATACTGCCGACGATCACGAGCCGCTCATAGCCCGGCAGAAAGACGTACAGGACGGCGCAACGCCCAGCGGCAATTCAATGGTCGTCACCATGCTCTTGCGGCTGGGCAAGCTCTGCGGTCGCAACGATTATCTCGAAGCCGCCCATCGCACGCTGACGGCGTTTGCAGGGCTGTTGGAAAAGCATCCCACCGCCGCCGGGCAGATGCTGATTGCGCTCGATTTCTATCTCGGCCCCACGCCGGAATTGGTGCTGCTGGGTTTAGACAATGGCGAAGATTTACTGCAGGTTCGCGCCGAAGTCTGGCGGCGTTATTTGCCAAACAAGGCTATTGCGTCCCGGCCGGCTGACGGACACTGCGCCGCGCTGGACGGCGCTTTTGAAGACAAAGCGGCGGCTGATGGTCAGCCGGCACTTTTCATCTGCGAGAATTTCGCCTGTCAGGCGCCAGCGATCGGGCAAACGGCCATCGCCGCCGCGCTCGAAGCCTTGTAGAACGGAATTCATTCCGTTCCCGTGCCGCGCAAGCCAAGAATCAGCTCCACTTCACCAATCGGGCTACCGACACGGGTGGCGATGGCCGCGCTGGCTAATCCAGAGTCGGCCAATTGGTAAATCTCCGCATAGCGCCGCGCGGTGGGCGACGTGCTCTTAACCGGCTCGGGCGCCGAGGTGCGCGCAGGCCCGCCGGACGCGGCCCGCGTGGCCGGTAAGCGCGGAGCTATTCGCGATTCCCCGACATCAAGTTTAGCCGCCCGATCGATCGCCGCTTCCAGTCGCGCAGCTTGTTCGGCGGCATCGCGTATCAAATGTTGCAAAACGCTGATCTTGCTATCGAGCTGCCCGCGCAGCTCGCGGGCGGTGTCGTGCATCTCCACTTCCCACCTCTGCGCCTCGCGGGGTAGATCCAGATGGTGTGCGGCGGGCGTTTTCGGCGGTTTTGGCTGCGACCAACTCGATGGGTGCGCGAGCTGTCCTTTCGGCCGCGTATTGAGCTGCCGGTGCGTGCGAAACAAAAGCACCGCGCAGACCAACGCCAGGCCCGATAGAAACAAAACCGTCGTCGGTTCAACCTGCGCCAAAAGCTGCATGAGCGATGAGTGTCGTCGAATGTTCGATGCGGGCAAGCGGTGGGACTCGCTTCGCTCGGCCCACCCTACGATTCTGAACCCTGAACCCCGGGTACCCTCTGGGTGCCTGAACCCCCTCCCGCGAACGCCCGATGCGCCGCTTCGTACACCGCCTTCAGCGGCACGTCGCGAGCGGCGGCCAACCGACTGCACGACTCGAACTCGGGCGAAAAGCTCGGTTCTTGTCCGGCAATCCAACCTAGCTTTCCCTCGACCGTGCCGTATTCCGTTTCGACCTGGTGCGGCTTGCGCTCGAGCTTGTGCCGGCTGGCGGGCCAACGGCGCACGCCCAAGGTGCCTGTTTCGCGGAACAAGACGCGCTCGATTTTTTCTAATTGCGGCGGCTGGCAGAGCACCGTGAGCGTCACGCCGGGCCGGTTTTTTTTCATCTGAATTGAGGTAGTGTAGACGTCGAGCGCGCCGGCCTCCCAAAGCTTGGTGGTGGCATAGCCCACGACTTCACCCGAGATGTCGTCGAGATTCGTTTCGACGACCCATATCTGATCGGCGGCCAGGCCATCGGCGGCTTCGCCCACGAACAATCGCAGCAGATTCGGTTGATCGGCGAGCTCGCGCGTGCCGGCGCCGTAGCCGATGCGCTCGACCTTCATGGCCGGCAGTGGGCCGAACTGATCAACCAGTGTGGCCACGATGGCCGCGCCGGTGGGTGTGGTCAGCTCGGCCGGCACATGGGACTCGGCCAGCGGCACGCCTTGCAACAGTTCGGCGGTAGCCGGCGCGGGAATGCTGCACGTGCCGTGGGCGATGGTCACCGTGCCGCAGCCGGTGGGCACGGGCGAACAAGCGATGCGATCGACGCCCAACAGGTCCCAGCCGATCGCCGCGCCGACGATGTCGGCGATCGAATCCACAGCGCCCACTTCGTGAAAATGCACTTTGCGGATCGTTGTGCCGTGTACCTTGGCCTCGGCCTCGCCCAACCGCGTGAAGATACGCTTGGCCAGGTCTTTTTGCCGAGCCGAAAGCTGGCTGGCATCGATCATATCGGTAATGTGGTGCAAGTGCCGGTGGGCGTGCTCCGGCTGGTGCTCGACCGTGATGTGCGTGCCGCGGAAGCCCTTGCGCTTGACTTCGTTGGCGACCAGCCTGACGCCAGGCAGCCCGAGCGAATCGAGGCCAACGCTGATTGCCGCCAGCTCGACGCCGGCGTCGACTAAGGCGCCGAGCGTCATATCGCCGCTAATTCCGCTGAGACAATCAAGATAGGCGATTTTCACGAGTCTGCCTGGTTGGGGTCGCACGGATTCTAGGTTTCGTTCTGCCCGCCGCAAGTGCAGTTATCGGGCGAGCACGTCCGCCTGTCAAACGCCGCCTTCGCAATGTGGGACAGCCGCCATCGGCAATGTGGGACAGCCG
>DATFDL010000218.1:0-10524 GCA_035252155.1 Pirellulales bacterium | reverse complement strand
GTAGTGATAGGTGAGTGTCCGGGGCGATTCGAGGCTGGCCCGATGAAATGACCGAGCGGCCTCTGTGTATTGCTGCTTCCAAAAATGCCGCAACCCTGCGGCATAAAACCACCGCCCCTGGGCTTCGGAAGGCTCGACCACCGCCAGCTCGGTGCTTTTCGGCGTGACGGCCAAGGGAATGAAACCGGCGTCGCCCGCCTGCGCGTCGCCGCCCGGCTGGCTGCCACGCACCCACACCGGATCGCGCCGCATCAGCCGCCCGCAGAGCGATTCGATTTCGATCTCCTGCCCTTCCTTGGCGATGCGGCCGCGCAGCACCAGGTTCAGGCTGCCCGGCTCGTTGGGGTCGGCCGTGTAATAGGCTTCGCTCACCTGGCAACCGCCCAGCGCCGGGTCGGTCTCGACGGCCAGCTCCAGCTCGGCGATCAGCCGAGAAAACGGAAAGAGCCGATCGTGGTCGGCTTGCACCTGATAGTTGCCCGCCGGCAGCCAGGCGCGCAGAAAGCGGTCGAGCAATTCGCGCTGCGCACGGGCGTGCGTCGAGTCGAGCACGCGACGCACGGTAAACGTGCCAGGCGTATCGCCTGTGGGATCGGGCTGGTGCTCGATGTCGAGCCATGCGCCGCGCAGCCGCCGATCGGTACGCACTGCCGCGGACATCTCGCGCTCCAGCACGTTGATGTCGAAGGCGGGCTTGAGGTTCGCCGCGGGCTGGGCGCCGTCGGTGTTCGCAACGAAGGCCAGGATTGCCAGGCACGTCGCGGCGCATCGCCAGCCGAGGACGACAGAGAGACGCGCGCGCATAAGCATTCCTTTTTTTCGACTTGGAACGGCTGTTCAAGGTGCCGTTCCAGAGTATTTCGGGCCGGAGCGAATTGCAAGCAAGGCCGTCTACGCGGTGGCTGGGGCAGAGCCGCGCCAACGGTCTGGGTCCACGGCAACAGTCGGACGCGGCGATGCCCCGGCAGGTGACCGCCGGGGCATCGCTGGCCGGCAGAGCGTTTTCGCGGCATGACGCGATTACCGGCCAGCTTCTGCCCCAGCCACCGCCATCCTCCGGGCCGTTTTTGACAGGCGGCCGGGCGGGGGAGTATTGTGCATACTTAGCCGCCAACGTTCCCGCCTTGGAAAGGCGCCATGCCGCAGACGCCCGATCGCAGACTCAACCGGCCGTTCACGCTTGCCCGTGCGGGCGTCGGCGGGCTTATGGCCCTCGGGGTGCTGCTCGGCGCGGCGCGATCTTCGTCGGCCGATCCGGCGCCGGTGGGCATATCGTTAACCGGTTCTTCCGAGGCCGCCGGGCTGGCTAGAGAGTGGGTCGATCACACGACCGCCCGGCTTACGGCCGACGCTCAGAGGGAATTTCTGCGCCGCCGAGATGAGCAACTTCAAGATGGCGCCGGGCAAGGCGTGGTGCCCGAGCTCGAGGCGATCGAGCCGGAATCGCGCCGGGCCTTGATCCGCCTGCTGGCGCAAAACAATCAGCCGGTGCTGGCCGCGCTCGAACGCTCGGCCGACGAAGCCGCCGGCCGCCGCCAGAAGCTCGTCGCCGAGCTGCTCAAGGTGCGCACCCAGCTCTACGACAATCAGCTCGAGCTCTACGAGGCGCAACGCGGCCAGCGCATCGCCGGCCAAATGGCTTCGCTGCTGAGCGTCGATAACCGCTGGTTCTGGCTGTTCGGCCTGGTGGCGGTGGCCAGCCTGGCCGTGGTCAATTTGCACGAACGCCGGCACGAGCTGCGCCGCTGGCTCAACGGCGGCCGCGCCCGGGCGCTGGGACTTTCCAAATACCTGACGGGCCTGATGGCGCTGCTCGCCTTGATTACCTTCGTCAGCTTCCTGTTTGGCGATCGGCTCTATCATCTGCTGCTGCGCGGGATGAACGACGAGCGTTCGCCGCACGAAGAGATGATCGCCGACAACCAAGAATTGACCAAGCAGGCGGCCCAGGCCCGCCGGGACCAGGCGACGGCCGAAGACGAACATCGTCAGGCGCTCGACCATTGGCGCAAGCTGCACGCCGACGACGAGGCGCTGGGCCGTTTGTTCGAGCAGGCCCAAACCGAAGAGACGACGCTCGGCAAGCTCCATCGCGAATTGGCCGTCGAGTCGGGGGTGGCCCGGCAGCTTGAGGCCGACAGCAAACGGCTGCAGGAAGTGCAAAAAGACCGCGTGCGAAACACCGAGCTGCGCGAGAGCTACGGCCGGCAGCAGCGCTGGATTCGCGGCGGCCTGGGGCTGGGCCTGTTGGGCCTGGCCACGAGCGGGGGCGTGCTTTTTCGCCGTGGCATGCGGCGACGTCAGCGAAAGACCCGCGACACCTGCCCGCTCTGCCTGGGCAACGGCACGTTCGAGCCGCTGGCCCCCGAAGCCACGACCGCTCATCCGGGCCTCGAAATGGTCCGCTGCAAGAACGTCATCTCCGAGCAGCCCTACGAAGAGTGCGAGTTTACGTTCTCGGCGATGTATTGCGAGAATGTGAAGCTCTGTTTTCCCACGCTGGGCATTCCGCAGGCCGGCAAAACGCACTGGCTGGCGATGGTCTATCGCGAGCTGAACCGCGGCAACTTTCCCGGCGTGGTGCAATTCGAGCGCATCCGCTCGACCAGCAGCGAAGAGTTCGACCTGGTGGTCGACGAAATCCTCAACAAAAAAATGGGGCCGATGGCCACCCAGGTCGGACGGATCCCGCATCCGTTGATCTTCAACTTTCTCGATCACGATTCGTTCGGCCCGTCGAATGTGCTGGTGAACATCTTCGACTATTCGGGCGAGGTGACGCGCAGCCAGACAATCGAAGACCGCCAGCGGCAGCGGGCGCTCGACGGCGACGGCTTTTTGTTCTTTCTCGACCCCACCGAGCCGAGCGAAACGCAGTCGCAGGCGCTGGCGGGTTTTCGTGAAGACCTGCGGCGGATCAAAGGCATTCGGGCGGGCAAGCAAGTGCACGTGCCAATCGCCTTGTGCGTCTCGAAGCTCGACCTAATGGTCAACCAGCCCTACGCCGATCCGCATGGCGGCGGCGTAGTCGAAAAATTTTACCGTGACCTGGGCGAGATCGGCTGGGCCACCGACGTGCGCTCGATCGTGGCCCGTTCGCAGCTCATGGCCTGGCTGCGTGACACCGTCTGGCCCGGCTGGCAGATCGAGCGGCAGATCGATGACCTGTTCGGCGGGAGGTTTTTATTTTTCCCGCTCACGCCCGTGGGCCTCGACGGCCTCGGCGAGCGCGATCTCAGCCGCCGCACCATCGCCCCCGTCGGCCTGCTCGATCCGCTCTTGTGGCTATTGCACATGAACGGGTATCCGGTGTTGGCGTGACTCGCTCAGTGTCCTTGCCGAACAAGAAGTCGCGGAGCTAGGATACCGACAAGGAGTTCTTGACAATGCGTCACGAATACACGGTTGTCTACCAGCCCATCGAAGACGGATGGTTCATGGCCTCGGTGCCTGAACTACCGGGCGCGGTAACGCAAGGGCGCACCTTGAGCGAAGCTCGAGAGTTGATTAAAGAAGCCGTCGAGTTGCTGATCGAGAGCTATCGCGAAAACGCCAAGAAAGACGCCGCCGGGGGTGCAATTTGGGAGACGTTGACCGTTGATCTTCCACCCGCGGCATGACGAGACCGACGTCGTTCGTCAGGAGCGACCGGCTTAAGCCGCGCTGCGGACCGGCCAGTTGAAGACCGGTTCGTTGGCGGCAATCAATCGCAGCTCCCAGCGATGCGCCGTCACGCCGTGAATTCGGTCCCCAAAAATGTATCGCACCCCAATGTGTGCGGGGTCGGGCGTCCAAAACGGGCTCGCGAGGGCTTCAAATGCCTTGCCCGTGCAGAGTTGCTCGACGCACGAAGCCACCTCGTCGGTACGCGAGACATACAAGCAACGCTCGGCTTCTTTGACTTCAACCAGCCCGGGGGCAGTTGCCGCAGGGACATAATGCCGGCACGACAGATCGACGGGGTCGCTCCACTCGTCGTCGATCGCACGCGTGTCAAGCGATTCAAGCAAGTTTCGCTCCTTCTTGGGTAGGTGCCGCGTCTTGCGGATATACAAAGCGCCAAGCCGAACGTCGGATGACGACAGATCAGGCGCCATACTTAGGGCGAGCTGTTCAAACTTTTGGCCCAAATCTGGGTCAAGCAGGATTTCATCGATCGACGCCCCATGACGATATCGCAGCCGCACAAGGGCAAATTCGATCGCGTGCGCATATTGCGGAAGCACGCTGGGCTGAGGCTCGCTTTTTGTCGTTGGCGAAATACGAATGCCACGCTTTGCATAGCGGGCGCTATTCTTACGGATGTTCAGCAACGAGCGGCGAAGCGCCGCCGCAGGTTCGGCAAGCCCCATCTTTCGGCATCGCCGATCGAAGCGCTCCGCGAGCTCAGGATCCCACAGGATTCGGTCGGGAGCCGCCCCCTTGCGGACGTCTTCAAACGCTCGCACGATCAGCCGCGCGTCCTCAGGCGACAACTTTTTGCGATGCCCCGTCGCCCCGTGCAGCGACTTCAAACTTTCGCCGGTGGTTTGCAACAAACCAAAGTGGCCGAAGGGCCCGGTTTTCACCGGCTTCAGTTCGGCGCCAAGAACGCGACTGATTGCGTAGTGGTTCAACGAGTCCATCGGACTACCGAAAATCCTTGATCAAGTAAAAGGCGTCATTGATGATCAAAGCGACCGCCTCCTGCTTGGTTTCGCGTCCCATTCGCTTCGCAAAACTCAAAAGCTCCGAGAGCCTGGCCCTGTCTTCAAGTGCGACCCGCTCGGCGTAGCACTCGATTAAAATTGGACGATCCCTCAGCAACCGGCCATCGTCGGCTTTGTAAACGCCCTGAAATGACTGGAACGCAGTCGCCCCGCCATACAATTCTCCGAAGAGGTCAAGTGCGGCGTTTGCCCATTCGTTTTGGTCTCGCAGCGGCTTTTCCTGGCGGTCGTGGCTCGGCACGATCGTCTTGCCGCGTTCCGGAGAGCAGCAGGCTAATAACTTGCTCGGCGTCATCCCGAGGCGGTTTCTTCGTCGCCATGCCAAAGCAATTCTAGCTCGCCTCAAACCCTGTTTCAATCGTGAAAACCACTACCTCGTGCGGTGACGGCGAACCCGGCAGGCATTTACTTTACATCCGACGCCCACTCTTGGATCGTTATCGTTGCGCGACTAAAATGTGGGCCGTTAACCATTCCTAGGTTCGGAGTTCGCTGGCATGGGCTACAAATACGTCAGGCCGGAACAGTTGCGGCTTGGTGGGCACCCGGAATTAAACGAGAGATGGGTGCAGGATCTCATTGCAAAAGACCCGTCCATTCTGGGGTTGGGTGACCTCGTGCTCAAGGACAAAGAGCGGTCGCAGCCGCGTGCGGGACGTCTCGACCTGCTCCTGCAAGACACGAACGTCGGGCGCTACGAGGTCGAGATCCAACTGGGTCCGACAAACGAGTCGCACATCATTCGCACGATCGAGTACTGGGACATTGAGCGGAAACGCTATCCGCAGTACGAGCACACAGCCGTCATCGTCGCAGAGGAAATCACGGCACGGTTCTTGAACGTGATCAGCCTCTTCAACGGCTTCATCCCGCTGGTCGCAATCCAAATGCAGGCGTTCACGATTGGCGATCAGATTTCGCTGCTGTTCACCACCGTGTTAAACCAAGAGAAGCTTGGGCTGGTCGACGAAGACGAGGATGTCGTGGAGCCCGCCGATCGAGCCTACTGGGAGGAACGCGGCAGCAAAGCCACTGTCGAAATGGCCGACCAATTGCTGGCGATCATTCACGAGTTCGAACCCGCGCTCACGTTAAAGTACAATAAGTTCTATATCGGACTGGCTCGCGACGGGCAGCCGAATAACTTCGTCATCTTTCGACCCCAGAGGCGAAACGTCCTGGTTCAGCTTCGCCTACCACGTTCGGAGGAGACGGAGCTCAAACTCGAAGACGCCGAATTACAGCCGACCTACGACGCGCGTTCCGGCAAAACAAAGCTGAGTCTTTCAAAGGAGAAGATTGAACAGAACAAGCCTCTTTTGAAAAGCCTGATGGAACAGCCTCACACGAATTTTTCAAGCCAATGAGCTGTTGCGCGAAGTCCCGACCCTACGCCGTGCTATTGTCTCGGGTCATCCCATGCTTCGAATCCAAGAAGCTACTCCGCTCGGCGGCCACCGCTTGCGGCTACTTCTCACCGACGGCTCGGTCCAAGAACGTGATGTGGGGCCGTTCCTGATCGGTCCGGTGTTCGACGACATTCGCAATGACCCGGAACTGTTCAAGCAGGTGCGCGTGCTACACGGAACCTTGTGGTGGCCAGGAGACCGCGACCTCTGCCCGGATGTCGTCTTAGAAAATGTTCTGCCACCAGGATGACGCACCAAACGGGACCCACGCAATGACCATGCTCGATCGCCAGCGGGGCGCTTTGATTGGCTTGGCCATCGGCGATGCCCTGGGCGCGGCGGTTGAATTTCGGCCGCCGGGCAGTTTTGAGCCGGTGTCGGGCTACCGCGCGGGCGGGCCGCATCGACTCAAACCGGGCGAGTGGACCGATGATACCAGCATGGCACTGGCCCTGGCCGACAGCATCGCCCAGGCCGGCTGGGACTTGAACGATCAAGCCCAGCGGTATGTCGAATGGTGGCAAAACGGCAAATACTCTGTAACCGGTTGGTGCTTCGATATCGGCGTCACCACGGGGGCCGCATTGCAGAGCTTCATCGACAGTCGAGACGCCAGAACGTCGGGCGATCGATCGGAACGGGCCAGCGGCAATGGGTCGATCATGCGTCTGGCCCCCGTGCCGATTCGGTACGCCGGCCTTTATCCCGACAGCGTCGGCGAACTGGCGCGGCTGGCCGATGAATCGAGCCTGCCCACTCATGCCAGCCCGCAGTGCCGCTCGGCGTGTCGCTATCTGGCGGTGGTGCTCGCCGCGCTGATCCGCGGCGAAGATCGCCAGCAAGTG
This sequence comes from Pirellulales bacterium, assembly GCA_035252155.1. Classification (GTDB taxonomy): domain Bacteria; phylum Planctomycetota; class Planctomycetia; order Pirellulales; family JAICIG01; genus JAICLL01. Next base: position 3,561 of record DATFDL010000218.1, on the reverse strand, counting down.
CTTTCGCCCGACTGGCGGCACCTGCAGAAGCTGAACGAGATCCACCCTTTGCATCCGCTCATTGCCGAAGTGGTCCAGGGAAGTTTTCGAGACAAACAACCGCCCGAAATTCGCGGTTCGGGCTGGGTTGTTCAAAGCCTTGAGGCGGCGCTGTGGGCATTTCACGCCGCTGCTTCATTTGAAGACGCGGTGCTGAAAGCGGTCAATCTGGGCGATGACGCCGACACCACCGGCGCCGTCTGCGGGCAGTTGGCCGGGGCGTTTTGGGGCGAGTCGGGCATCCCCCACACCTTGCACCGCGGCCTGGCACGCGCGGAACTAATCGAGAATGCGCTTGTGGCAGTTGTCAGCGCTGCCTTTTAACGCCGTCGCCGCTGTGTTTTTCTTTGAGAAGTAAAGCGAATGCGCCATAAGGGTAATCCCTGTGCGCGGTAACCGACCGCGAACTCGGTGTTGTTGTCGAGAGATGGAAATTGCGGACGACATCCCAAAGACATAGAAGTGGCCGAGGCGCCGTTGGATTCACGATGCACGTGGTACGGAATTGAACATCTGGGATCGCCGGAAAGCGGATGGTGACGTAGGGCAATCGGACAAAGTCGCCGTTGGTAGCGAGGACGTCCAATTCGAGATCCGCGACGAAATAGTGTTCCGTGCGCCCTGGCACACTCCGCATCTGGAAAGGAATAAAGAAATGGCGCGCGGGCATCGAGTGCGCTATTCGCGAGGCTTGCGTCGCTCGGTCGGCTGAACAACAGCATCGAGGAAGACCCTCGATAGAGACTTGCGGTCAACGCCAGGAATCTCACTAAGCCGACGTTCCAACTCCCAAGGCGTAGATGCCGCAGCGATAACCGTACGGACTAGCTTCCGCTTCCCGGCTTGAGTCTTCCAACGATCGGCGAATGCGACATATTGCCCCGCATAACCGCGCTGGAGCAGCAGATCCTCCCGAAGCCGTTCTTCGGCGAATTCCCCAATCTCCTCGCCCAAGAGTTTTCGTGCTTGCGAAATCTCCTCGGTGAGCGATATGGAGTCACCATTCGTGTCGGGTTGGCGTGAAATCATATCTCTTCTCTTTGCCCCTAGGGGGCCAATCCAATTATCGCTGTTCGTCAATTATCGCTGTTCGCTAAGGCCAAGTAAATCCTGCAAGCGAGGCCGCTTTATAGCAACTTCCGCAGCACGGTCGGCAAGATGCCGCCGTGGCGGTAATAATCGCGCTCGACCGGCGAGTCGATCCGCACGGTCGCCTGGAATTCTTTCTTCGCGCCGTCGGCCGCCGTGGCCCTCACGGTGAGCTTGCCGCGTGGCTTGATGTGCTCGTCGAGACCGAGAATGTCGTACGTCTCTTCGCCGGTCAGCCCCAGCGATTGCCACGTTTGACCTTCCAGAAACTCCAGCGGCAGAATGCCCATGAACACCAGGTTGCTGCGATGAATGCGCTCGTAGCTGACGGCGATCACCGCCCGAACGCCCAAGAGCAGCGTGCCTTTGGCCGCCCAATCGCGGCTGCTGCCGCTGCCGTACTCGGCACCGGCCAACACGATCAGCGGCACGCCCTCTTGCTTGTATTTGACCGAGGCGTCGAAGATCGACATCTGCTGGCCGTCGGGCAGGTGGCGCGTGACGCCGCCCTCGCTGCCCGGCGCCAGTTGGTTGCGAATGCGAATGTTGGCGAACGTACCGCGGGTCATCACGCGGTCGTTGCCGCGGCGCGAACCATAGCTGTTGAAGTCGCGCGGCGTCACGCCGTGCTCTTGCAGATAGCGGCCCGCCGGGCTGTCGGCGGCGATCGAGCCGGCCGGCGAAATATGATCGGTCGTGATCGAATCGCCCAACAACGCCAGCACCCGGGCACCCTCGATCGGCCGGATGCTGCCCGGCTCGCGAGGCAAGTCGATCAGAAACGGCGGCTCTTGAATGTACGTGCTCGCTTCGTCCCACTCGTACAGGTCGCCGCCGCTGGTCTTGATTTGGTTCCAGCGCTCGTTGGCGCTGAAGACGTTTTGATAGCGGGCCTGAAACATCTCGGGCAGCACCGCCTCGTCAACTACTTTGGCGACTTCATCGCGTGAGGGCCAGATATCGCGCAGATAGACCGGCTGCCCGTCGCGGCCTTTGCCTAGTGGCTCGTGGTTCAGGTCGATGTCGGTCGTGCCGGCCAAGGCATACGCCACCACCAGCGGCGGACTGGCCAGATAGTTGGCTTTGACCAAAGGATGAATGCGTCCCTCGAAGTTGCGATTGCCCGACAGCACGGCGGAGACCACCAGTGACCCCTCGTTGACGGCTTTGGCCACCGGTTCGGGCAACGGACCGCTGTTGCCGATGCAGGTGGTGCAGCCGTAACCGACGGTGTTGAAGCCCAGTTCGTTCAGGTCGTCGGTCAGCCGCGCTTTGTCCAAATAGTCGCTCACGACGCGCGAGCCGGGGGCGAGACTTGTCTTCACATAAGGCTGCACTTTCAGTCCCTTGGCCACGGCGTTGCGGGCCAGCAGGCCGGCGCCGAGCATCACCGTGGGATTGCTGGTGTTCGTGCAGCTTGTGATGGCCGCGATCACCACCGCGCCGTGGCCGATGTCGAGGCTCTGTCCGCCCGAGCGAATGGTTCCCTTGCGTTCGAGCGCCTGCTGATCGAGCGCGAAACCGCGTTCGTTGACGGGCGCTTGCAACGCCTTCTCGAAGGTCTGCTTCATGGCGGCCAGCGGCACGCGGTCGTGCGGACGCTTGGGACCGGCCAGCGACGGTTCGACCGTGCCCAGATCGAGCGACAGTTTCGAGTTGAACCGCGGCGCCGGCGTGGAGTCGGTGCGAAAGATGCCTTGCTCTTTGGCATAGCGCTCGACCAACTCGACCTCTTCTTTGGTTCGCCCGGTGCGGCGCAGGTAGTTGAGCGTTTCGGCGTCGGTCGGAAAGAAACCGATCGTCGCGCCGTACTCAGGGGCCATGTTGCCGATCGTGGCGCGGTCGGCCAGTTGCATGGTCGACAGACCGGGGCCAAAAAACTCGACAAACTTGCCCACCACGCCGTGCTTGCGCAGCATCTGCGTGACCGTCAGCACCAGGTCGGTGGCCGTCGCGCCGGGCTGCAACGCGCCGGTCAGCTCAAAGCCCACCACCTGCGGCAAGAGCATGAACAGCGGCTGGCCTAGCATCACGGCTTCGGCCTCGATGCCGCCCACGCCCCAACCCACCACGCCCAGGCCGTTGATCATCGTGGTGTGGCTGTCGGTGCCCACCAGCGTGTCGGGAAATGCCGCGGGTCCCTGGCCGTCGTCGCGCACAAAGACGCCTTTAGCCAGAAATTCCAGGTTCACCTGGTGCACGATACCCACCGCCGGCGGCACCACGCGAAAGTTGTCGAACGCCTTCTGGCCCCAACGCAAAAACTCGTAGCGTTCGCGGTTGCGCTCAAACTCCAACTCGGAGTTTTTTTCCAAAGCTTGCGGGTCGGCGAAAAAATCGACCTGCACCGAATGGTCGATCACCAAGTCGACGGCGATCAGCGGATTGATTTTTTTCGGATCGCCGCCCATCTGCCGCATGCCGTTGCGCATG
>DATFDL010000217.1:0-20225 GCA_035252155.1 Pirellulales bacterium | reverse complement strand
GTTGTTTTCCCCCAATCGACCAAGCAACGCGGTGAGCAAGTCGCCGCCTGGTTGCGCGAAGTAATCCTGCCTCGATCGCCACATGATGCGCCAGCTTAACCATTCTCGGTGGCTGAGGCAGAGGTGGCTGGGGCAGAGCCTTGGCGATGCCCCGGCTTCGATCGACCACGCCCCAGCCACCGGCGATTTCTGCTATACTTATCATCGCTGAGTTTGAACCATGACTGCTTGCCACCCGACCAACCGCCGCGTGGGGCCGAACCGCCGCGAAGTGCTGCGCGCCGGCTCGCTGGGGCTGCTCGGACTCGGCTGGCCGCAACTTTTGCAATCGCAGGCGCGTGCGGAGACGCCGAATGAGGCTAGCTTCGGCCGCGCCAAATCTTGCATCTTGTTGTTTATGTGGGGCGGCCCCGCCCATCAAGACACCTGGGACCTCAAGCCCAACGCCCCGATCGAAGTCCGCGGAGAATTCAAGCCGATCCCCACGCGCGTGCCCGGCATTCAGATTTGCGAGCATCTGCCGCTGCTGGCCGAACGGGCCGATCGACTGGCGATTGTGCGGTCGCTCACGCACACCAATGTCGATCACACGGCGGCTACGCACTTTCTGCTCACCGGCCAACCCCCACCGAAAGGCGGCGACTTAAGCAACGATTGGCCGCACGTCGGCTCGGTGCTGGCTCGGCTCGGCCGCGGCGTCGGTCCTTTACCTCCCTTTGTCTCCATGCGTCCCAAGCCGCATGTTGAGAACGACGTGCCGCGATTCGTCGAGGAAAGCCACGGACAATTTGCCGGCTGGCTGGGACAAAGCTACAACCCGCTGACTATCGACGCCGATCCGAGCCACGCCGGTTACCATGTCGGCGACTTTGCGTTGCCGCCCGAGATTTCGCTGGCCCGGCTCGACGATCGCCGCGGATTGCTCATCAAAGTCAATGAGCAGTTGCGGCGGCTGGAGCAAACATCGCCGACGATGGACCATTATTACCGCCGCGCGTTCGACCTGCTCAGTTCGGCCGCCGGCGGCAGCGCCTTTAAGCTCGATGAAGAACCTGACTCCGTGCGCGATCGCTATGGCCGCCATCCGCACGGGCAAAGCGTGTTGCAGGCCCGGCGGCTGATCGAGCGGGGCGTGCCGCTGGTCACGGTCTATTGGCCGAGCGAAGGCATTAAAAACGTCAGCGTCTATTGGGACACCCACAGCCGCAACTTCGTCGATCTTAAACAACGACTGATGCCACCGGCCGATCAGGCGTTTTCGGCACTATTGGACGATCTCGAAGTGCGAGGACTGCTCGACGAAACGTTGGTCGTGTGGACGGGTGAATTCGGCCGCACGCCCAAGGTTGGCCAGCGCAACAGCGACGCCGGCGCCGGCGCCGACGGCCGCGACCACTGGCCGGGCTGCTTTAGCGCGGTGCTGGCCGGCGGCGGCGTCCGCGGCGGGCAGGTCTATGGCGCTTCAGACCGATACGCCGCATATCCCGCGGCCGACGCCGTCGCGCCGCTCGACCTGGTCGCCACCGTCTATCACTTGCTCGGCGTGCCGGCCGAATTGGCGCTCGAAGATCAGCAGGGTCGTCCCTTAGTCGTCTGTCCCGGGTCGCCGATCCGAGCACTGCTCTCGTAGAACGGAATTTATTCCGTTCCTCCGAGATACAAACGGAATGAATTCCGTTCTACGAACGCGGAATGAATTCCGTTCTACTGCTGGCTGGCGATGCGGCCGAGGATCTGCCGCAACTGAAACTGATAGGCCGGTTTGACCAAGTGATAACTTATGGCCGCCCGCTGCGAGCGCACAAAGTCGCCCTCTTCGCCATACGCTGTCACTGCGATCAGAATCGGCCGCTCGTTGCTCGCCTGAGAGATGAACCGGGCGAGGCGCCAGCCGTCCATGTCAGGCAGGCCGATGTCAATGAGCACCACCTGCGGATGGTAGCCCGGCAGCACGCTTAGCGCCTCCTGCCCGCTGGTGCAGACGCGGCAGTGGTGACCCCAATTATGAAGCTGTCGGGCGAGGCTTTCGGCGGCGTCGAGATTGTCTTCGACCACCAGCACGCGGAGCGCCTCGATGCGGTTCGACGCTCGCGCCGCGGTGGCCCGTGTGGCCGCAGAATATTTCGCCCGCGGCGACCTCTTCTCAGCCTCCGAGCGAATCGCGCCAGGGGCTGTATAGAAGGAAACTTCCGGCGCAGCCGTGGCGGCGTTCATGACCCTTGTTCCGACGAGTGGCATGGACAACAAAGCGTGAAAGCCCGCGGCGCCATACCCATCCGGCCGCGCTCGTCTGATTTTAAGCAATCATTGTGCCCAGCCGAGAGCACTGCCGCCCGCGGCCCTTTGCCCGGCGGATCCAAAAGCTCAATCCGTGTTCTCCTAAGGGCTTATGCACAACAACCCGGCATGCGGCACATGGATGATAGCGGTTGAAAATCATTAAGCTGTGGCCGGGAGTGATCGTTGGCCAACCAGCTTGCAGCCGAGCGAGAACTCGGTAGATCAGGTTTTCCCGCCTGACGTGTAGCCTAGAACGCCTGGCCTGTCTATTCCGCCGGCGACGTTCGGACCAGCGGCCGGGCCGAACTGCCGCCGATGACGGAGTCGTCGGGGCCAAGCCCCGCCCCCACGTAGCCGTCGTGGTTCACATAGATGTGATCGTCGCCTTCGGGCAGCCAGCAGCGCTTGAGAAACTCGACATGGCCGTCCTCAAAGAGCACGTTCTGGCCGCATGAACCGTGGTTCTGACTGGCGCCCCCCCGCGGGTCATCGGGCGAATCGGCCATCAACGCAAAGTCCGAGCGCCCTTGGTTGCGATGTCCCAGGTAACGCCCGTCGACAAGATACCCGAAGGTGTACCCATAGCTGCCGCCCATGTTGCGGCGAATGACGACCAATCGCCCCGGACCCGCCTCGCGCAATTCGTCGAGCGTCGGAACGCGAAACCCTTCGGGCGATTCGGCCAGTGCCGAGGCCGGGCAGACCAACACCGCCGGATCGTCCAGATACCCGAACTGCGACAAGATCGGAGCATAAACGCCCGCCGCCGCCAGCGGCCCGCGCTCGGGAACCAGCGGAAAATAACCGCCGTGGAAGTCACTGTATTGCGTCAGGGCGACGCCAATGGCCCGTAGGTTGTCTTGGCATCCCAACATCCTGGCCTGAAAGCGGCTGTTGGCGATCGCGGGAAACAACAGCATGCAGGCGGCAATGAAAATGCCGCCGCCCACCAGCAGATCTTGCACGCTCCAGCCGGAAATCGGCGCACCAATCCGCCCGCTGGTCGCCGCCGCCCGCGCCGCCACATAGTTGCATGTGCGTGCCGCCAGACCGCAGGGGGGCTCGATCGGCCGCCGATCGTCGTCGCCGAGCACCTCCAGCTTTTCACGCATCCGTCCCAAGTCGTATCGCAGCCCGGCGTCGTCTGACAACCGGGCGTCTATCTCTTCCTGCTCCGCCGGCTCAAGTGCTCCCAGCAGGTAGCCGAGCAAGTGCTCTCGCATTGGCTAGTTCTCTCCGGAAAGTTGGGCGTGCTTCCATGACTCGTTCAACCTCAAAATGGCCGTGTGCAACCGGCTTTTGACCGTTCCGACCGGAACCTGCAACACCTCGGCCGCTTCACGGTACTTCAGCCCCTGATAATAAATCAACGTCACCGCGCTCAACAACGTCGGCGGCAATTGGCTGACCGCCTGTCGGATCCAATCGCGTCGTTCGTCGGCCTCTAACTGGTCCGTCGGCCCCGTCTCTTTGCTCACCAGCAATTCCACCAGGCTGCCCAGATCGTCGTCGTCGCCGCTGGTGGTCCGCCGATCGAGGCTGACCATGCGGTGGCGTTTGTTCCGGCGCTGCGTGTCGATCGCCTGGTTGGTGGCGATGGTGTACAACCACGGCCGCACTTTGCGCCCGGTCTCGAACTGGCCACACTTTAAATGAACCTGCAAAAAAGCCGCCTGGAACGCATCCTCGGCCATCACCGCATCGCCGAGGAAACGCCGCAGATAGCTATACAACTCTCGCTCGTACCGCTGAACCAACTCGGCAAACGCCTGGCGCTGGCCGCTGCCGCGGTAAGCCGACAATAATTCCTCGTCGGTCATCTCCGACCAGGTTCGGCTCACCGTCGGGCTCGTTCGTTGCGGTGCGATGGTTTGACTGATCATTTCTACGGCCCTCGCAGCCGGTGGTTCGGTCCTTAGGCGGAAAAAAATCGCCTCGCCGCCGAAGTCCTTATCCGGCCGCTCCTTGGAACAGCTTGCCGCAGCCTGCCGCCGCCGCGCCGGCGGCTTTTTTCGATATGCCAGTTTGACAGGCGCGTGATTGGCTTCCTTACGTCCGGCTCCTATAAGCAAGTGCCATGCCTGCCATATGAACTCAGCAGAGACGATCCCTGAGCTCGATTTCTCGCCAGTAGCTAACTGCATCAACTGCCACTACTTAGCAAGCGAACATTACGGCGTTTGATGTTTCGAGAGCCCGCTGCGAGCCGAATGGAACGGCTGTAACTTTTGCGGCAGGCCATCAAATTGATACAAAGGGTTGAAGTGAAACGCGGCAAAAACGAGCAATCTGCGCAAACACTAATGGCGCTTTTCTGGTCTCGCTAATCTGGTCAGCCGGACAGAGCCCTTACTCTCGTGCGCAGGCTCGAACTGATCGTTCCCTGACCCCCGACCCCCGAATCCCGACCCCTGCATGGCCCTCGCGCGCGTGCTCGAACCCGAAGTGATGGATAGCGCCGACGACGCGCTCGATTACGACCGCATGGACCACGCGGCCGTGAATCGGCAATTTGTCGACGACCTGCTGGCCGCCGCGACCGCGGCCGGCGTTGAAATCGATGAATCGTCCGAGATACTCGACTTGGGGACCGGCACCGCCCAAATACCCGTTGAGCTGCTGAGTCGCCGGCCGAAGTGGCGAGTGCGGGCGGTCGATTTGGCCGAAAGCATGATGGAACTGGGGCGCCAGAACGTCGCCGCGGCGGGCTTTTCTGACCGTATCCGGCTCGCGCGGGTCGATGCGAAACGGCTTCCCTACCCCGCAGGGCGCTACGCCCTCGTTATGTCGAACAGCATCGTGCATCATATTCCGGAGCCTCGCGACGTGCTGGCCGAAGCTTGCCGAGTGTTACGGCCGGGCGGATTGCTATTTATTCGCGACCTGCTCCGCCCGGCCGACGATGCAGCGGTGCGATCTCTCGTTGCAACGTATGCGGCCGATTGCAACGACCACCAGCGGCAGCTCTTTGACGACTCGCTACGGGCCGCTCTCAATTTGGACGAAGTTCGGCGGCTGGTGGCCGAATTGGGCCACGACCCCCTCGGCGTCAATCAGACCAGCGATCGGCATTGGACCTGGACGGCGTCGTAATCATGGTCGCCTTTCGCTCCGCGAAGGTAGCGTTCTTTCGCGGAGCGAAAGGCGACAATCTTCCCAAGTTGCTGATATACTGAGTTTTCAGCGCTTCTCCGGGCTGAACTCCAAGCCGGGCGCGAGGCGCGATAGGCACATGACGGGCCGCCGACATCCGGCCCGAGGGCGACGTGGCAACTTCCAGCAGTGAGCAACTTTGGTCGGATCGCACCCTGGCGGTGACGGTCGAGGACGCCGACGGCGCGCGCCGCACCCTGCGAGTGGCCAAACCGTATGCTCGCCTGGGCAGCCACGATCGGGCCGAAGTCGTCCTGACCGGCGCCGACATTTCACCCTGTCACTTGTATCTACATGCAACCGACGAAGGCATCTACTGCCTGAGCCTCGCCGGCTCGGCATCAACCGGGTGGCTGGGTGCTGAGCGGTCGATCAAAATCGGCCGCTATCGAATCTCCGCCGCCTTTGACGGCGAGGGTCCCCCGCCGCGCGCCACGGAACACAATTCAGCGGCCAAAGACAGCATCGCCGCGCCCTTGCCTCGTCTGCGAGTTCGCCTGACCGGCGACAAAAAACACGCCTTCGAGCTCAACCTTCGCCGGCAGCTCACCGTGATGGGCCGGCAGGCGCCCAGCACGCTGTGCGTCCATCATTCGACCGTCTCGCGCACCCACGCGGTGCTGTTTTGGGACGGCCAGTCGCTCTGGGTCGTCGACCTGCTCGGCGCGAATGGCATTCGGCGAGACGGGGAACCCCTTGATGCTGGGTTGCTGGCACCGTCCCAGCGCATCGCCTTGGGCGACGTCCGTTGCCGCTATCTCGGGGCGCGAGTGAGCAAGGTAGAAGTGGGCGAGGCTGAAGAATCAGGGGACGAATCGCGCGATGCCGAGACGGTTGCGACCGACCGCGACGCGGAGCTGACCGAAGTCGCCCATGAGATCGAACGCTTGCGACAAGAATTAGCTGCGGCCTCGAGCGCGCGCGAGATAGCCGAAGGCACCGCCGCCGACTACCAACGGCAACTGGACGAATTGGCGGCCGACCACGCCGCGCTGCAGGCCGACGCGGAAGCCGTGCGCAGGGAGCTGGCGGCCAGCCAAGAAGCGATTGTCGTCCACCAGACCGCGGGCGAGCAACGGATCGCCGATTTGCGCGAGGCGTTGCGTGACGAGCTGAACAGCGTCTCCACCGCCCGTGAGCTGGCCGAGCGGGCCGCGGCCGAGCGGGCGACCGCCTTGGCCGAGGCCCAGGAAGACCTATTGCGGCTACCAGCCGAATTAAAGGCCCTTACCGGCGCACGAGACCCGGCCGAGACAGAAACCGTGTCGCGGCTGGAAGCGGAACTGGCTGAAGCGCGCCAGTCGCTTGCGGCCAGCCAACTTGAACAATCAAACCTGCGAACCGCCGCCGACGAGCGGCTGGCGGCGCTTCGCGAACAACTCACGCGCGACGTCGCCAGCGCTATGGCCGCACGAGAAGCCGCTGAGCGGCTGGCTGCTGAGCGCGAATGGGCCGTGGACGAAGCTACAGAAACCGTGTCGCGGCTGGAAGCGGAACTAGCAGTAGCTCGGCAGTTGCTTGAAGTCGGCCAACAGGAGCAGACTAGCCTGCGAAGCGCCGCCGACGAGCGAATCGCTGCGCTTCGCGAACAACTTGCGCACGACGTCGGCAGCGCTATCGCCGCGCGAGAGGCCGCCGAGCAACTGGCGGCCGAGCGCGACCGGGCACTGTGCGAAGCGACGGAAAGCGCATCGCGACTCAATGCGGAGCTCTCCGAAGCACGGCAGTTGCTCGCAGCCAGCAAAAATGAACAAGCAACCATTCTTGCTACGGCCGATAAGCAGATCGCTGCCTTGCGCGAACAATTGACTCGCGACATCGCCAGTGCCGAAGCCGCACGAGAGGCCGCCGAACGAGTGGCTGCCGAGCGCGACCGGGCACTGTGCGAAGCAACAGAAAACGTATCGCGACTCAATGCAGAGATCTCCGAAGCACGGGAGTTGCTCGCGGCCAGCAAAAATGAACAAGCAACCATTCTTGCTTCGGCCGATAAGCAGATCGCTGTGCTGAGCGAACAATTGACTCGCGACGTTGCCAGTGCCAAGGCCGCACGAGAGGCCGCCGAACGAGTGGCTGCCGACCGTGAGCGGGCGGTTGCCGAAACGACAAAAAATGTCGCTCGGCTCGAAGAAGCGTCGGCGGCCAGTCAGCGCGAACTCGCGTCGGTCCGCGACGACTTTGCGGCATTGCAATCGAATGCGGACGAGAGTCTCGCCGCCTTGCGCCAATCGCACCAGCGCGAGATTGAGCGCGTCACCGCGGCACTGCAAGCGTCGGCCAACGAGTGTCTCGCGGCGCTCGAAGAATCGTTGCGCCAGGAAATCGCCGATCTGGAGGACGAGCGCGACCAGAATCGGCAGACATCCCTCGCGAGCCAGGCGGAGTTGGCCGACGCCAGAAAAATCATCGAGCAGCTTCAGGCCGAGCTGGCCGCGACGCGCGGCGAACTGTTTGCCAGCCGAAAAGACGAAGTCGTCGTCGAGCGAGATGCATTGCCCGACGAGCAGCTTGAAGCGACGCCTGCCGCATCACTGCCCACTGCCGAGCCGGTCGCCGCCGCGCTGGAACTCACGCCGCCTGCCGCGGCCGAACCCGAGCCTGACGCACTGCCGACCGCGGAAGACCAATGGGTGCTCGACGATCGCGTGATCGGCCGCTTGCTCGACTTCCGCGCCAAGCGCGAAAGCGGCCGCCGCCGCAAGTTGCTGTGGGCCGCCGCGGCCTGTCTGGCGATCGTCTGCTTGGGGGCCGCGGCCGCGGCGGGCAGGGCCTGGTCGGCCCGCCGCCAGCCCTCCGACGCTCCCGCCGCCTCGACCAACGACGTCGACAAACTCATTCGCGAAGCGCTCATCGAGCCTGGATTGCGATAGATAGCCGACGCCGGGCACCGGCTGGTCGGTCTTGATCAGGCGGTTCAGTCGTCGAGCCTTACAGTCGTCGCGCCACCATTGAAGTAGTGACGCTGGTCTCGACCCCATCGCGCGGCCCGCGCGCGTTCAAAGGCGCAGCGCGCTGCGCCTTTGATGGCACGCATGCGAGCCTGTTGAAAAAGTCCGTGAACACCACGCCGCGAATGGCGCACAACACCGCCGCCTGCGACTTAGGCGACACGTTTGTCGCATGGATCCTACTCGGTTTTGACATTCAAAATCGGCAATTGCGGGAACCGGTATGTGGCACAGCCGCCCCCGGCTGTGCATCGCCGACGCCAGTCGGCGTCGCGGAACCAGCCGAGGGCGGCTGGTCCACATGCCGATTTTGAACGTCAAAACCGATCAGGCGGGCATCCGCCGTGCGACGCGCCTATAGCGCTGCGCCGTGCGAGCGGAGCCGTCAAAATCCTTCCGTAACCAGCGTAGACATCGTCGTCCTCGCTTTCGCTGTCAACCGGCAAAGGCGCAGCGCGCTGCGCCTTTGCCGCTTGCCTTGGCCGAGCGCGCTCGCGCCTTGGCCTGCGATCGCTTTGGGCTGGCGATGTCCGCCCCCGCCCGAGCGGTCGCCGCAAGTGCTTGTAAGGCTTTCCGTTACGACGATGACCCCTGGGGTGTTCGGCAGTGAACCGCGACCAATCTCGTGCAAGCTGCATCTACACGCACCAAGCAAGAAGCCGAGTTCTGGGACGCTGTCGGGCCTCGAACAAACGCGCTCGAAAGCGGCGTAGTGCTTTTGCGAACGGAACAACCGCGCGCGGCCGATGACCCGATTCAGCACATGATAGGCGAAACCCGGTTGGGCGACCCCGTGGATGTCGTGGCATGATACGGATCTTACTGAAAACTCGCCGGGCATGCCAACAATGACTCCCGACCCCTTTCTTCCGGGACCCCTTTCTTCCGCGGTTGCCAGCGGTCAACACAACCGATTAGAACAAACGTAATGGCATCGCGCAACTTGCCCATTTTAACATGGCGCCGACAGCGATATGATAGAATCGACCCAATGACCCGCCGTTTTCAGTTCAGCTTGAAATGGGGCATTGCGGCATCCGTTCTTAGCGGCGGCGTCGCCCTGATCGTTTGCCGGTCGCTGGACCCTTGGCTCTGCGCTGTTGCCATCGTTGCTATCGCATCTTTGTTCGGAGCGCTCGCGTACTTCTTTGGCGGCACGGTGGTTGACCTAATGTTCCACGCCCTGAGCAATCTTTTGCCGTAGCCTCATGCCTCGCCCTCAATTCACCCTCCGCGCGTTGCTGGTCTTAATGCTGGTCGTGGCCGCTTTCTTTGGCGGCATGGCCCTGCAAAAGCGACTTGATGACCCGACGAGCCTGATGCCCATGATGCAGCACCAAGTAATAGACGAGGTTTACAGCGAAGTGATCCGCCTTCGTGACGGCAGCGTTTGGGAGCGTACTTGGCGGCGAGAGCCTGCGAAAGAATGGGCCGAGCAACTTAATGAGTTGCCTCGTGAGTAACTGCCCGTTTCCCGCGCACCGCGCCCGTTTCTGCCTAACGGCCGAAGCTGGGCCGACGGCGGCTGAAAGCCGACCACCACACTATGACGACACTACCAATCGATGATGACAATTGCGGAGGCACCCCATCATGCCGTACAATGACGACATGACTCAGATCTCGGTTCAGGAAATCGAGCGCGACCCGCTGGGCTTCGTCCGCCACATCGAGGCGGGCGAATCGCTGCTGGTCGTTCGCGGTGACGTTGCAATCGCTAAAATTCAGCCGGTTTCGCCGGTCCGCAATCTGCCTCGCCCGTTTGGGCTTGCGGCGGGCGAGTTCACGGTTCCCGACGACTTCGATCAGCCGCTGCCCGATGAGATTGTCACGCTGTTTGAGGGCGAATGAGGCTGCTCCTCGACACGCACATATTTCTCTGGTACGTGAGTGCCGATGCTCGGCTGCCGCAGCGGTTCGCCGATGCAATCCGCGAACCGACGAACGAAGTTTTCCTCAGTGTGGCCTCGGTTTGGGAAGCAGTGATCAAGTTTGCCCTGGGCAAGTTGCCACTACCATCGCCCCCGGCCGACTACTTGCCTCGGCAGCGCGCGGCGCATCAGATTGCCAGCCTGCCTGTGGACGAGCCTGCCCTGCCGCACCTGGCCGCGCTTCCGCCATTGCACCGCGATCCCTTCGACCGCCTTCTAGTCGCTCAGGCACTCGAGCATGGATTGACCATCGTGACCGTTGATTCGGCCGTCCGTGCGTATCCGGCTCCATGTCTGTAGGGTTTTCCCTCCGCCTCGACCAACGACGTCGACAAACTCATCCGCGAAGCGCTCATCGAGCCAGGCTTGCGATCGACTCGGGCGTCGGGGCCGCCAGGCACTTGAGAAACGCGACGACTTCTTCTTGTTCGTCCCTCGCAAGCCGTCGGAATTCGCGCGCACTTTTGGCGGCCTCGCCACCGTGCCAGGCGATCGCCTCGGCGAAGGTTTGCGCGCGGCCGTCGTGCAGATAGGGCGCGCTGTCACGCACGCCCCACAGCGGCGGCGTGCGCCACTCGCGGCGCTGTTCGGGCGAAACCGTCGCCAGCAGCGAGTCGGCGCCTCCATAGTAACTGGCCGAGCCAAGTGATGGTTGCGCCGGATTGGCGGGCACCGGGTCTTCCAGACCTTCTCCCATGTCGTGCAGCAACAGATCGCTATAGATGCCCGCGATCTCGGCAACTTGAGGCACGTGGCAATCCGCGCAGCCGATTTTCGCAAACTGCCTCTCGCCCCTCGCGGCGATTTCGGCGGCGAGATCGCTGGTCGGCATCGATTGCCGGGGTTGCGGCAGATGCGCGACGAATTGAGTCAACGAATAGCATTGTTCGTCGCTAATGTCCAAACCGCGGCCTGACCGAACGGGCCGGCCGCTGTCATCGAGTTGCACGTCGAGTGGATCGATGGGCTGAGCATGCTCTGGCGCTTCCAGCCCCAACTCCACCGCGCAGGCGCCGAGCACAAACTCGTGCAAGTTTTCGGTTTGTCCCCGCCAACCAAAGCGGCCCACCTTGCCCCTTGCCGCGCGTGGCACTCGCCCGCTCACGCCGCCGGTAATCGATGACTGCCGCGCCTCCATCTTCTCGAATACCGAGTCGGGAAGCCGATCGATCAGTCCCGCGCCAAACAGTGCTGGCGTGTTGCGTTGCGAACGCTGGTACGCCATGCCGTCGAGTCGCTGAATGTGGTTTGTTGCCTCGACCGCATTTGTGCTCGCCGTAATCTGATCTGCAGAAAGCTGGGCTTGCTGGCGCGCGGAAAAAAACCGCCTCCGCCAACCGTCGTAATTCGAGTCGCGCGAAAAACGGTGCAACACCGTGGTGGCAGAAAGTCGACCGTTTGCCAACGCCGGATGAAACTCAGCAACCCGTTGGCTGAGATCTCCGGCATCCACCGCTTTCCGCGATACTTTGACGGTCAGCAGGTCGACGTTGTTGTCATTTGCTCCGGCTCCGCCGATTCCGCCGAGCCGATGGCATTCGACGCACGAGGCCGCGTTGTACAAGGGCCCCAGGCCGTCGCCCGCGACCGAACGGGCATCGTCCACCAGCCACTCACGCAGGAACAATTCTTGACCTGTCGTGGTTTTTTTTGACGAGCTCCGATTGGCCTCGCCACGTGCATCGTCCGCTGGGGAATGGCCGACCATGACCATCAAGGCAAAGACCCAGCCGCCCCAAAAGACCCAGCCGCCCCATTGGACAGAAGAACCCGCTCCCCAAGTGCCCAGATTGCAAGCCCCCTTCAGAGACGCGCGTACCGACTGGCGCATGGCAGCCTCCTCGTGGTTTGAACGGTTCCGACCGAGCGGCGAGTGACATGGCTGACGCCGCTCTATTCGTGAGCATACCAATCAGGGCGCGAAAGGCAACTATTTCGTCTCCTCTGCAACGTGACGGACTAGCGCCGGGCTGACCGAGCAAGTATATTGGCTAGGGTCGAAGGATCCGGGGAAGCAGAAGCACATTTCACACGGAGCACAGCTCATGATTCGATCATTTCAGCGGCGCATTGTTTTCTTGGGTGCCGGATGCGTATTCGCGGGCGTTATCGCAGGCCAAATTTTGTTCGCCGCACCAGCAGATCGCTCGACGCCTCGCGCCGCTCGCTCGAAAGAAGCATCCTCGAAAGAAGCGTCAGAGACAGAGCATGCGGCCGGCGAGGCGACCATCGTCGTAGAAAGTTCGAATCCCACAGCGGTGTACGCCAATTTTTGCCGCGTGACCGGAACGCCGGAAGAAGTGATCCTCGACTTTGGTTTGAACCATGAGCCATTTGGAATGCCCACTAAGCCGATCGGCGTTCAACAGCGGACCGTGCTGAATTTCTACACCGCGAAGCGTATGCTAGCCGCGCTGGAAACGACCATTAACCGCCATGAGGAAGCATTCGGCGAGATCGAGGTTGATGTGCAGAAGCGAGTCCTCCAGAAAGAATAAGCTGCCGCCAGCCCGGATGCTTGCACCGCCATGCCGACGGTGGTAAGGTGCAGGGGCGTCGGTCGCTCGGCGTATTCTGAGGCAACCGCTGGGTGGGCCATTTCTCGCACGTTTCGTGCATCGGGTCGAGCAGAGAACAGGAGCATCGCCATGTCGCGTTTCCTTGTGCGCCTCGCGCTGAGTGCGGGCATCTGTCTTTCCTTCGCGAGCGCCACGCCGGCGGCCGAACAAGCAACCTCCGCGCTGCCGCCTCCCAGCGAAGGGCAAGGCAGAATTCTCACGGCGCTGGTTCAGCCGACTGAATTCGACTTGCAAAATCGGCCCCTGGGCGAAGTGCTGAACTACTTCAAGCAGAAGCACGCCATCGAAATCCTGATGGATAACACGGCGCTCAGTCGTGCGGGGATCGACACGGACAGGCGCATCACACAGACACTAAGGAAAATCACCCTGCGGGCCGCGCTGCGGCTGCTGCTCAGGCAATTCGACTCGACCTATGTCGTGGGCGACGGCTACCTCCTGATCACGAGCGCGGAAGAAGCGGAGTCGAAGTTGACTCTTAAGGTCTATCCTGTGCAGGACCTTATCACACTCGACAGCGAGTTTCGACCGGCCGCGCCGATAGGAACGGGCATTTTTCCGGACTTAAAGGAACTGATTTCCAGAAGACCCGAACTTAATAAGCGCGCTGGAGCGGGGGATTTTGAATCCCTGATCAACGTAATCACGTCCACGATTGCCCCAGACGCCTGGGAAGATGTCGGCGGACCTGGTTCGATTACGGCGCACGCAAATTCGCAAGCTATCGCCATCTCGCAGACCGACGACGTTCATGAAGAGATCGTCGACTTGCTGGCGGCCCTGCGTCGTGTGCGCGACGCGCAAATCATCGCCGCGACGCAGCTCGCATGGGTCGCGTCGCCCGAGGCATCTGGGACGGAAAAGCCGCTTCAAGTGCATGCTTACCGGCTCATGCGCGGCTCGAAATACCCACCAAAGAGCGGCTGGCGCCCGCCTCAGGAAATTGTCGGTGATTCGACGCCGCCGCGCCGAGCACAGCAACGCGCCAAAAAATCGGAAGCAACGTCTGAGCCATCCAGCGTCGAAGGTGGTGCGGCAACACAGCCGCCCGACAACGAGGCAGCAACCGCCAAAGAGGGCGCAGCGGGCGCGCCAACCGCCGATAAAGGCGCACGCGCCAAGCCAAGCGACGCCAAGTTGGAGGCGTGGGTCGCGATGATCGCCAAGTTAGTTCCGGAGATGATCGAGCCGACGAGTTGGGAACCAACGGGCGAAGGAATGATCCGCGCCGTCGGCGAAGCGATCGTGGTGCGAAACACCGAGGAGATCCAGCACAGTGTGGCCAGGCTGATGGCTGAATTGTTGCCTGACTATGTTCCGGTCGATTTTACTGGACCGTGGGGTCCGTGGAAGCCGGCGCTGCTCTCTGGTCATGCGGGCGTGCGGCTGAGGTCGGCCATGACTGGCGACTGGCCGCAGCAGGCCGAACCTCGCCCCTGCGGTGAGGAAGCCCGCGCACACGAAGCGCTGCTGGAACAATGCGACCTTGATTTCGATGAGCTCCCGCTGATCGATGCCTTGAGCCGACTGGCCAACCTGCGACAAGTGCAACTCTTCATCGACCGCCAGGCACTAATCGAGGCGGGCGTCAAGCTCGAAAGGCCGGTCACTCACTCCTTGAAAGGGTTGAGCTATGGGACTGCCTTGAGGTTGTTGCTGGATGAGTATGACCGGGACTTGACCTATTTGCTCCGCGACGGGATCCTTTTAATCACGACAAAAACCGAGGCGGAGAATATGCTCACCGTTAAGGTCTATCCGGTCTTCGACCTGGTGGTCCGCCCTCCCAATGCGCCGGGTAACCGTCCCGGCCTTGACTTTCAACCATTTATGTCGTGCATCCAGACCAACATTGCGCCCGACACATGGGTCGATGTGGGCGGGCCGGGAGCGATTGAGCCGTTTGTTAATTCGGGCGCGCTGGTGATCTCTCAGACCACAAGCGTCCACCAAGAGATCGCCGAATATCTGAAGGCCCTGCGCGCGGCCGCCGCGGTACAAAAGCAGCAACCTGCAAATGCGAACCCGAAATGAATCGCGGTCCCTTGTGGGCAGGAGTTCCCAGCCGGCCGCCATTTATTTGCGCAGGTAGAGCCAGACAAAGCCGGTTCGGTCTTCGTTCATGAAGTCGCTACGCTGGTTGTAAGTCTTGGTGATCTCTTGTTGGGCCTTGGCGCGCTCGGACTCATCGGTGGTCTCGCGAAATGCCTTGTTGGCGGCTTGCACAGCCTCCTGCCATTGGGCGAACTTCTGCTTGAATTCTGATTCGCTCAGGCCGCCGGCGGGCGAAATCAAGGGCACCGAGTCGCCGACAAGGATGTCGAGCTTGCCGTCGCCGTTCACGTCGGCCACCCAGATGCGCAGCGAACTGGTGGGGCCGGCGAGATCTTTTTCGCGGATGATCTCTCCGTAATTGATCGAGCGGCCCGGCTTGATCAACATCTGAAAGGGCCGCAGCTCCGGCAGCTTGCCCGGAGCGGCGGTGTTTTCGGCCCACTGCACGCCGCCGTTGGCCGAACCGCTGAGCAAATCGAGATCTCCGTCGCCGTCCCAGTCGATCACAAACGGATCGCTGTGATGACCTTCGATCTTGAGGGGCTCATCGCCCACCTTGATCGCTTCGGGCGTGGGCCGGAACTTGCCTTTGCCCTCGCCCTTGAACCAATAAAAGCCGCCGACAAAATTGCCCACGACCAGGTCGAGCTGACCGTCGCCGTCCCAGTCGACGGCGAACGGCCGGGTGCAGATATTTTCGGTCCATTGCTGGTCTTTGACCGGGATGATGAGCGGCTCGCCGTCGGCGCCGTTCAAAACTTCGGCCTTACGAAACGTGCCGTCGGGCTTGCCGTACAACACCTGAAACAGCCCGGCCATCGCGTTTTCCATACGCGAATACGAGCCGGAGAGAATGTCGCGATGGCCGTCGCCGTCGATGTCCACCAACTGTGGAGTGGAGCTGGTGCATCACCAGACGCCGGGCACTTCGGCCGGCTTGCCGTCGACCTGCAGCCACTCACCCGGTGCAAACTTGCTGCCGCCGAGGTGCTTGAAGACGCGGATCTTTCCGTCGTTGAACTGTCCGACGAGCAGATAGTTCTGGCCGTCGCCGCGGAGGTCGGCCCAACAAGGGGCCGCGTAACCCGGACTTTCGACGCGCACGGCGGCGTCGCCCGCCATCAGTCGAACCGGCGGCTCAAAATCCGCGGCGCCGCACGCGCCGCCGCCGCTGAGCAAAAGTGCAGGCAGAAGTGCAGAGAGCAAGACTCGTTTCATGGGACGATCCTCTGCGGTTTAAGGGGGGACGTGGGATTCCCGGAGTATATCGCGGCGCGAGTTCGCCGAACAATAGGCCAGGCGATTATGCCCGCCCGCTCGAACGCCTGGCTCCGATTGGCGAACCGGGCGGAAACCACGAATGACACGAATGGGAAAAGGAGATCTCGATCGAACATCTGCCATGCGACGAGCGTTGATGGTATATTAAAGAGTCGCGGGCACGAACTCCAACGCACCGATGCTGAGATGCGCGAGTTCATCGATGTCGATCCGCGAGAATTACACTTGCCACCGAGTCGCGCGCAAGGCGCCGATCCCGGCAAGTTGGCGCGGCAGATTTCTCGCTATGGGGATTCGCTCGATGGTATGCCACCGTTGGAGCTAGTGCGTGGAAAGGACGGCCATCTGCGGATTAACGATGGTGTGACGCGCGCGACCCGGGCTGCCAAACTTAAGCCAGGGGCGTTGGTGCCGGCAGAGGTCATTGATAATCTTCCGAATCTCGATGTAACCAGAATGCCCAAAGTGAAGGACGTTTTGCCATGACGCAACGGCGCGCGGAAATAATCGCGGCATTGTCCGAATTGTGCGAGCGATACCCGCACTGGCGCCTGGGACAGTTGGTGGCGAATGTCGCCGATTGGGCAGACCGGGGCGTATGGGACGTGGAAGACGAACAATTGCTCGAAGCCGCCCAGCGGCATCTTGAGCACCTGAGCCAACGGGACGCCGAGTTGGCCACACCGCATCGTCCTGGCGGTTAACTGGTGGACGGCCTGGGAAGGCCATCCTCCGAATCCCGGGCATCGCTAAGGCTCTGCCCCAGCCACCATCCGCACATTCTCCTTCTTTTTTTTGCCCGCCATTTTTTTGCCTTCATTCCGTCTGGTACGGAAAGCGTTCATCGAGCGGAGCGTTCGATAGCTCGACCAGAAACGCCGCGAGCCGCTCGATCAAAAGATCGAGCATGCGGCGGCCTTTTTCGGCGGTGGCGGGGTGTGGATTGCCGGCGCCGCTGTTGGTGGTCAGCAAATGCCAGGGCCGCGTGATCGAGACCCAGCCGCGATTGACCGCCTCGAATTTCGTGGTCGCCAGAGCGCCTTCGTCGGCCGACAGCGAGCCGTCGGCCCGCCGCGCCACCAGATCGGGCCGATAGGCCAAAATCATCGAGGTTTCCATCTCGCCGCCGTGGTCGCCGGGATCGTCGAAAATCTCGCGCTCGACGTCGGCCAGCACGCGATACCAATTGCACAGGAACAAGTGCGCCGATGTCTTGCCAAACAACTCGCGCAGCAGCGGCTTCAGCTCGTTGCCGCCATGCCCGTTGAGCAGCACGATTTTTTGAATGCCGTGGCGGATCAGCGAATCGACCAGGTCGGTGATCACCGCGGCCAGCGTCGATGGGTTGACGTTCATCGCCAGTGGAAACGCCATCTGGTTCGTCTCGGTGCCGTAGGGAACGGTCGGCAAAAGCACCACCCGCGCACCGCGCTCATGGGCCGCCTGGCAGATGGCGTCGCCCACCATCTCGGCCTCGTAGCTGTCGGTGCCATAGGGCAGGTGCAGGTTGTGCGGCTCGGTCGCTCCCAGCGGCAGCACCGCCACCTCGAACCGGTGGTCCTTCGTTTGGCCATAGTTGGTTTCGGCCAGCTTCCACGGTCGGGCGGTCATGGTTCCGTTTCCGTCGGCTCGGGATCGGGCAAGCCTTCGATGAACTCGCGGTATTGGCGGTCGAGTTCATGAAAATCGACGCCGGTCAACTCAGCCATGGTAGAAGGCTTATCGCGTCGGGCGTAAACAGCGTTCAGAAAAGCGACCAGCGGCTCGCGATAACGGCCCTCGCCCGCGTACATCAAGAAATAAGTAAGCCCCGCCGATTCGCTGTAGAGCATCGAGATTTGCGGGCTGGTCTGCACATCGACGACGCTCATCGCGGCCAATTGGCCCAGCGGCTGATAGAACCTATCGCGCACCAGCCGCGTGCGCGCGTTGCGCAGCCGCAATGCGTCGACGCCTCCGATCATCGCCAGTCCGTCGGCCGGCCGGAATGACTCGATCCAGCACGCCACGCCCTCGACGATCCAGAAATTGCTGTCGCGGCCGGCGTCGCGCGAGGTGGGGCGGGTCTCGGCGAACAATTGATGCGCCGCCTCGTGGTAGAGCGTGCTGTCGTCCTCTTCCGAGCCGGCGAAGTAAAACGCTTTGCGAGACTTGGGCGAATAATAGCCGGTGCTGATGCGAATGCTGGGCTGCTCGCGCTCCAGGGCCTGAATGAATTCGCCCCGGTTGCGATAGAGCACCACCTGATGCCGTTTCGGCGCCCCGGTGGGCGCGCCGTCGCGAAACAGCCGGTCCCATTGATCGTCGTTCATCACGAACCGTGCGAAGACTTGCCGCCAGGCCCCATAAAACCGCTCGAGGCGTTCGGCCAGCCGCACGCCCGACTCGAGGCTGTGGTTAGTGCGCACCTGGTAATGTTCGGTAACGACGTCCCAGCCGCGCTCCAGGTTGGCCCGCGAGGCGGTTTCGTCGGCGGCCGAGACCCACCGGCCGCGATAGCGCCGCTCGCCCGACTCATACCGGGCCACCTGGTTTTCGGGCAGCCAGCCAAACCGCGGATGCCAGACCTGCTGAGCCTGGGCCTTACTGATCTCGTACTGCGTCCGCCAGCGGCCGTCGTGTTGCTTGTACCCTAAGAGCAGTCGGGCACGCTCGTGGTCTGGGTTTTCACGAAGCACTTCGTGGATCAATTGGTACGCCGCCGTAAACTCGCGCGTTTCGGCCGCCACCAGGGCCAGTTCAAACAGGCGATCGGCCTGGGCTTGCCGCAACTCGACGAACTGCTGCCGCCATTGTTGCACGAGCGGCGGATCATCGTCGGGCGTGATTTGCTTCGTAGTGTCGTTGACCGACGGCGGCAGGGCCAGCACAAGCGTGAGCGGTGCTTGCGGCACAATCCAATCGCGCGTGCCGGCGGCCTGGTCGGTCAGGCCATTTTGCTCGCACCAATCGGCCAGCGCTTCGAGTGCCACGGCGTTGGCTTGGAGCAACGCGCGATGCCGCTCGGCGATAGTCTGGTCTTCATCGGCAGCAGCCGCGAGAGATGCGCAACCCAACCATGCCGCCAGAAAGCCCGCTTTGGCGAGCGGATGAGCTGCGATTTTCACGGCCAATTTAGACGTCATTCTTCCAAGCGTAGCACGGGGTTAAGGCGCGGAAAAGCGGCGCAGACGATGCTTTCACCGGTTGGACGTTCGGATATACTTAAATCACGCAACCTCGATGTTATAGGGGCGAGTCGCGCGAAAACGACCGAAGGGTATTCTTTGCCGCTCCTCTGGCGGTTGTTTTTGAAGTGGACGAAAACGCGAACGTCTCGTTAGCAAGGTAGATCACCAACCGAGACCACCGCCTGACGCAGGTATGTTTACACCGGCGGCACGAATCGACGGATGAGTTTGGTCGCCAGATGTCGCCGCTTCGCACGTTTCTAATGTCGCTCGTCGAGCACGGCCGGGTTGAGGTCGCTGCTGTGGGCGAAGCTTTGGAGGCCCGGACCGGCGAAGCCGACGAGCTGCTGCTCGGCTGCGATGAATTATCGCGAGCGCAACTGGCTTTCACCGCCCCGCCCTACCATCCTGCGGTAGCCCGGTGGGCAGCCGAGTTGATCGATCGGGGCTGTCAGGCGCTGGTCTACCGGCAACTTGACGCCGGCGCCGTGAGGCAATCGTTGTCAGTCGATTGCCCGGCGCCAATCGACGGCGGCGTGCTTTACTCGGCCGATCTGATGCTGCGTTACTTGCCCGATCTGCTGATCTTGGCGCGGGGCATGGCCGAGCACGATGTGTTGGTCGACGAGTTGCTCCGGCTGGCCGCCGCCTGGCCGCTTTCGTCGGTGGGCGTGCAGCCACTGGGGCCGGAACAGCTCGACCGGCAATCTCTCGAGATCATCGTTGCCGACGCGTGCCTGCGGCAACTCTATGTCGATCGGGTGATCGCACGGCGCGACGCGGCCAGATTGGCGCATCCGGCGGTTGCCGAAGGCGTGCGGCAGTCGC
>DATFDL010000216.1:0-7220 GCA_035252155.1 Pirellulales bacterium | reverse complement strand
CTCTCCCTCTCTGTAGGGAACGCCCTCCGTGGCGTTCCGCGGGCCGGGGTGAGGGGGCGTCGTGTTGCCGCTGGTCGCTTTATCCGCGCCAGCGTCTTCCGCTGAACCCTGAACCCTGAACCCTAAACCCTCTTCTGCCTTCAACCTTATGCGCGAGAATGAAAAACCTCACACAAAAATTCGCGGCCGTCGCCAAGGGCGACCGACGCGGAACGGCACGGAGTCCGTTCCCTACAGACGCCGAATCGGAAATCCCTAATCCCTGAATCCCGAATGCCGAATCCTACTCCTCCCTGACCTCTGGCCTCCGACCTCCGGCCCCTTCCCTGGTCCCTGGTCCCTCGCCCCTCGCCCCTATTCCACCAATCCGCGCAGCTCCTCGCGCAACCGGTTGAGCACGCGGCTTTTGGCCATGTAAACCGCGCCGATGCTCATGCCCAAGTCGTCGGCGATGTCAGCAGCCGAGCGCCCTGAAACGACGTGTTGCCAACACGCCTGCCACGTGTTCGGCTGGAACTCGCCGCGCATCAGAGCGAGCGCGCGCGCGACAAGATAATCGCGATATTCCTGCTCCCAAAACGCGTCGCCATCGTCGGCTGGCCACTCAGCCAATTGTGAACCGCCCGTTTCGAGCAGGGCCGGTGCGGGCCGCCGCCGCCACTCGCGCCACTTGTTCGTGGCGATGGTCCGCATCCAACCGCGGAAGCTTTTGTTCGGGTCGTAAGTAAAGCCGGGAAGCTTTTCGACCAACACCGACAGTACTTCTTGCACCAGGTCGGCGGCATCCTGATTTTGCAGTCCGAGACGATGCGCCCACGAGCTCAACAGCGGCGTGGCCAACTCGACGAAGCGATTCCAAGCGTCGGCGTCGCCGGGCTTGCGCATCCGCTCCAGCAAACTAACTGGCGTCGATTCCATATCGGCGCTTTCGATCAAAACGGTGATTCGAACCGCGGAAACGCGAACTACTGCGTTGACGGACAAATCTCCCTTCAACCCGGATGCCGCATTGTGGAGCGCCCCGTCGGCAGATTCAACGGTAAGAAAAAAGATTCTTGCCGAGCGGAAAGTCGACTGGAACCCGGAAAACACGCCAAGCCAGTTTTTTGGGAGGATGCGGAGAGAGGGAGCCATAGGGGCCAGAGGTCGGGGGCCAGGGTCAGGGAAGAACAACGAGGGGCGCGGGAACGCGGGAGCAGGGTGATGCGGAGTCCCAGTGACCAATCGGCGTTATACAGCCGGCGTTCTCTCAATGTCTGAATATGCGTGTGGCTACTGGTAACAATATGCATATTCTCGCGCCCGCCGGACCGCCTCTCGATGCACAATCAGACATGTCTGATTATGCAAATCGCCAACCTTGGCATTACGCATTTTTCGGCGGAAAACCGACCAAGCCAGTTTTTTGGGAAGATGCGGAGAGAAGGAGTGAAAGGGACGAGAGGTCCGAGGCCAGAGGTCGGGAAAGATCGACGACAAGGCAAGCCGGCGACGGGGCGGCGGGACAAGCTGCTACGCGAAACTCGGACACGTCCCAGTTTTCGAAAATTAGAGCTTGCACGCGCTTGCATAAGCACAACTTGATGCATCAAGGCAAGGCCGCAAAGTATTGCGGACGAATGGTTTGCGGCGTAAGCAAGAGACGGTGGGCTCTTGATCTTCGCAAGCAAACGCGTGCGAGGGGGGCATCATGCGGAGCATGATGGCTACGGTGGCGTAATCGAAGTGGACCTACTCCACCAGCGTGCAGACGTGCGGCTCGCGTTCGACGTGGGGCAGCACCTGGGGCACGTAGATCTCGGTGACCGCCTTGCCTTGGCGGTGTGTCTCCCAGGCGGCTTTCGATTCCCAGTGCTCGACGAGCAGAAACCGCCGCTCGTCGGATTGTGAGTGATAGACCTCGAACCGTACACAGCCCGGCTCCTGCCGCGAAAGGCCGGCCGCTTGCGAAAGCCGCTGGCGGATGACCTCGACCTGCTCGACGTCGTTGACCGTCAGCCAGACGTTCAAGTGAAACATGGTAGTTAGTCTTCCAAGATCAGGTGATGCCGATCGTGCCGCCAAAGCCAAATGCCGCCGCGCATGCCGTAATCGTTCGAGACGATCTCGACGTCGCTGGGCAGCTCGAACTCGATTTTCCGGGCGTTGCCGCCGCCGATGAACAAGGTATCGAAATTCGTCAGCGCGCGGATCGTGTCGATCGCCTTGCCGACCCGCTTGTTCCATTTTTGCTTGCCCACGGCGTGCAAGGCGGCGTTGCCCAACTGCTGCTCGTAGGTGTCGCCCTTGCGAAACGGGTGATGGGCCAGTTCGATGTGCGGCGCGATGAAGCCATCGTCGAACAGCGCGGTGCCGAAGCCGGTGCCCAGCGTGATGACCATCTCGACGCCCTGCCCGCGAATGGCGCCCAGCCCTTGCAGGTCGGCGTCGTTCTTTACCTTAATCGGTTTATTCAAATGTCGCTGGAGTGCCTCGGCCAAATCAAAACCCTGCCAATCGTCCTGGCCCAGGTTCGGCGCGGTGACGATCTTGCCCTTGCGCACGACGCCCGGAAAGCCCACCGACACGCGGTCGTACCGCGGCAGCGCGGCCACCAGCTTGACCAGGGCCTCGACCAGTACGTTGGGCGGCGAGGGGTGCGGGGTATCGACGCGCACGCGTTCGGTGATCATCTCGCCCTGTTCGTCGAGCACCGAGGCCTTCAATCCGGTGCCGCCGATATCGATGGCCAGCGTGCAGGCCGGCGAGCCGTTTTGGCCGGCGGCCCCTGAACCTGGTTGTTCGGCGGTTGTCTTTTCAGTGGCGTCGCGTGCGGGCGGCATCATGGTGCTCCGTAAAAAGGCGATTGGGTGCCACGGCATCCGCCGCGGCGCGGTGTGCTTCGATCCGACGCTTGGCACCATTCGCCGCGGCGGACGCCGTGTCGAACGGGCCATCACGCAGATCGCACGGCGTCCGTCGCAGCGGCAACGCGTGTCCCTATTGCTACGGCCATTCGCGCTGCGACGGATGCCGTGGCACCCCGCGGCGGGGCGTCACGGTTTGTCGTCCGTCCATGCGTGGCTCCGAACGTGCCAGCGCCTACCATAGCTCGCCGTGCGCCGCACGACAACCGGCTGGCAAGGCAGAGGCAATACGGTATTCTGACAGCAGAACGATAAGGATCGCTCATCATGCCCAAAGACGGATACAGCGGGCCGCTGGAAAAAGTCAACGACAACCTCTGGCGGATCCCCAAAAGCTATAAGCCCGGCATGCGCGTCGATGGCCTGATCTACGCCAGCGCCGCCCTGCTGGAGCTGATCAAGGCCGATCAGGCACCCGAGCAAGTGGCGAATGTGGCCTTCTTGCCGGGCATTCAACATGCCAGCCTGGCCATGCCCGACATCCATTGGGGCTACGGCTTTTGCATCGGCGGGGTTTGCGCCACCGATCCGGCCGAAGGGGGCGTCATCTCGCCGGGCGGCGTGGGTTACGACATCAACTGCGGCGTGCGGCTGGTGCGTTCAAATCTGTCGTATCAGGATGTGAAGCCGCAACTCACCAAGCTGGTCGAAGAGCTGTTTCGACAGGTTCCGACCGGCGTGGGCCGGGCCGGCAAATATCGCTTCGAGCCCAAAGAGTTGCGGCGGCTGATGGCCGAGGGCCCGAAGCGGTTGATCGAGCGCGGCCTGGCCGTGCCCAGCGACATCGACCACACCGAAGCCCGCGGAAGACTCGACGGCGCCGAACCGCAGTACGTGAGCGAACGGGCGTTGGAACGCGGCAAAGACCAATGCGGCACCTTGGGCAGCGGCAACCACTTCATGGAAGTGCAAGTCGTCGACGCGGTGTTCGACGACGAAGCCGCGCGGACGATGGGCTTGGAGAAAGACCAGGTGTGCGTGATGATCCATTCCGGATCGCGCGGGCTGGGTTATCAGGTCTGCGACGACGCCCTGCGGCTGCTGCGCGGCGTGCCGGAAAAGTATGGCATCAATCTGCCCGACCGCCAGCTTGCCTGCGCGCCGGTCGAAAGCCCCGAAGGCGAACATTATCTGGGGGCGATGCGGGCGGCGGCCAACTATGCCTGGTGCAACCGGCAACTGCTGATGTGGCAGGCCCGCGAATCGTTCGCCACCATTTTTGGCCGGCCTTGGGAAGAGCTGCGGATGAACCTGGTGTACGACGTGGCCCACAACATCGCCAAGTTCGAAGAGCACACGGTCGGCGGGCGGCTACGCCGGTTGTGGGTGCATCGCAAGGGAGCGACGCGGGCCTTTCCGCCCGATCACGAAGAAGTGCCGCCGCAATATCGCCGCATCGGTCAGCCGGTGATTATTCCCGGCGACATGGGGCGGGCCAGTTGGGTGCTGGTGGGCCAAGACGGCAGCATGGAGCAGACCTTCGGCACGGCCTGCCACGGCGCGGGCCGCGTGATGAGCCGCTCGGCGGCGATCAAGCACGCTCAGGGCCGGCGGATCGACCAGGAGCTGGCGCGCGAGGGCATCATCGCCCGCGCCCGCAGTTGGAAGGGGCTGGCCGAGGAACAGCCGGCGGCCTACAAAGACGTCAGCCTGGTGGTCGACGTGGTCCACCAGGCCGGGCTTGCGAAGAAGGTGGCCCGCATGCGGCCTATCGGGGTCATCAAGGGATAATGCGCGACCCGCGAAGTCTGGGCCCGTCTCGGTCTTGGATGACAACGGCGAGCAGGGCCGTCCGCGATCTCATGCGCCCCACAACCGCGTCAAAGGCCGTCCTGTCGAGATCGGATACGCCACTCCACGGGCATCGCGAATCTCGCTGCGCGGATCGACGCCAAGCGCGTCAAAAATCGTAGCCGTGAGATCGGCCGGACTGACCGGATGCTCTTCGACGCGCGCGGCGTGGCGATCGGTGCGGCCATCGATGGTTCCGCCCGGCAGCCTTGCCCCCGCCATCACCACCGTGAAGGCATGCGGCCAGTGGTCGCGGCTGGCGTATTTTTTATCGATTTTTGGCGTGCGGCCGAAATCACCCATCCACACCACCAACGTTTCATCGAGCAGTCCGCGCTGGGCCAAGTCATCCACCAGGGCTGCCAACGCGCGATCGGCGCGCGGCGTCAGGCGATCCTTGACCAACGGAAAATGATTGCGGTGCGTGTCCCAGGGATTATTGGCCAATCGCTCGCCCTTGCCATCGGCCCAGTCTTGCGGCTCCTTGCCCCAATAGACGGTGACAAAGCGGGCACCGGCTTCGACCAGCCGCCGGGCGAGCAGCACCGACTGCCCATGCCGGTTGCGGCCGTAGCGCTCGTGGACCGCCGCCGGCTCGCGCTCGATGTCGAACGCAGCCTGCACACCGGGGCGGCCGAGCAGCGCCAGCGCCTGCCGCTGATAGTCGCTGAACAGCTCCAACTCGGCGGTCCGCTCCACACGTCCGAGCTGGTTATTCAGCCGATCGACCAGCGAACCGACGCGCGACAGCCGGCTAACGGCAATCTCTCGGTGCAGCGCAAGGTCGGGTTTGATGAGCCGGGCGTCGGGCGTCACTTCCACGCGGAAGGGGTCGAACGAGCCTCCCAAAAAGCCCGCGTTTTGTCCCGGCAGAACGCGGGCCTCCATTTTCATTGTTTCGGGCAGTTCGATCACCTTGGGCATGACGGCGGGCGCGCGGTCGCAGCAGCCGAAGGCCGATCCCATCTGCGGGAAGTCGGTGGCCTCGACTTGCAAGTTGCCCGCCGAGCTGATGTGCTTCCGCCCGGTGAGCATCTGATAGACGGCCGGATCGTGGACTGTCTCTTGATGGCAGACACCGCGGATCTGCACCAGGTGGTGCATCTGCTGGGCGGTCAGCGGCAGCAGCTCGCTGATGGCGACGCCCGGCACGCTGCTGGCGATGGGTTGAAACGGCCCGCGAATTTCAAGCGGCGCGTCGGGCTTCAAGTCCCACAGATCGAGATGGCTGGGCCCGCCGTCCATATAGAGCAGAATGCAGGCCTTGGCCCTGGCCCGGCGCTTAGCATTGACCTCGTCGGCCTTTGCCAACGCAGCCAGCGGAAATCCACCGAGCGCGACTACACCGAATTGCAGCAGATCGCGGCGTGGCAGGTGAAGGGATGGAATCATGGGCATGAGCGAATGGCCCCATTGCCATACCGCCTTGTATAGCACGACGAGGCCGGTCGTGCTACTGGCCGTAGGGTGGGACGAGTGAAACGAGTCCCACCATTCGCCGAAATTGACTCATTGCACCGCTCCGCTCAAAAAATGGCTTGCTTCGCTCACAAATGGTTCTCAATGAATCGCGGTGGTAATATCAATGTTTACCAGTCGCTCAAGTCACTATCAGGTAGCGATCATGGATCAACCGACGCCGGCACCTACTCAGTTCACTTTGCGCCGCCTGATGCTGGTGGTGCTGGCATGCAGTATGTTCCTAGCCGTGATCGTAGGTGTTGTCCGAGCGCAGCGTGAATCCTCGCGAGCATCGGAATGCATCAACAACTCCAAGCAGATCGGCCTTGGGTTGCGCGTCTATCATGATGTCTTCGATCAATTTCCCGCAGCGTATCTAAGCGATGCGCAAGGCCAGCCGCTGCATAGCTGGCGCCCGGTTATCATTCCCTATTCGGAGAGCACCGGCGGACTGACAATCCGGTTCCAAGATTTCGAAAAGGCGTGGAACGATCCGGCGAATCTGGCCATCAGCAATCGGGTTAGGCCGCACTATTACTACTGCCCTAGTGACGAGCATTCCGCAAAAACCGGGGGCGTGAACAAAGTGATGGTCGCCGGCGTCGAAACGGCCGCTCCTGGCGCGTTAGGAAGGCACATTGCGGACTTCCGCGACGGAGCCGCAAACACAATCTTCGTCGCCGAAATCGCCGATTCGGATATCCACTGGACCGAGCCGCGGGATCTGGAATTCGACAAGATGAGCTTCCGGATCAATGATCCTTCACTGCCGAGCATCAGTGGTCACCACTCCGAGGGCGCCGCGGTGATGATGGCCGACGGCAGCGTCCGCTTTTTAAGCAACGACACAGACCCATCGGTTGTCCGCGCCTTGCTGACCGTCGCGGGGGGCGAGAGAGCGCAGCCGTAGGACACTAAGCACCAGCTTGTAGGTGCGCCGAGTCTTGTAGGGTGGGACGAGTGAAACGAGTCCCACCCTTAAGCCAAAATTGCCCATTGCGCCGCGGTGCATAAGACGGTGGTACTCGCTTCGCTCGGCCCACCCTACTAGCGGCGATTCGG
>DATFDL010000215.1:0-6277 GCA_035252155.1 Pirellulales bacterium | reverse complement strand
GATGCGCAGGAGCTGGCGATCGTGACGGCCTTGGCGATCGCCGGCGCGTTGTTTGGCGCGGCGATCGGTTTTCGCCTCAACCGCCCCAGCGCGGCGATCCTCGGCGCCGTCGGCGGCGCACTGGCCACGGCCCATTATAGTTCGCTGATTGGGGCAATGGTGGGCGGGCTGGTCGGGTTGCTCGTCGCCGTTTTAACACCCCGCCGGATCATTATCGCCGCGTTGAGTTGCGCCGCCGCATTGGCCATCGGCGTAGCCGGCGGCGCTATCGCCGCCGCGATGTCAGACGGTCCCCTACCGTCGGCCGCCTGGATGCTCACGGCGCTGATGGTCGCCGCACTTGTCATTGCGGGCGGGCGCCCTGCTCGGAAGGTCGAAGCCAATCCCAAAATGCCCCGGCGTCGCGTACTTATGACTTTGAATCAGTCTTTCCTTTTGATGCTCGCCGTCGTTGTAGGCATCCCTTTGGGAATCACACTCGACAGTGCTCGCCGCATTCAAAAACTACGTGGCTATGCCGACCTCGATTGGCGGCGATTTGACACGCGGGCGATCGCCTACGGTTTCGTCGATGTCCGTCTTTGGCGGGCGGCTGAACCGGTCGACAAGCATGAGCTCGCTTGGATGACGCGCTTCGATGGTCTCGACACACTTTACCTTGACAATGCCAATTTGCACGACGATGATCTCGAGGTTCTTGCAACGTGGCCGCGCATACATACGCTCTCGCTCGCCGGCGCCCCGCTCACCGAACGGTGTATCCAGCACGTGGCAGCGCTGAAATGGCTTGGATGCCTTGATCTGAGTGATTCAGAAGTGACAGGGGACGGCCTCGGCCAATTGCCAATGCCCTCACGGCTCATGTTCCTCACACTGAACCATACACGGGCCGGTGACGAGCTGCTGGCCGAAATCCCGCGGTTTCCGACACTGATGCGATTACATCTCAATGGCACCGAGGTGACCGATTCTGGTTTAGCACACTTGGGGCGGTCCCGCTCGCTAATCAGCATCTCAGTCGCAGACACTCAGGTAACTGATGCGGGTGTGAAGAATCTGGCGGCGATACCTCGACTGGAAACCCTCGACGTGAGCGGCACACCGATTACCGACTTAGGAGTATCGGCGCTAGCCTCAGCGGCATCTCTCGCCGATCTTGATCTGAGCCGCACGCAGGTTACCGATGCGGGATTAGCGGCTCTATGCTCTGTTACCCCGCTAACGTACTTGGGTCTGCGCGAAACGCGCATCACCGATGCCGGCGTCGAGACGCTTCAGAGCCTGCCGTTGCTCTATCGGCTTGACCTGCGAGGCACACAAGTGACCGATGCCTCGGTTGATTCTCTCGCTCACTTCCCAAAGCTGGGCTGGATCAACGTAGCCGGCACTCGCATGACGCCCGAAGGCATCGAGCGGCTGCGGCAGTCTTCCCACAATGGCGTGACCGTCGAAGATTCACGACGCTAAACATCGGCGCAGGCCGAAGCGGCGCTGCTTGATGCCGCAGATTTACCGCCGCGCCGCAGGACATTACCGCGGAACGCAGTCAACGAGTCCCAGTGACATGCGTTGGCGATGTGAATTTGCTTCACGCCTGCTGAAACGCCGTGGATTCTGCGTCCAGTTCCACGCGCGAGATGCCGAATCCGGCGGAACGGACCTGCGCGAGGGCAGAATGGATCGCGTCTTCGAGAGAGCTTGCTTCTCGATCGAAATGAATCCAGGCAGCTCCATCGGAACTGGCTGGGGTTCCGTCGTCACAGCCAGCCGCAAAGAGAGCGTCGGCAGCGTCGTCGGTCACGTCGCCGACGCCTTGCAAAACGACATCGAATTCGTACACGTTCATTTGATTTACTGACAATACAACGGTCCGCATTTGGGCCGGGCAATACAAACGCCCCCATGCGTGCGCGCGGGCACCAGATTTTACGAGTCGCCAGCCCGCGGCGAGGGCATAATCAACCGCGGCGCGAATATGCTTGTTGGGGTGGTCATTCATCGGCACAGACCTGTAGCACCATTATAACTGCGGAGTCTGGCGGTTTACGACACGGGCGGTTGTTTTGTGCCGCCCATTTGGTTAATTTGAAGGAGGTCCGCGCGGTGCCGACAGGCGTTGGACCAACGTTCGATTGCCCGCCATCGGAACTGAATGTACCCGCCCCGCATCTTCGTCGCCACCGTCCGGGCCTGTCCCGGCGGAGCGATGATTGACCGCTAGAGACGAAGCCGCCACGTCCTGTCGTTTCTCTTTCCGCGTGGTCGCCGCCGCCGAAGGCGGCGGCAACCACGCGGAAAGAGCGAGATGGTTTTCGGTTGCTGCGTCTAGCGGTCAATCATCGCTCGACGGGGACAAGCCCCGTCGTGGCGGAGCCAGAAAAGGATAACTGAGGAGAATCCATGACCGTCACCCAAGCCCGGCCTTCGGCCGACCTGCAACCGGCTGTCAAGGCGGCGCGCGACAAGCTCGACGCGCATGCCTACGAGACCGTGCAGTGGCATTTTCATCCTTCGAGCGGCTGCCCGTTCTGGCTGGAGTACAAGTCGCAGCTCAAGTTCGACCCGCTGAAAGAGGTCAAGACTTACGACGACCTGAAAAAATTCCCGCCATTTCAAGACGAGTGGCTTCGCGGCGGGCCGGTCCGGCGCTGGGTGCCCAAGGCGTTTGCCGACCGGCCGGTGTACGTGTTCGAGACGGGCGGCACGACCGGCGTGCCCAAAAGCCGGATCTCGATCGATGATTTCCGCACCGACTACGAGCTCTTTAGCGACACGCTGCCCGAAGAGCATTTTCCCAGGGGGGCCAACTGGCTGATGCTCGGTCCATCGGGTCCGCGACGGCTGCGGCTGGCCGTCGAGCACCTGGCCCAGTATCGCGGTGGCATTTGTTTTTGCATCGATCTGGACCCCCGCTGGGTGATCAAGCTCATCAAGAAAGGCTGGATGGAACACCTCGAAGCCTACAAGCAGCACTGCATCGACCAGGCAGTCACCATTCTCGGCGCCGGGCACGACATCCGCTGCATGTTCACCACACCCAAGCTGCTGGAAGCTCTGGCAATGGAACTGGAGAAGCGCGGTTCGAGCATTCGCGAGTCGGGCATCACCGGCATTTTCTCGGGCGGCACCGAATTCACGCCGCAGTGGACGCGCTTTGCCACCGAGGAGTTTTTGGACGGCGTGTACATGACGCCCACCTACGGCAACACGCTGATGGGCCTGGCCTGCTCCAAGCCGGTCACGCCCGACGAGGGCTACAAGATCAGCTACTACGCTCCGCAACCCCGAGCGGTGGCAGAGGTGGTCGAATTCAACGATGCCAACCAGCTTGTTAGCTATGGCGGCACCGGCCGAGTGAAGCTTACGACCATGACCAAGGAATTCTTCGTACCCGGCTTTCTGGAGCGCGACGAAGGCGAGCGCGAGCCGCCCTACGCCAAGTATCCCTGGGACGGCATCAGCGGAGTCCGTCCGTTCCGGGAGCTGGCCGAGGCGACCACGGTTGGTGTTTATTGAGGGTTCGCTTTAAGGGTTCAGGGTTCAGGGTTCAGCATTTTAGTGCATGTTCTATTGGTTGGCGCAGCATCGAACGGTGTTCGACCTCAAATGCCGTGCAACCACCGCCAAACGGTGCACCCGCATGCTGAGCCCTGAACCCTGAACCCTGAACCCTGAACCCTCGCGTGAACCCCGAACCCTCGCGTGAACCCTGAACCCTAAAGAAAACCCCTGAACCCCAAACCCGTTCATGCTAAAAATACCTGCTCTTCGTTGGGGCAAACCGTACGAATCGCTTGAAACCGATACGGTCACGCACTTCCTGACGGGCGAGCCGATCGCCCAGGTCAGCCAGGCCAATGGCGGCCTCTTGCAGCGCGACATGCGCTTCGCCGCCCGTGCCCGAGACGTGCTGCGGCAGATTCCCTGCCACGAGCTGATCGAGCGCGTCAAAAAGGCCGGCGATCTTTACCTCAACGGCACGCTGCCGATCGGCGACGGCCAGCAGTCGCCTGAAGAATTCGCTCGGCAACAGTCGGCCTCGACCGGTCTGCCGGAACACATGTGCCGGGCCAACATGCAGAAGAATTACTTCGTGCTCACGCACATGGACCAGATGCTCGATGCCCTGACCCGCGGGCTCGATCTGGAGATTCTCAGTCGCGGCTACGGCGTCGAGCAGCGCGGCGTGGTGGTGAGCTATCAGGCGCAGTCGCCGGTGGTGGGGCTGGTGCTGCCGTCGAATTCGCCGGGCGTGCATACGCTCTGGCTGCCGGTCATCCCGATGCAGATCGGGCTGGTGCTCAAGCCCGGCCCGCAGGAGCCGTGGACGCCGTATCGCATGGCGGCGGCGTTCTTTGAGGCGGGCATTCCGCGCGAGGCGATCTCCATCTATCCCGGCGGCGGCGAGGTGGGCGCGGCGGTGCTGGCCAATGTCGACCGCGCCATGATCTTTGGCGGCACCGCCACCGTCGAGCGTTACAAAGGCAATCCCAAAGTGCAGGCCCACGGCCCGGGCTTCAGCAAGATCTTGCTGGGCGACGACGTGGTCGATCAATGGGAAAAATACATCGACCTGATTGCAGACAGCGTGTATCTGAACAGCGGACGCGGCTGCATCAACTGTTCGGGCGTGTGGGCCTCGCGCCATACCGACAAGATCGCCCAGGCGTTGGCCGAGCGGCTGGGGCCGGTCGAGGCCCTGCCGCCCGAAGATCCGAAGGCCGGTTTGGCCGCGTTCACCGTGCCCGGCGCGGCCCAGGCCATTTGGAAATCGATCGAGGCCGACCTGCGCGAGAATGGCGTGCGGCACTCCACCGAACCTTATGGTCCGCGGCTGGTCGAACGCGAGCGTTGCGCCTATCTGCGGCCGGTGGTGGTGCAGTGCGACTCGCCCGACAACGCCATCGCCAAAAAAGAATTCATGTTTCCCTTTGTGACGGTGGTCAAATGTCCGCAAGAGCAGATGCTCGAGTCGATCGGTCCGACGCTGGTTTGCACGGGCATCACCGACGACGCGAAGTTCCAGCGCGAGCTGACCGACGCCACGCATATCGATCGCTTGAACATCGGGCCGATCCCGACCATCAAGCTCGACTGGTTGCAACCGCACGAAGGGAACATTGTCGAGTTTTTGTTCCGCGCCCGGGCCTACCAACTGCCGAAAGAGAAGCTCGCGGCGGTTTGAAACCGATGAGTCAATCAAACAGAAGATGAACAGAAGGCAACAAAGGGAACGAAGAGAGAGTTAGCACAAAGATACTAACCCGACGCGTAAGCGAGGAAGTTTGGCGATGATGCGCCAGCCTCGCTTGCGCTTCGGGTTGGTGTTGCCGCGTCCTCATTTCTTTCTTCGTTCTCTTCGTTGCCTTCTGTTCAAATTGTCCCACCATCCGAGCATGTTCGTAGGCGAATGATTCCGTTCGACTTTCAGCTTCGCACGCGGATCGTGTTCGGCCCCGATCGGGTCGAGACGCTGGGCGAGTTGGCGGCTGAGCTGGGGGCGCGGCGGGCGCTCGTGGTGAGCGATCCGGGCATTGTGGCGGCCGGGCATGCCGCCCGTGGCATCGCGGCGCTCAACCGGGCCGGCATCGAAACGCATCTTTTCGACGGCGTCGGCGAGAATCCCACCGATCAGCAGGTTGAGGCGGGCGTGGCCTTCGCGCGGCAGTGCCAGCCCGAGCTGCTCGTCGGACTCGGCGGCGGCAGCTCGATGGACTGCGCCAAGGGAATCAACTTTGTCTATTGCTGCGGGGGGCGCATTCAAGACTATTGGGGCACGGGCAAGGCCACGCGACCGCTCTTGCCCATGATCGCCGTGCCCACCACCGCCGGCACCGGCAGCGAGACCCAATCGTTCGCTCTGATCAGCGACAGCCAAACGCATGTGAAGATGGCCTGCGGCGACAAGAAAGCCGCCTGCCGCGTGGCCCTGCTCGATCCGACGCTCACCGTCACGCAACCTGCCAGTGTGACGGCGCTGACGGGCATCGACGCCATAGCTCACGCCGTTGAAACCTACGTCACGAACCGCCGCAACGCGGTTTCGTTGGCTTTCAGCCGCGAAGCCTGGCAGTTGCTGGCCGAAAACTTCGAGCGAGTCCTTTCGCATCCCGACGACTTGGACGCACGCGGCGGCATGCAACTGGGGGCGAGCTTTGCCGGGCTGGCCATCGAAAACTCGATGCTCGGCGCCGCCCACGCTTTGGCCAATCCGCTCACTGCGTTTTACGATATCGCGCACGGCAAGGCGATCGGGCTGATGTTGCCGCACGTCATT
>DATFDL010000214.1:0-11816 GCA_035252155.1 Pirellulales bacterium | reverse complement strand
GCAGGAGCGACGGGCCGGGACCATCGGATTTGGCGGGAGCGACCAGGCTCAAATTGCCGCCCGCCGGCTTGCGGCGCGACGATGGCCCGCTGGGGGCAATCCGCTGGGGGGCCGCCCGGCGCGACTGGCTTTCGCCGTCGGGCGATGAGGCACTGGGCGGCAAGGGCGGCTTGGGCTGCTCAGCCGGAGCTTGCAACGACGGTGCCCGTGAGCCCAAGGGCGGCGAGCCCGACGGCTGCTGTGCCGGCGATTGCAGCGGAATCTCCGTCGCGCCGGGCGGGACCTGCTCATCCCAGGCATTGGGGACCAAAGGCGGAAACATGCCGTGCGCGTCGGGATAAGGCCCGAACATGTTTGTTCCTTCGCAATTGGGCACTTCTAAAAATCCCTTGCAATAGAGCTGATGGTTCGTGGGCAACGCGGTGGCAAAACCGGGACCGCCGGGCGGAACGTCACAGGCGTCCATCGCCTCGACCAGTTGTGGAGTCACCAGGATCAACGTTTCGACTTCGTTCACCGTGTCGGTGACCTTGCGAAAGGGAATGCCGAGCCAGGGCAGCTCGCTGATTCCGACAATTCCACGGAACGACGAGTCGACCTTCAACTGCACTAACCCGGCCACCGCCAGCGTCTGTCCCGCGCGCATCTCGGCGGCGGTATCGACCTGGCGGGCCTTGATGCCGGGGACCGCGGTGCCGTTGATGGGGATCGCGTTTGAGAAATCAAGCTCACTGACACGGGGCCGCACTTCGAGCCGGACGGCGCCGTTGCCCAGCACAATGGGCACAAAGTCCACTTGCGTGCCGAATTGCTTCCACTGAATGGAAATCCGGCCAAGGCTCTGTGCCACGGGAATGGCTATTTCGCCGCCGACGATCATCGAGGCCGGGCGGCCGCTTACGGTGCTCAGGGTCGGTTCTGAGACGACCTTGGCGATATTCTTTTGCGTCAGCAGGTCGAGCACGCCAAAAAAGGTGCTGCCGCCATTCAAGATGCCGAAGTTCACGTTCGAGCTTTGGGCCGGCGTCAGCGATCCCAGTGCGGTGGCCGCGCCGCCGGTGGCGGCGCCCGCACCACCCGTGGACGCAGCCGTACTCAGCAGCGAACCAATTCCGTTGACTGCAAAAGAGTCGCCGGCGCCGCCGAGAGTGCCCCAGTCGAAGCCCAGCGTCCGCAGCTTGGTCCGCGAAACCTCCATCACTCTGACCTGCAACAATACCTGCTGCACGCCCCCCACGGTAATATGATTGATCACCTTACTGTGATAATCCTCAGCCATCTGAATGATCGGTCCGACCTGGCTGGGGTCGTCGACATAACCGCTGACGATCACGCTGTTGGCCAGTGGAATCACTTTGAGCGCGGCTTTGGGGAACTGCGCTCGCAACAGCATCGAGAGTTCCTGAGCATCGGGCAAAACGATGACATCGACCGAATGAATCTCGTCGTTTTTGTCCCAGAGATTGACTTGGGTGACGCCCGGCTTTTTGGCCATGATCTGCACCTGGGTGGGCGAGAGGGCGGTCAGGTCGAGGATATCGGGGTTATTCACCTGGGCCTGCGGTATCTCTTCGCCCAGCGTGAGAATACGGCTGGTGTTGACGGTCAGCTCGAGCGTCTCGTTGGGGCTTTCCAGCTTGTGGACGACGCGCTTCGGGCTCTGCGCGGCGGCGGGCGCCGCCAGGTTGGCGCACGCGAGAGCAGCGAGCGCGAACAAGCTCACCAACCTCGGGCTTTTCCCGTCGCGCCGACATGAGAGGGCGGCAATCCGCCGCGGCTTTGTGACAGACATCCGTGATCTTCCTTGCGCTAATCCGTTAACACGCTGTATAGCAGAATTCGTAAGAATCCTGGCCACAAGTCATCGGTCGGCCTGACTTCTCAGGAAGTCAGCTACTAATTCTCGTCTTCCTTTTCGGCCCGCGCTTCGTCTTGCGTGCCGCCCGAAGTGGGATCAATCGGCAAGAGGCCGGGCTGGTCGGTCTTCCCCTTGTCCTTGGGTTGTTTGTCTTTGTTATCTTTACCGTCGGCCGGGTGCTTCGCATCGCCGCCCTGCGGCTTTGGTCCCGCATCGGGTCGGGGCGGCAGGAGCGGCAGCGGCGGCGCCTTGGGTGTGGTGGCGTCGGCCTGGTCGGGCAGGTTGGTGGCCTTGCCGTCGGCGAACTCCGCCTTCGACATGTCGGCGCCTTTGATAACGACCATCGTAAATACGTTACGCGGCGCGGGCCGAGCGGGCTCCGGCAGCGGCGGCGCTTTTTGCTGGTTCAGCAGCGAGAGTAGCTTGTCGCCGGTCGGCGTCGCCGGCGCGGGGGGAGGTGGAGCGCTTCCGCCGCTCGTGCGTCCATGCAGCAGCGTCTGAACGTCGACCAGGCCGGTCGTCTCGACGGCGTCGTCGTTGGCGCTGCGCATCACCATCTGCACTTTGCCGACGCTGGCGGCCAACATGACCATCTGAGCTTGATCGGGCGTGACCAGCACCGAAATGGTTTTGGCCGTCGCCGTCGTTTCATCGCCGGCCCGGCTGAAATTGTCGTCCACGGCAAAGACCTTGACGTTCTGCAAAAACGTGACGGTGGTGGGACTGCGAATGTCTTGGTTCATTCCGCCTTGAATGTGCACCAGCAGGTCCACCCGGTCGCCCGGCAGGATCATCCCGCTGCTGCCGCTGACCGCGTCGACCGAAACCGGCACCGCGCGATAGCCCGGCGGAATCATGTCGGTGGCGCTCGCGCCGGTTTCGCCTTTCTTGAGCAGCTTGTTTTCAAGAATGGGTTCACCGGCGAAGATCTTCTGCCGCGAGCGGCGGCCCTCGATGTCTTCCAGCTTGAAGATCATGCCGTCGACCAGCTTGTCGGTCGGCCACTTTTCGAGCTTGAGCAGGGCCTTGTTGATCGGATCGCCCATGGCGATGTCTTGCAGGGCGACGAACACCTCGGTCCCGTCAACCGGCCCCGCGGCGGGCTGGTTGCGATTGGCCATCACCTGGTTGATGCCGATGGTGGCCACCAGCCCGCAACCCAGCGCCAGGCCCAGCAAGATGATTGACTTCGGACGCATACTCCCCCCTCACTGTCGTTCCACCTAACAAGATTGGCACGGTCGCCAAGTTGACTTGATTCAATCGAACCTGACCGCTAGCGGCTTGCTGTTGGCCAAAACCGTCACCGCCGGTCGGGGGCGGAGCAACCGCTAGAACTGCTTTGCGCGCCCCGTGCGGTATCGCATCGTTACTTTCGGCACGATCGGCAGAGGTTCTCCACGTTGAAAACTCTTCGTGATCCGAATTACCGCTAAATCAGCATGCCCGATAAGGCGAAATACAAGATCGTTCCGATCGCGATGGGAATGCCGTAAGGCAAGAGCAGCATGGAACTTTTGCGTCCGGCGGCGATGGCCGCCAGGCGATTCGGATCGCGAACGGTGGCAAACTCGGCAAGGATGGTAAGAAACTGGGCGTGGTGTTTCGTCCAGTCGCGACGCCATAAAACCATCAAGACGGCAATGCCGCCGCCGATGATCGCCGTGGCGCAAAAGGCGTAGAGCATCACCATCAGGCCTCCCCAGTACGTGTCGGGCTGGCCATAGGTGCCTACCCAGGCGCCCACGCCGGCCAGCAGCTTCACGTCGCCGGCGCCCATGCCGCCCACGCAATAGAGCGGCATGAGGAGGGCCAGCCCCACGATGGTCGCCAGCACGCTGAAGCCCAGCCCCGTCCAGCCGAAGGCGGTCCAGCTATAGATCCAGCCGCTGAAAACCATGGGATAAGTCAGCCAGTTGGGCACTTTCAACATCCAGCCGTCGATGACCGCGGCCACCACCAGCGTGGCGGCCACCAGCCAAATGGTCCAGTTTTGCAAAACGGCGTCGCTCAGGTTCGTCGTCGAAAACACGCGGGGCTTCCTTTGCTAGGGCGGATTTTGTTTGCTGGTTAGGCGTTTTAGGCGCGCGCGACAAAGAAGTAATTCAGTCCCGCGAGTGCCAGGGCCAGGAGCGTCATGACGGCATGGGCCGTGACGGCGCTGTCCAACGGAAGAGATGGATACATGGTGTTGACTCCAGGTGCGAGCGACTCGCGCAGAGTCGCTACCAACAAGCCTAGGTCGCAAAAATATGAGGCGCAGGATGAAGAAGGCCGCGCGTGATGGATGTGCGAGGTCCGGTACGCCGTGATGGTGGGATTGTATCGACTTTGCCGGCAAAAATCGGAGATGTCCAGCGTCTTTGACAATGCCGACGCGAGACCAGACAATCGCCTCATGCAGCTTCTCGGTCCCGATTTTTTCGCGCGCGACACCTTGACGGTGGCCCGCGAGCTGATCGGCGCGGTAATGGTGGTGGGCAAGTGTCGCTGTCGGCTGGTCGAGACCGAGGCTTACACCACCGACGCGGCCTCGCATTCGGTCACCCGGCGCCACAAGGCCGCCCTGATGCGCGAGACGTTCGGCCATGTCTATGTCTACAAAATCTACGGCGTTCACTATTGCGTGAACTTCACGACGGAGCGTTCGGGCACGGGCGCCGTCTTGATTCGCGCGGCCGAGCCGCTCGCCGGCGTCCCACAGATGCAAGCCCGCCGCGGCACGACCGAGCTGAAGAACTTGCTGCGCGGTCCCGGCCGGTTGTGCCAGGCGCTGGCGATCGATCTATCGCTCAACGGCCTGCCGCTGGGCCGCGAGATCAAGCTGTTTGCCGCTCAAGCCATCTGCGACGTGGCCAGTGGCCCGCGGATCGGCGTGACGCAGGCGGCTGAGCTGGAGTGGCGTTTTTTCGAACGCGGCAGCCCGTATGTGAGTCGCAAGTAACGGCCCACATTAACCCGAAGCGCCAGCGAGGCACGCGCGGCAAAATCGCCTCGCTTGCGCTTTGAGTCAATGAGACGCCTGCGGGAACCGCGCTATGGCACCATCGGCGCTGGAGTCAGGCACAAGATGGGGATGCTCAGCGAGAGCCAGCCGACGATCGAGCGCCAGCGCCCCAACTCCACTCGATCGTTAGCCGTGGGCGGATGCCGGATCCCCAGCAGCAACACGATGGCCAGCATCAGCCCCCAACCGTATTGGCCGCTGGAAACGATGAAAATCAAGGCGCCGATAACGACTGCCCGGGCCAGCCAATGAGCCCGCCGTCCCATCAAGGCATAGGCCACATGACCTCCGTCGAGTTGGCTGACCGGCAACATATTCAGGCCGGTAACCAACATGCCGATCCAGCCGGCCATGACCAGCGGGTTGGTGTGCAAGATAAACCGCGTGCCAGGCGGATCGTTGGGCCGCAGCACTGCCTGCAGCAAGTCGAAAATCAGCGGCGAGGTGAAGTGGCCCGGCAACCCCAGGTCGCTGGTCTGCGTCAGGGGCGTGGCCTGGAGGAACCCCAAGCAAGTGAGCGGCAGCGCCACCGCGAGTCCGGCCAGCGGGCCGGTCAGGCCGATATCGAAGAGCTGCTTTCGATCGGCTTGCGACCCGCCCAGGCCGATCACTGCCCCCATCGTGCCCAACGGCATGATGGGAAACGGAATGAAATAAGGCAGGCTGGCGGGCACGCCGTACCGCACCGCTTGCAAGAAATGCCCCATCTCGTGGGCCAGCAAGATGCCCATCACGGCCGTCATGAACACCGCGCCTTGCCACCAATGATCGCGCAGCATCTGCAGCGGCTCAGTCAGCGCGATGATTGGGTCCCAGCCCCCGGCACCGACCCAGAACGTCGAAATGCAGGTGGCGACGAACAAAAAGAGCGGCAGTGCGACTCGTCGCGGCGGCGGCCGGCCAATGGTTAGGGACCTCTCCGCACAAACCGGCGCACTGACAAGCTCGGCAAGGATGGGCGTCGGTTCGGGCGACGGCGTGGCGGATGGTCCGACAGAAGGCAAACCGCCGCTTGAATCAGGTTGCATCACGCCATTATACCACAGCCGCACCGGACGGACAAAACCGGTTGTCCATGGAAGTCAAAATGCAATATGTAAAAGTCAAATCCGACAAACCGGTGCCGGCCTCCGCACGCGTGCCATTTTATATTTTCACCTTTGCATTTTGAATCCTGACTTTCCATATCTGGCGATGGCGGCCCTTGGGGCGCGCTCCCCAAAGGCCGGCCATGCCAAATCGTATTACCCAATCAAACGACCTACGGCCGCCATTAGCGTCAGCGTGTTTCCGACTCGCGCTTGCTGGACGTTCGCTTCTCGGAATCTCGCTTCTGCGAATGGCTGTCGGAGGTCAACTCTTTTATTAACTTCTTGGCTCGGTCGAGATGCTCTTGAGAGGTGTCCTCGCCTTCTTCGATCACCTGGTCGAGATTCTCCGACGCATAGTGGCTGAACACTTTCAGCGTGTCGATCATCTCCATGTGCTTGGCGATCTGCATGCCGATATAGCATTCGTCAAATTCGTTGCCGTCTTTTTGCTCCAGTTCTTGCTTCGAGCTGGCGAGGCATTGCTGGCCAAGCTGCTGCTTGAGACGAACAAAGTTCAGGCCCGCCGACGATCGGGCTTGCCCGCCGGCAAACTCGGCGGTGGCGGACTGGGGCCGGCGGTTCGTTGCCGCGCGGTTGTCATTGCCGCGCGTCCGCCGCCGTGTGCCCGCGAACTGTTCGAGCTTCTCGACCATCTTCGAGTGGTCGTCGATCAGGTGTTGGGCAAAGTCGCGAACGTCGGAGTTCGACGTCTTCTCCTGAGCCAACTGGGCCAAGGCGATCTCGCCGCGGTTGTCGACCAGCAGCCAGGCGGCCAATTGCTGATCGGTATGGGCGAATTCACCATAGTCGGCGGTGGCACGTCGCACGGTGTGTCGCTCGTTTTGACCCGCGCCGTCAAAGTCGGCCGGCGCGCCGCGTGTCGTGGTCCGTGGCGCCGCCGATTGCGGCTGGCCGCGGCGGCCCGCATTCGAGTTGTTCGTATCTGCTTGCTGGGCCAGGGCGCTGCACACGAACATGATGCCCAGACCAAAAACGCCCGCGGCCATGAACCACCGGTTCCCTTGACGCATAACCGACCTCCTTTTCTGAAACAGAAAAACTACGAAATCGCTGCTTGAGCGAACGGGGCCGTCGTGCATTCGGCATGCCAAATCGTTGCCGCGCAAATTTCGCTAGCTTCCACTCGGCTTCCACACGATAGTCAGGCCGAAGAGCCTGACTCACGAGTGCGCCCAAGCTCCGCAAGCACCAGCGCGGCCGAGACCTGAATGTGGCGATC
Organism: Pirellulales bacterium; assembly: GCA_035252155.1. Classification (GTDB taxonomy): domain Bacteria; phylum Planctomycetota; class Planctomycetia; order Pirellulales; family JAICIG01; genus JAICLL01. Next base: position 4,620 of record DATFDL010000214.1, on the reverse strand, counting down.
TGCTAGCAGTTTGACGATGTCGTCGGGCGTCGCTTGCGGATGATTCTTCAGAAGCTGGGCGATCAATCGACGGCGGTCGATATGTTGTTGTTCGACTTCGACCTTCGGCCACGGCGCGACTTGCTCGGGCGAGACAGAATCATGCTGCACATGGCTGGGCGGCTCGGCTGCTGGCCGCACCGCATTGACATGGGCCGCCGGATCGGTGGTTTGCGGCAATGTGCTGATCGGGTTTGAGACAGACATATCTTGCGGAGTAGCACTTGCCGTGCCGAGGAAGGGTTCAGGGTTCAGGGTTCAGAATTTTGCGGTGAACGTCGGACAGTGGATAATTCTCCGCTTGCGCGTACTGAACCCTGAACCCTCTGCGAACCCTGATTGACATCTCCGGGGTGCGCGCGTATTCTTGCAGGCACCACGCTCATGGCGGAGCGCATGGTCGGCCCCAGGAATCAGGGCGCATAGCATCGTCGCAGTCTGAGCGATCGAGTTGCTCTTCTCTTCGGCCCACGGTGGGCGTTTCTTGTTTCGTGGCGGCCCGCGCTGGACCGCGTTCCCCATCGCAGTTTCGTTGAACGTTGCCGGGCCGGCAGGCGAGGTGTTCTCGTTGCGCGCCGCGGTAATGTTTGCTTTAAGGAGGAAGTTCGATGCGAAAGACGTTGAGTATGCTGAATCCCACCATCGCCGTCACGGCAGCGCTTTTGGCTTGGTTGGCGACCGGCGCTGCAGCCCCCGGGCAAACCCGCCAGAACTCCGACTCCAGCAGGTCAGGCCGCGCCAACACGCACGCCGACGACGCCGACGATCAGGATGACGACGCCGACCGCGACGAGCGCCAGTCGTCAAGCCGATCGCGGCGCAGCCGTAACGAACATCCGGCGCTGGGAGTGACGTTCTACAATCAGCCGAACATGCTCGAGATTCGCCGCGTGATGCCCGACAGCCCCGCCGAGGATGCCGGTCTGCGGCGTGGCGATGAAATTCTGAGCATCAACGATCAGCGCGTATCGTCGGTACAACAGGTGACGCAGGCGCTCGATCGGGCCGGTGAAGACGAGATCGTCGAGATTGGCATTTTGCGCAATGGACGGCGTCAAACCGTCGAATCCGCCCTCGGCTCTCGGCAAGAGGTGTTTAGCCAACAACGCGGCGGCAACGCGCAGCAGGGACAATATATCCGGTCATCGCGCTATCCTCGCGACGACCAAGGGCAGTGGTCAGGCCAAAACCGCCAGACGTGGCAAGACGACAACAACTACAACGACCAGTTTTACGGCCAGCAGAACTACGGCAATCGCGGTTCTAGCCAGGGCGGTTCGCGCGGGCGCGGCTCGGCGCAGAACCAGCGCTATCGCGAGGGTTACCGCGCCGGCAGCACCTACCTGGGCGTGTTTCTCGATCCCAACGATGAAGACGGCGTCTGGATCACCGGCGTCGAGCCGGGCAGCCCCGCCGAAGAAGCCGGGCTGCGCCGCGGCGACGAGATCGTGTCGATTGACGATGAAGACGTCGAATCGACTCAGGACGTGAGACAACTCTTGGCCCAGATGGCGCCGAACGAAGAAGTGGAGTTGCGGATCGAGCGAAATGGCCGGGGGCGGACCATTCAGGCGATGCTCGCGTCGCGCCGGCAAAGCTCGTCGCAAGGATCGTATCGGACCGGCCGCCGCGGCCAGTCTGGCTACTACGATGGCCAATCGAACCAGCCATCCAATCGGGGCGGGTATGGCAACCCCGGATACGGCCAAAACGAATATGGTGATCAAAGCTACGGCGGTCAGGGCTACAACTCTGACTACAACTCTGGGGCCGGCAACACGCGGCGGGGCGGCGCCTATTACGACAACCGCACCTACGGCCGGCGCTACCAGGACCAGCAGGACTGGGGCGAAAACTACTAGGCCGATCGTATACTAAGTCGATCGCGAACGACTCGTCGTTGGGGCGGAAATTGACCGTGGGCCGCCGTCGTATCTCGCTCGCCCGAGTACGCCGGCGGTCCCTTTCGTTTTATTGCAACTGCGTTATTGCCCTGCGGCACGGGCCGCGGCTGGCATCTTTTGGCGCAGCGTGGTAGCCCGCCGACCAAACGCGCCCGGCCGTGAGTCTCCTCGCCCCGTGGCGGATTCAGAAAACGGCTCATGGCATAACGGCTGCACGCCGTGCCGTGACCGGGGATTTTGCGGAACAGTTCGGAAAAATTGAAACCACGAAAAAAAGAAGGAGCAAACCATGTCCAGTATTGTGTCTCGTCTCATGGTTGCGGCGGTCGCCTTCGTCGCACTGGCATTTTGTTCCAGCCGTGACGCGGCCGCGCAAAGCTTCCGTCGTCAAGGGCGGATCGCCGGACGCGAAATGCGCAGCGAAGGCCGTTGGGACGCCCGCAACTACGGCAATTACGGCAACTATGGGTACAACAACTACGGGCCCGGCGGCTATTACGGCCAAGGCTATTATGGGCCGGGCGGGTATGGTCCCGCGTATGGCGGGGGGTACGGCGGTGGCGGGTATGGCCGAGGTGGTTACTATGGCCCGGGCGCGGCCTACGGCGCTGGCGGCTATGGCCCCGGCGGTTTTGGAATGGGCGGCGGCTATGGTGCCGGCGGTTTCAACAATGGTGGCTATGGACGGGGCGCTTATGGTGGACCGGCGAATTATGGCATGACCGGCGGACCGGCGGCCGGCAACAACTTTGCGAACAACCCTCCGCCCGCGCCGCGCCAGCGCGGTTACCTGGGTGTGACCATGAGCGAAACGCCCGACGGCATTGTACGAGTCTCGAGCGTGCGGCCCGACAGCCCCGCCCAAGAGGCCGGACTCAGGCCGGGTGATGAAATCATGGCGATTAACGACCGCGAAGTCTACTCGTATCGCGATGTGACGCGGATGATCGCCCGGCATAACCCTGGCGACACCGTGCAGCTCGATATTGATCGAAACGGACGCGACCGCAACATCGAAGTCGTGTTGGGCGAGCAGAACGGGCCGATGCAGGCGGGCAACTACGGCCCGGCACAAGGTCCGATGAACAACGAACCGTATGGTGGCCCGGTTTATGGTGGCCCGGGCTATGGTGATCCGGCGTATGGCGGCCCGAATACTGGCGCCCCAGGATACGGCGGGCCGGCGTACGGTGGTCCCGCTCAGCCGCGGACGGCGCGACAGGCGGTGCGGCAGCGCAACCAGGCGCTCGATCCCAACCTGTACGATGGCGGCGCCTACTAGTTTTAGTAAACTGCCCTTCGCCCACCGGGTGCCACGGCATCCATCGCGGCGCGCGTGGTGTGCAGACATCACTGCGCGTGATCGCCGCGATGGACGCCGTGCCGGTGCAAGTTTTGGCTCGGCGCGCCATAGCCGATGTGGCACAGCCGCCCCCGGCTGTGGGTGGTCGGTGTGGCACAGCCGCCCCCGGCTGTGAGGTAGTCGCCAAAGGCGACCGCGAGACAGCCGGGGGCGGCTGTCCCACATTGCGGCATCCTACCGCTTACCGTCAACAAGCTCGCGGTAATAGCCGACCGACCGCTTCAAGCCTTCTTCGAAATCGACCTGCGGCTCATAGCCCAACACCTCGCGGGCCGCCGAAATATCGGCCAGGCTCTCGCGGATGTCGCCGGCCCGCGGCGGCGCGTGGATGGGCTCGATGGTCGTGCCGAGCAGCCGATTGAGTTGGTTGAGCAAACTGAGCAGGCTGGTGCTGCGGCCGTTGGCGACGTTGAACACCCGGCCGGCGGCCCCCGGCGCATCGGCGGCCAACAGATTGCCGTGGACCACATTGGCCACGAAGGTGAAATCGCGCGACTGCCCGCCATCGCCATAAACCGTGGGCCGTTTGCCGGCGAGCAGCGCGGTGAGAAAGAGGGGAATCACCGCCGAGTAAGGGCTGTTGGGATCTTGCCGGGGGCCGAAGACATTGAAGTAGCGCAGGGCCACCGTCTCGAAGCCGTAGGTGGCCGTGAAGGCATGGCAGTAGAGCTCGGCCGCCAACTTGGCGGCGCCATAGGGCGAGATGGGGGCCGGCAGATCGGTCTCGTGCTTGGGCGACGTGGGCCGATCGCCGTAGGCGCTGCTCGACGCCGCGTAGACCAGCCGGCGTACGCCGGCCCGGCGGGCGGCGTCGAGCAGCGTGAGAGTGCCCGTCACGCAGGCGGCGTGCGTGTCGAGCGGGGCCTCGACGCTGCGCGGGACCGAAGCCAGGGCGGCCTCGTGAAAGATGCAATCGACGCCCGCCACGGCGCGGGCCACCGCGGCCGGATCGGTCAAATCGCCGACGATCAGCTCGGCCTTGCCCCGGCAGACATCGAGGTTGGAGCGATGGCCAGTGCTGAGGTTGTCGAGCACTCGCACCTGGTCGCCGCGCCGCACCAGGGCTTCGGCGATGTGCGAGCCGATAAAGCCCGCCCCGCCGGTCACAAGAAAAGTACGCATGCGTTTTTTAAGATTGCTTCAATTCGACGTCTGTAGGGAACGGACTCCGTGCCGTTCCGTGAGGGGCGGCGCAGGGCCGATTCGCAGTTCACGGAACGGTACGCAGTCCGTTCCCTACACTCAAAACCGATCAGGTATCGCCGTCTCGACCACCCTAGTTGTAATCTGCCGGCCGATTTACGGCAAATCTCT
>DATFDL010000213.1:0-4331 GCA_035252155.1 Pirellulales bacterium | reverse complement strand
ACTTGGGTGCCACGGCATCCGTCGCGGCGCGCGTGTGCCGCAAAGAATTGACTGGGCTATGATCGCCGCGATGGACGCCGTGCGGCGAAGGTCGATCGAGACCATGCAAACGCAATCAGCACGGCGTCTGCCACGGCGAGTTGTACTGAGCGTCGAAATAACGCTTCGCGCGCCGCGGCAGATGCCGTGACACCCAGCCGGTTGCGGGGTTGCCCGCACGCTGTAGCGGCGCTATCCGTTTTGTACCAAGCAAGTGGCTTGGTCGGTTTTCAGCGGAAAGAAAGCCTCTTTTTCCGCCGGACGACGGCAAGTCAGAAATCCGGCTTGTGCCGGAACGACCAGAAGATCGCGGCAGCCAGAAGCGCACGTGCGCGATTGCCGCGAACTTAAGAAATCAGCCCGCTAAAACTTAGACGCGATTGAAGGCCGATTAGTTCCATCGGCCGCTGGTCCAAGAACCGCGAAAAAGTGCCCCCATACTTGTTTCTACGCGGCTCGATGATGTTTGGTTCGCAGGTTCGCGCGGCTGGTCAAAAATCGGCCAGACATTTTTCCGCCGCACTCCGCGCAATTTACTTGACAGGCACGAATTCGTGGTTACTTTGGTCTAATCCCTGTCAAATGGGGCCGGGGCGGCGCTACGATCGCCGACCGCCTGGCAGGGAATTCTGACGTCATCGTTGCCGCACGATACGGCGACGATGACGTCAAAATGGCTGCGGATCGGCGAGGCCGACCTCCGCGAGAAAGCCAAATGGGCGTGCGAGACGCCCTTGCGAGCGTCCGATACGGGATTGCTTGCCGGAACTCGGAACAGAAGAGTTGATTCGGGAAGGCTACGTTATGCCACCCACGGGCACGAAGTGCGCGCCGGTGGTCTTCGATCGTTCCGCCGCGCCGCCCATGATGCAGAAGGACTGCGCTTGAAACGGGGCCGAAACAAAGCTTCACAGCGCCGCCACCCGGCTGCGCAGTCGGTGTCGCTCATCTTCGAGGGGCCCAAGCGGTCGGCGAAGTCGGCGGCGTCCAACGGCGCGGGCCGCGTTTCAGCCGATTCCGCGCGGCAAGCCGAGGGGGCCGCATGGCGTCGTCCGGCCGGTTGGACACGGCCTGAGTTGTTTGTGGGCGGAGCGGCCCTCGCGGCCGCCTTTCTCTGGGCCTATGGGCCCGTGCTCGTCAAACTTTGGCGAATCTGGGGCAGCCAGCCTGATTACTCGCACGGCTATTTGGTTCTTCCGGCGGCGGCGTATTTTGCCTGGATGCGGCGCGGCTCGCGTCCACCGCTCAGCTTGCGGTGGAACACCCTGGGGTTGCTCTTGCTGGCCATCTCGGCCGCGCTGCGGGCCGCCAACAGTCTGCTGTTTATCGGAGCGCTCGACGGCTGGTCGCTGCCTTTTTGGGCGGCGGGCGTGGCGTGTTTGTTGGGCGGCCTGCCGCTGCTGCGCTGGCTGCTCCCCTCGATCGGCTTCCTGGCCTTTATGATTCCGCTGCCTTACCGCATCGAAGGCGCCTTGAGCCTGCCGCTGCAACGCGTGGCGACCCAACTCACTTGCTGGTTGCTGGAATGTCTGGGCGAACCAGCGGTCGCCGACGGCAACGTGGTAATCATCGGCGATACGCGGCTGCTGGTGGCCGAGGCTTGCAGCGGTCTGCGGATCTTCATTTCGGTCTTTGCCATCGCTTATGCGTTTTGCGTTTTGACCTCGGCGACCACCGCAAAAGGCGGCGACGCGGCGGCCTCGACTTGGAAACCTTGGTGGAGCCGAGGCGCCATGCTGATCGGCGTCTTGCCGGTGGCCATTGTGGCCAATGCCCTGCGGATCGCCGCCACCGCGTTGCTCAAGGTACACGGCTCCGAAGCGGTAGCCGAACGGTTTGCGCACGACTTTTCGGGCTGGGCCATGTTGCCCCTGGCCCTGGCGCTGATGTATCTGCTGCTCTGGTACGCCGACGGGTTGTTGCTCGCCTCGGAGGCCATTTTGCCGCACCAGGTGATCACAGCGGCGAGCGTCGCTCACCGACAAGGAGTTCGAAATGCATAGCAAGGAACCGGTTGCGGGGCATTCGCCCGCCGGTGTGTCGCGCGGTTCTTCACACGCGCAACGGTCCGCATCGGGCATGGGCCTGGCCGATCTGTGGGCGGTTTATCGGCGTTGGTGGTGGCAATGCACGTTCGGCGGCCTGGTGCTCGGGGCATGCGCCGCGGCGGTGGTGCTGGCGCTGTTTGTGCCGGTCTACGAAGCGTCGGCGTGGCTCGAGATCAAAGATCAGGCGCCGATTGTCGCCTTTCAGTCGGCCAATCAATCCAGCGTGTTCGCCGAGACTCAGATTCAGACCATTCGCAGCCCAATCTGCCTCTCGAAGGTGGTCGCCGACCCGGTGATTGCCAGCCTGCCCGAAATCAAGCATTCCGACGCCCCGCTCGACTGGCTGAAGGCGGGATTGAAAGTCACCTACGTCGGCCGGTCGGAGCTGTGCGAGATCAACTTCAAGGCCGAAAACGCCGAGGCGGCGGCCAGCGTGGCCAACGCGGTGATGGACGCCTATCTTTCGCTGCACACGGCGATGCGCGGCAAAGAGGCGGAGCGGATCATCGAGCTGCTCAAGGAAGAAAAGGCGCATCGCGGCGAAGAGGTGCGTCACTTTCAAGAGAAGGTGCGGCTGATCACCAAGCACGCCACCGAGGACGAACCGAGCCTGATGCACCACGACCAGCAGGTGATCATGCCGGCCAATCCGCTGTCGGGCCTGGAAGAACGGCGCACGGCGGCCGAGGTCGAGATCGCGGTGCTCGAGGCCCGCCTGAAAGTGGCCGAAGAAGCGGCCGCCAGCGATCAGTTCGAGGTTTCGCCCACCGAGCTGGCGACAGCCGTTGAGTCTCACCCGGAAATGCAGCGACTGAAGGCTCAACACCGGATGCAGGCCGCTTTGCTGCGAGACCACCAGCAGCGGTCGAAACTCGACGACGACTCGATGGCGGCCCGCATGCGGCAGCAGATCGACGGCCTGGAAGAGACCATCAAAGAGACGGCGGCCGAGCTGCGGCCTCAACTGACCGAGCAGTTGCAGTCGTCGCGCCGCGGCAAGCAGCAAGACGCGATCGCCGAGCTGAAAGCCAACATCGAGAACCAGCGGCTGATGCAGAAGCTGTGGCAAGAGCGGGTGGCGGCGCAGCGTGAACGGATCGACAAGCTGGGCGATAAAACCGTCGACTTGGAGTTTGCCCGCGACGAGCTGGCCCGCGCCCAAGAGGTGTTTGAAAAGATCGCCGACCGAATCGTGATGCTGCAAACCGAGCTGGGCGCGCCGCTGCGGGCCAGCCCGATGCAACGAGCGACGGCGCCGAGTAAGCCGCGCGAGTTGGTGCCGTGGAAGCGGCTGGGGCCGGCGGCCTTGACCGGGTTGTTTTTGCCATTCGCGCTGGCCTTGTTGTGGGAGCAGCGGCAGCGCCGGATTCACGACGTGCGGCAGATGGCCCAAGAGGTCAACCTGCCGGTGTTGGGTGAAATCACGGCGTTGCCCACCCGAATCGCGTTCAGCGGCCCACGCAGCGAAGAGCGTTTCGTGCGCGATCAGTTGACGTTTCAAGAGAGCATCGAGGCGTTGCGGGTGGGGCTGACGGTCTCGCCGGAAACGCGCGATCTGCAAATGCTGGCGATCACCAGCGCGATCAGCCGCGAGGGCAAGAGCAGTCTGGCATCGTCGTTGGGGGCAAGCCTGGCCAAGGCGACGCGCAAGCCCACGTTGATTATCGACGGCGACATGCGCTGCCCGAGCCTGCACGAAATTTTCGAGCGCGAGATTTCGCCCGGCCTGACCGACGTCTTGGCGGGGCGTTGCGGCGTGTCCGACGCGGTGGTGGCGACCGACAGTCCGTGGTTGCACTTTCTGCCAAGCGGTGTGTTGAAATATACGCCGCACGCGCTGTTGCAGGACGGCACCATGCAAGCGGCGTTGGCCGAATTGCGGGGGCACTATCGCTACATCGTCATTGATTTGCCGCCCGTGCTGGCCGCCAGCGAAGCGCTGGTGTTGGCGGGGGCGGCCGAGGGCACGCTGGTCTGCGCGATGCGCGATGTCAGTCGCGGCCCACAGTTCCGGCTGGCCTGCGAACGCCTGGCGTCGTCGGGCGCGCGGGTGCTGGGCACCGTGATCAACGGCCTTCCTGCCCGCGCCTGGGCCTACAAATACGGCGGCTACGGCTATGGTTGGGAGCGCTATGCTCAAGCGGGACTCAGCGAAGAGCCGGAGGCCGGGCCACCCGCCCTGCCGCCACCGAGCGGCAACATTATCGACGCGTGACAGAGGGTTCAGGGTTCAGGGTTCAGGGT
>DATFDL010000212.1:0-5012 GCA_035252155.1 Pirellulales bacterium | reverse complement strand
CTCGCGGAACGCCACGGAGGGCGTTCCCTACAGAGCAAACAGTCGCACGACCGGGAAGGCCATCCTTCCCAGGTATGACATCTCCGTAGGGTGGGCACTGCCCACCAGGCGATTCTGGCGGACCAGTACAATCGTGGTGGGCAATGCCCACCCTGCCCGTTACCATGATTTGCGCTCGATCGCTCTTGCACGGCGTCAACGATCTCGCTAATCTCCGGCTCATTTCCCGCACCAAGCGTGACTCAGATCGATCCACAGGGGTCTCGGCGACTTAGCCCGCGGCTGCGCTTGTCGGTGGCCGCGGCGGGCTTGGGTTTGCTTGCGCCCCTGGCGGTGGCCGGTTGGCTGTATCCCAGCCCGGCCGGGTTCGGTACACATCGGCAACTGGGGCTGCCCCCTTGTACGTTCGTATGGTTGTTTGGCGTCCGTTGTCCGTCGTGCGGCATGACCACCTCGTGGTCGCACGCGGTTCGCGGACATTGGCTGGCCTCGCTGCGGGCGAACACGGGCGGGGCGGCGCTGGCCGCGGCGGCGATGGTCGCCGGGCCGTGGCTGCTGGTGTCGGCGGCGCTCGGTCGGTGGTTGACGCGGCCGCCGAGCGATCGAGCCATCGCCGTGACGGCGGTCGGTTTTATCGTTGTCACCTTGATTGATTGGGTCTGCAGGCTCCGCGGTCTTTGAGGCAATTCGTTTTGAGGTAACACATGTACCGTCGATCATGGATGATCTGCGCGAGCGCCGTGATGGCTGCTTCGCTGGCTGCGCAACTCGGCTGCACGCGAGCGCTGGCCACCGCCGTCTACCTGGTGAAAGGGACGAACGACCCCGCGGAATTCAACGAGCTGAAAGACAAGCGGGTGGCCGTGGTCTGCCGGTCGCAGGTCGATCCGGGCTTTGAGGGGGCCGGCGTCGACAAGCAACTGGCCCTGGCCGTGGGCGAGCTGCTGCGCAAGCGCGTGAGCCGCATCAAGGTGATCGATCAACGCGAGGTCGACAATTGGATCGACGAGAACCCCTGGGAAGATTTTTCTGACATCGGTCGGGCGCTCGACGATTGCGACATGGTGGTCGGCATCGACCTCAAGAGCTTCAGTCTCTACCAGCACCAAACGCTCTATCAGGGCAATGCGGAGGTTAAATTAATCGTGTGCGACATGTCGCAAGCCGGTAAGCCGGTCTGGGAGAAAGACATGGACGCGATTACTTATCCGCTGAACCATTCGCGCCCCGCGCAGGACGAAACACCGGCCCAGTTCCGCCGCAAGTATGTCGATGTGTTGGCCAAGGAGATCGGCGAGAACTTTTACGCACACGACCACTTCTCGAAGAACAAAGAGGCGCTCTACGACAACTGACCGGCGCGTAGCTGACTTCGTGAGAAGTCAGGCGGCCCCGCAGCTTACAACCAGAATTCTCACGAATTCTGCTACCCGCCTACTTTTGCTACCCGCCTACTTTACGGCTCGCAAGGTCTCGGGCAGCATCGCGCCTAGAAACCGGTATCGCCCCGCCCCGCGATCGAGCGCGTACGCCGCAACGCTGGTAGTGGGTGTCGCCACGCCGGTGTTCTCGCCGTTGAGCATTCGCTGAATGGTCTCGCTGACGGGCAAGGCGATGGTCTGCGGCGGAAACAGGGGCGACGGGATCTCGTAGCGAAAACCGTCAAACGGCCCACCGATAAACTCGATCTGCTGGCGTTCGCTCGACGAGTGGTTCATGGCACCCTCGCTCCTTCAATGGCTCCGTCGGCGGCCGCAACACGGCCGATGACTGAGCTTAATCCTCGATTGCATTTGGTAAATGCAACAACCGTGCCCGCGCCGTAGAACGGAATTCATTCCGTTCGAAAACCGTAGAACGGAATTCATTCCGTTCCTATCCATGGTGCTCGGCTCCGCCGAAAGCCGGGGCATCGCCAAGGCGCTGCCACCGGCCACGGGCCGCGCGGACGAAAAACGGAATAAATTCCGTTCTACGGGGGCAGCGACTGCTCGGCCCGCCGAATGGCTGCAAGCATGGCGGGTGGGTCGTCGGCCGACCGAAGCTCGGGTAGAAACGTGGATTGAGCGATCAAGCGGCTGAGCCGGGCGAGCGTTTGCAGATGCCCGCGGTCGTCGGTCGAGCAGATCAAAAAAAAGATGTCGGTGAGCGTGCCTCGGCTGCCGCCGAACGCAATGCCGGTTTCGGTGCGGCCCAGCGCCAGAAACGCCTGCCCGAGTATGCTCGGCAATGGGCGACGCGGGTGGAGCAAGGCCACGCCGTTCTCCAGGGCGGTGGGGTGCATCTCTTCGCGGCTTCTCACGGCTTCGGCCATCTTTTGCGGGTCCCAAAGCCAGCCGGTGCGGGCGGCCACCTCGGCCATCGAGGTGATGACCGAGTTTCGCGTGCGGGCGGCCAGCGGCGCCTCGACGGCTTCCAATGGCAGCATGGCGGCGATCGACAGTTCGCCCTCCGGCTCTTCGCCGGCCGCTTGCATCGCCCCTTCGACGCGGTGCAACTCGGCCTCGTCGGAGAGCCCGATGCGCTCTTGGAGCCATAGATGCACTTCCGCCGGAGCAAACCGCCATTCGCCCGCTACGCGTCTGCCCGGCAGTTTGCCGCGTTCGACGAGCCGATGGACCTGCGCCGGATTCAGGTGCAGGTAAGCGGCGAGCGACGAAAGATCGAAATCTTCATCGGACATAATATCGTTTGAGCCGCGGCTATCTGCCCATTCGGGTCTGTAGGGAACGCCCTCCGTGGCGTTCCGCGTAGGCGAAACGACGTCGAATCGCAGTTCACGGAACGCCACGGAGGGCGTTCCCTACAGACGTTTTCCGGTGATATCACCTTTAACTTGATGCGTATGGGGACTCGTTTCACTCGTCCCACCCTACGGCCGATCGTAAACGCACCGCCTACCTGTTGCGCGGCACCCTTTTTTCTTTACGGCGCCACCCCCGCCGCCCGCTGGCGCAGCGTGCGGCTGATGACCACCACCGCCTCAATCAACAACCAGATGCCCAAACCAAACAGAACCGTGGTGATCGGCCCGTTCACGTCGAAACGATGTTCGCTCCACTTCGATTGAAAGCTACTGCACCAGTCCCATAAAATGAGGCTGAGCATGGTGAAGGTGATCGTCACCATAAAGACGGCGGGCACGGCGGTGTAGATCCAGCGCTTACCCGATCGCAGCAGCCAGACCGTGATGCCGATCAGCGTCAGCGCGGCCAACAGTTGGTTGGCCGTGCCGAACAGCGTCCAAAACACTGCCCAGGCGGGCACAGGTCTTCCGGTGCGCGGGTGAGTCATCGTTTGCAGCACCAAGTAGAGCGGCGGCAAGAGCGTCAGCACGGTGCAGACCAGCCGCCCCGAGCGACCCCGCCAGCCGGTGAACTCTTGCAGCACATACCGCCCCAGCCGCGTGCAGACATCGAGCGTATCGTAAATGAACGTGGCAAACGCCAGCCCGCAGAAATTCAACAGGTATTGATAGGCCTTGTCGTAGTCGATGTGCAAGACAACGGCCAACATGCCGATGAACCGCGACATGCCTCGGGCAAACACGTCGTCGGGATTGGTCGAGCCAAGATTCTCTCGATCGAGAATCATGACGCACCCCAGCGCGATCACGGCCACGAACGCTTCGAGCAACATGCAGCCGTAGCCGATCGGTCGGGCGTCGGTCTCCACGCGCAGTTGTTTCGACGACGTGCCCGAGCTGATCATCGAATGAAAGCCGCTGCAGGCCCCGCAGGCCACGGTGACAAACAGCACCGGGAACAACAGGACCGTTTCTCCGTCTTTGAGCACGCTGAAACTGGTGAAGGCGGGATATTTGATTTCGATCGCTTGGCCGAGCAAGGCCGCCGCCACCATGCCTAAGAAGGCCAGCAGCACGGTGATCGACAGAAAATATCCGCCCAAAAAACCGCGCGGCTGCAACAGCGCCCAGACCGGCACCAGCGCGGCCACGCCGCAGTAGAGCAACAGCAAAATGTCCCACGTTTTGGCGGCGCTGCCCGGATTGCCGGCGCCGCGCCCATACCAGAGCCATTCGGGAATCGACAGCGGATAATCCGGACCGATCCAGATTGAGACCAGCACCAGCGGCATGAAGATGGCGGTGGCCCACCCGAGCGGTAGCTTCGTGTACCGCAACACCAGCCCCATGACGACGGCCAAGGCCAAGTAAGCCATCGACGAGCTGGCCACCGCGGCGCCTCGCACGACGGCGGCGGTCTTGGCATCGAAGACTTTAACCTCCGCGGCTGTGGCGTTGGCCGAGAGCGGTTGCGGCGGCTCGGGTGCGAACGCCGAGGCGGTGATGTCGGTAAAAGCCACCACGATATAGACCAGCGCGATCCAGACGAACGACAGAAAGAGCAAGTACGCCCGGCGGCTCATGTGTTCGCGGACAATGTCGGGAATGCTGCGGGCCTTGTGACGCACGCTGGCCACCAGCGAGGTCATGTCGTGTACGCCGCCGATGAAGATGCTGCCCACCAGGATCCAAATCAGTGCCGGCAACCAGCCGAACATCAGCCCGGCAAAGATCGGCCCGACGATCGGCCCGGCCGCCGCGATGGCCGAAAAATGTTGTGAAAAAAGATACGGCGCCGGCGTGGGCACGAAGTCTTCGCCGTCGTTGATTTCGACGGCGGGAGTGGGTACATCGTCGCGCAGGGCCAGTTCCCTCGAGAGCCAGCGGCCGTAGGTCAAATACGCGGCGATCAGCACCACGCCGACGCCGAAGGTAATGCCGAGTAGGGTCATTTCGATGGCTCCCAAGATAAGGTCGGCGACGCCCCATTCAAGACCGCAGGGAGCAACTCGCCGCCTTCTCTCTAAATCTACTGTACGGCGGGCGCGGAGCGAAAGCCGACAATGGATCCACAACCGAGCAAACGCTTGCCGCGGCACGGCGGCAGAGTTAGGCTGCACGCAGAGGGCGTGCGGCAATTGGGCCGGGGCTTGTCCTTGAACAGGAGAACCAACCAATGGACCGGCGTGCTTTTCTGACCGGGGCG
>DATFDL010000211.1:0-3675 GCA_035252155.1 Pirellulales bacterium | reverse complement strand
GTGGTCGAGCCTTCCGAAGCCCAGGGGCGGTGGTTTTATGCCGCAGGGTTGCGGCATTTTTGGAAGCAGCAATACACAGAGGCCGCTCGGTCATTTCATCGGGCCAGCCTCGAATCGCCCCGGACACTCACCTATCACTACTGGTGGATTTTGACTGACCTGGCCTCGGGCCGAAAAGAGCTTGCGCTGCGACGCATGCAAACCGTGGCCCGCCGGTTTCGCGAGGCCGATTTCGACCATCAATCGCCCGAGTATCGCTTGATCGCCCGTTCGCTGGAGCGGGTGCAAGGGCCGCTGCGCCAAGAGTTGCAGCGGCTGGAGACGCGGGCGCTCTACGGTGGCGACCAGCTCGGCGCGAACTATTAGTGCTCGGTCAACGTGAGTTGGTGGATACAAGTGGGTGCCACGGCATCCGCCGCGGCGCGGTTGGCGTCGCACGAACCTTCTATCGAATTCGCCGCGGCGGACGCCGTGCGATCCACGAAACGCCACGCGAAGGGTAGTTCGGCACGGCGTCCGTCGCGGCGGCCAGGCTAGCTCGCTTTACGACGTCACGCGCGCCGCGAAGGATGCCGTGGCACCCACGCCGGGTCGCTATTCATCTCGGCTAAAATCCAGCGGCTGATTCACATCCACCGGCTTCCAGTCGACTTGCCGCTTGATTCGTTGCCCCAGGCCGACATTGAGCTTCCACTCGATCGGCTCATAGCCGCGGCGCAGCACGACGATCCGGTGCCGCCCGGTGCTGATCCGAATTGAAATGGGATTACCGGGCGGCGGTGTGACGGTTCGGCCGTCAATCTTCAACGCGCTGCCGCTCCGCTCGTCGACCGGCCAATCGAGCACAATCGCCGCCGGACGCAGAAACCAGTAAAGCACGGCGACTACGGGCACCGACGCCGCCAGCCCCGCGCCGATTCCCATGAGCCAGGTGCGGCGATCGTAATGGGGCATGATAATGGGCCGCGAACGTGCATCGTCGGCTCAGCGCCAACGCCGCGATTATCTCCACGCGCTCGGTAGATTACAATGACCGCATGCGCGGACGGTTTCAGTTCAGTTTGCGGAAGTTGTTTTGGGCCGTGACCCTTGTTGCAGCATTGCTCGGTGGCATTCACCTCGGTGATTATATGGAGGAACATTGATTCTAGTCAGTATGGCCGGACGACCTTGACGCCCGGTAGCGCCCTGAAGTGTTTCTCGTTCAAGGTGGCGATAGGTGTTCTCCGGCGCGATGCCGCGGCTCCAAGGAGGCAGTCGTGAAATCCGACTCGCCAAGTATTTTGCTGCATCGTCCGATCCGCGCAGATAATCCACCAGAATGGCGGTTTCCACGAACACCGCGTTATCGCGCATCGAGCGGCCGCTCCATTCGAGCGCGAAGTTCGTTGGTGAATTGCACGGGATCCTTCAAATCTGCTCGGTTGCGCCACATCCCAAAGGCTTCCAGGTCGCGAAATGAGATGCTTTTTCCGTTGCGCCCGGTCGGTGAGCGCCCGATTACGCGCCGACCTTTTCCCTTTGTGGACCGCATGGGCAAAAACTCCTTATAAGCCGGTTCATTTCCGCTCGGGTAAGTACAGAGATTATAGCAGGGAGATAAGCTAAATGGCTGCGCACGCGGCGACGCGAGCCGGGGCATCGCCAAGGCTCTGCCCCAGCCACCCGCCGTGACCTAACTATTCCACATTCCGCACTTGCTTGGCCCCAACCACCGGCCGTTACTTCAATTCCGCGCCTCGCGCTAACCGCACCTTCCCCTGGCGTTGCCCGGCGGCACTGCGTTTGCTATACTGCCCGATTCTTCGCGGGCCGATGGCCTTGCTTCTCGCGCGGGAAGCCGGACCCACGAAGGTGGTTTTCTTTGCACGGACTTCGTATAGACCGCGGCGGGTGCGCTCGACCCAATCGCCCACCGCCGGTCGCAACAACGGCGCTTCATGGTTAATCGCAATCTGATCCGGGGCCTCGATCTCAACGAACAAGACTGGGAACAAGAACTCACCGCGGCGCTCGACGGCGCCGATCCCGCCGAAATCGAATGGGGCGGCGAAGGCATCGGCCTCAACGAAATTGTCGAAGGCAAGGTGCTCCGCATCGAGGGCGATCACGTCCTGGTCGATGTCGGCTACAAGAGCGAAGGCATGATCCCGCTCAACGAGTGGGACGAAGAAGAAGAGCGCCCCCTGCCCGGACAGATGGTCAAGGTCCTCATCGAAGACATCGAGGACATTCAGGCGGGCATGGACGACGCCAACATGGTCGCCCTCAGCAAGCGCAAGGCCGAGAAGATCGAGGCCTGGCGCGAGGTGATGTCGAAGGTCCATGAGAACGACGTGGTGACCGGCGTGGCCACCCGCAAGATCAAAGGCGGCCTGCTGGTCGATATCGGCGTGAACGTGTTCTTGCCGGCCAGCCAGGTCGATATCCGCCGTCCGCCCGATATAGGCGATTACATCGGCCGCACCATCCAGTGCATGGTGCTCAAGATCGACGAGGCGCGGCGCAATATCGTGGTCAGCCGCCGGGCGCTGATCGAAAGTGAACGGGCCGAAAAGCGCGAGAAACTGCTGCGCGAGCTCGAAGTCGGGCAGCTTCGCAAAGGCGTGGTGAAGAACATCGCCGAGTTCGGGGCCTTCGTCGATCTGGGTGGCATCGACGGCCTGCTGCACATCACCGACATGGCCTGGCACCGCGTCGGGCATCCCTCGGAGGTCGTGGCGATCGACCAGGAGATCGAAGTCAAAATCCTGCACATCGACCGCGAAAAAGAAAAGATCGCCCTGGGTCTCAAGCAGAAATCGGCCAGCCCGTGGGACGACGTCGAAAGCAAGTATCCCGTCGGCACCCGCGTCAAGGGCACGGTGGTCAACGTGATGAGCTACGGCGCGTTCGTCAAGCTCGAAGAGGGCATCGAGGGACTGGTGCACATCAGCGAGATGTCGTGGACCAAGCGCATCAGCCATCCCAATGAACTGGTGCATTCCGACGACGAGATCGAAGTGGTCGTGCTGGGCATCAACAAAGAAAAGCAAGAAATCTCGCTGGGCATGAAGCAAACCCAGGACAATCCCTGGGACAAAGTGGCCGATCGCTACCCGACCGGCACGCGCGTCAGCGGCGTCGTGCGCAACCTGACGAATTATGGGGCGTTCATCGAAATCGAAGAGGGCATCGATGGCCTATTGCACGTCAGCGACATGAGCTGGACGCGCAAAATCAGCCATCCCAGCGAGATGGTCGAGAAGGGCCAAAAGATCGAATGCAGCGTGATCTCGGTCGATCAGCAGCGTCGCCGCATCGCCTTGGGCCTGAAGCAGATGAACGAAGATCCCTGGGCCACCGATATTCCGAGCAAATATCAGCCCGGTCAGGTGGTGATCGGCGAGGTGACCAAGCTGACCAATTTCGGCGTCTTCGTCGGGCTGGAAAACGGCCTGGAAGGGTTGCTGCACATCTCGGAATTGGCCGACCACAAGGTGGACAATCCCGAAGAAGTGGTCAAGGTGGGCGACAAGATCGAAGTGAAGATTCTGCGCGTCGACCAGGACGAGCGCAAGATCGGCCTGAGCCGCAAGCGCGTCGAGTGGAGCGAAGACGATCTGGGCGAAGGCGAGCCGGTGCCCAGCGGCGCGCCGTCGCCACCTAGCGTGCCAGCCGGCGAGCTGCGCGGCG
>DATFDL010000210.1:0-2894 GCA_035252155.1 Pirellulales bacterium | reverse complement strand
TCGAGCGTGGCCTGGGCGGGGTTCCAACCTTCGGCGCAGAGGCCGCCGGTTTGCAGGGCCGCCAGCACTCGCAGGATTTCCTCGCTGCGGCGGCCGACGCTGAGATTGTGAACGACCTGATATTGCAATACGCCGTTGGGATCGATGATGAACAGGCCGCGCAGCGCCACATGTTGCTGCTCGAGAAAGACTCCATAGGCACGGCATACCGCGCCCTCGGCGTCGCTGGCCAACGGAAAGGCCAACCCGCCCAGCCCGCCCTGGGCCGGCGGCGTGTCGATCCATCGCTGGTGCGATTCGACGCTGTCTGAGCTGACGCCCAGCACTTCGCAGCCTTGGCGGCGGAAATCGTCGATGCGGCTGTTGACGGCCGTAAGCTCCGTCGGGCAAACGAGCGAAAAATCGCGCGGATAAAAGATCAGGGCCAGCCAGCGGCCGCGGTAGTCGTCGAGCGAGACGTGACCTTCGCCGGTTTCAGGGCGTGGCGTGCATGGCAAATCGAAGTCGGGAGCGAGGCTGCCCACGGATGCGCAAGGGGAGTTCATCTCTCCAGAATAACCGCCGAGGGCGACGGTCGGAATGGGGTGCTTTCGATCGTCGGTTGACCACGCATCCTAGATGAACTCGACACCGTTCTTCATTTCATCCGGCTCGCAGATCTGCCAGATCAGCTCGAGCGCTCGGATGATCTGGCCGACGGACCGCTTTTGCTGTTGGCAATACACGATGCCCGCATGTCGATTACCCGCTGCGGCCAAGATGAGAAAGTCGTCGTCTTGAGTGAAGATAACCTGGTTTTCTGACAGTGCGTGTGAAATCTGAGTTATGTCATCGGCCCCAAGTAGATCGGCGTCCGCCGTGGTGGTAACGTCGATGCCGAGCCTTCGCAGGCCGTCAGCGACAGCGTGCGCCACATGCTCATCCAGATGGAAGCGAATGGTCTGCGCCATCGAGTTCGTTCAGTTTTTCTTGTAGCTCTGATGGCCTCATGCTGGCCTTCAACTCGGCCACCAGTTTTTCCTCGTTTTCAATGTCTTGATGAATCTCTTCACAATGCGACCAATAGTAAGTCAGCGCAGCGTAAACTTGCGCCATCGTAAGATGTGGATGCTCCGCAACGACCTGAGAGGGTGTGAGTCCCATGCGCTCAACCCAGGTATAGACGTGCTTGACCTTGATCCTCGTACCAGCAATGTGCGGCTGACCGCCGCAGACGCCTGGCGTCTTTGCAATGTACTCATCCAAACCGGGAATTGATGTCGCCATACTTAGAATTCTACCGTATCCATTCAGTCCAAGGAAGGCGGCCGCGGAACAAATGGCAGATAGCCTGGTCAGCAACGATTGGTGAGCGGATAGCAACTACTGGCGTGTCGATCCGCCGCGTGCTTCCTGCCAGAGACGCACCGCGACGAAATATGCGGGATAAAAGTTCGGCGTGGCAACAGGCGTCTCGAGACGCGGCCGATCGTTGCCGTCGTGGAATAGCTTTAGTTTCCCGTGGTCGATCTCAAGCCTACTCAAGCGGCCCCATTCGACGAGTTCGCTGCGGCCGCGCGCGTCGACAATTTCCAGGCCACGTGCGCGGATGCGCAGCTCCGGTGTCCATTCGATCGCGGCTTCGCGGGCAATCTGTTTCGACATCCGCTCGGCCAACCGCAGGCCGACGGCATTGCGCACGTCGAGAAGCGGCGTCCGGGCCTCTCCGGTTGCGCGGCCATCGGCCTCTTTGAAAATATGCGTGCAGACCAGCGGCGGCCCCGCCTCTCGGTCGGACTTCAACGCCACCTTCTCAACGGTGTGAATATACGAGCCGTTCATAAAAATCCGCAGCGAACTGTACGTGATCTCGTCGGCCTGATCATACGGCAACGAGCGTCCGCGCCGTTGGCGGTATTCACGGAGGCCGCGCTCTTGCAGAAAAACGTGCATCCAATGCCGCCATAGCATCCACAGGGCGAAACCGGCGAGACCGGCGCCGAACAGAAAGAAACCGACCTTGACGCCGGCCGGCGCCGTGGGAGCGCCCACGACCAGCATCGGCAGTATGCCCAATACGAGCAAAAAGATCGCGTTGCCGACGGTGCCGGCTTTTATCTTTTGTTCAAGCAGCACCGCGCCAAGTGCCGGATCGGGCGAAACGGTCTTTGGGCGGGGCATGGGGCGGTGATTGCCGTGTACGTCGAAGCCTTTAGCGTTGCTTAAAGAATTTCAGCGAACTGATCGCGCAGCCCCAGGTATGTTTTCCATCCATGCTTTCCGTGCGTCTTCCTCTTGTTGCTGCCGTTTTTGCGCTGCAAGCCGTTGGAATCGTCCTTCTTTGCCCGAGCGCTGCGACGGTTATGACCCCGGCCAGGCTGGTGTTTGACTCCGCCTTTCGGCCCGCGTTTTATGGTGCGCTTTGTCTTAGACGCCAAGCGCGCGCTCCGAAACGGTCAGTCAGACAGCCAACGTCATGGTGGGCCATTATCGTATCGCGCCCGCGGTCAGGATTCTAGCTCGGCGCCATCCGGCGCGCTCAAGCGACGGCGTGGCTGCGCCACAGCCGCTGGGGCAGCGAGCCAATGCCGATCATGGCCAATTGCGAGGCGACGAAGACGGTCAGAGCTAGAGCGATGCCCTCCGTGAAGCCATACGAATGCAAGCCCGCGCCCAGCTCGTTGACGCCAAACATCGACCAGCCGACGGCGATATTGCCGGCGATGGCCAGCACCGCCAACCCGCGGTCTTTGACCATGCCGTCCCAACGGGCGTGCAGCACGAGCGCGTTCCAAAGCACGATGATCAGGGCGCCGTTCTCCTTGGGGTCCCAACCCCAGAACCGGCCCCAAGAGTCGTCGGCCCACAAGCCGCCCAATACCGTTCCCCAGAAGCTAAAAAGAATCGCGAAGCAA
>DATFDL010000209.1:0-2245 GCA_035252155.1 Pirellulales bacterium | reverse complement strand
GCCGTCGACCTTAACGCGCTGGAATCCCTTTTTCAGATAGTCGGCGAGCTCCTTGCGGTATTCGCCTTTGCGGCCGCGCACCACAGGCGCCAGCAGATAAAGCCGGGTGCCTTCCGGCAGCGCCATGATGCGGTCGACCATCTGCGACACGGTCTGGCTCTCGATCGGCAGGCCGGTGGCCGGCGAGTAGGGCACGCCGACGCGGGCCCACAGGAGCCGCATGTAGTCGTAAATCTCGGTGACGGTGCCGACGGTCGAGCGCGGATTGCGCGAGGTGGTTTTTTGCTCGATGGAGATGGCCGGGGACAGGCCGTCGATCTGGTCCACGTCCGGCTTCTGCATCATCTCGAGGAATTGCCGGGCGTAGGCGGAGAGGCTTTCGACATAGCGGCGCTGGCCCTCGGCGTAGATGGTGTCGAAGGCAAGCGAGCTTTTGCCGGAGCCCGACAGGCCGGTGAACACCACGAGCTCATCGCGCGGAATGTCGAGATCGACATCTTTGAGGTTGTGCTCGCGCGCGCCGCGGATGGCGATGACGCGGCGGTCCGCCCGGGCGGTTCCCTTGTTTTTCTGGTTCTTGTCAGGGCCGGCGTCGGTCATTGGCAACGGTTCCAGTCCGCCGCTTGCACGGGCAGATCTTGTCGGGGGGAGCACCTGCCGAACGTAGTAAGAACGCGGCCCGATTGCCAGTACGGCCTGGGCGCTATGCCCGCATTTCCACTTCGAGCCAAAGGCGGAATAGCGCGCAAAATGGCCCGGAAATTGACAAGGGCCGGCATTCAGCCGGCCCTTGCCGCGCGCTTCAACCGGTTTCGGTACTCGGTACAGGGCAGCATTGCTGCTGCCGCTTCCGTCCGGTGAAGCAATCGAACGATCTTGTCTCGCTCCGTGCGCCCCTCAGAAGCCGTCAAATTTGTAGTTCAGGCCGGCCCGAACCAGGTTCTCGGTGGCCGTGATGGTAAACGGCGCGCCGGGCGGAGCGCCGCAGGCGCACGTTCCGTTGGGCAGGCCGACAAATAGATATTCGGCTTTGACGGTCCAGTGCCGGGCGAACGCCACTTCGACGCCGCCACCGGCCGTCCATCCGGTCTGGAAATTCTCGACCGAGCCACTCCGGTCACGTTGCCCTTGATGTCGCTGAACGCGACGCCGCCGGTGCCAAACACCAGAAAGCGATCGAACGCCCAGCCGACGCGGCCGCGCGCCGTGGCGACGTAGTTGTTCGTGGTCTGGCAGGTAGTGGGGCAGGGCGCACTCGACGTTCTGCCGCTGAGCGTCACCCAATCGAGGTCGCCTTCGACGCCGAACACGAACTGGCCGGTCTGGAAGTTGGCGCCAATGGTTGGGCCGATCAGGCCGCCCGACGTGTCGAAGGTGCCGGTCGACAGCGTGCCGGTGCTCCATTTGCTGGAGCCAAACCCGTAGCCGCCGTTGAGGCCGAAATAAAAGCCGCTCCAATTGTAGACCGGCGCAGGCACGTAAGCCGGTGCAGCTGGCGGCGGCGGTGGGGGCGGCGGCAGATCGGCGGCGAGTGCCGGACTGGCGATGATCGCCGCGCAAATGCCGAGCAGCAGACGGTTCATTTCCATGCCTCCGAGTCTACGCGGCTCCGGCCCGCTCGTTACGCGTCAGAAGCCGCCGAATTTGAAGTTGACGCCGGCGCGCACAACATGAACGAATTCGTTCGGCGTGGACTGGGTGATGTTGGCAAGCGCGAATGTGTAAGTCAGTTTCTCCAGGTCGACGAACAGATATTCGGCCCGCACCGTCCAGTTGGCGCCGAGCGCATATTCAATGCCGCCGCCGGCGGTCCAGCCGAGCCGCAGCGCGCTGAAGGTTTCGGCCGTTCCAGGCGTAGCGGTGCCGAACGGGGCTGTGCCGGTGAGCTGGGTCCGCGTGGTGCTGTAATCGCCCATGGCGAAGCCGCCGGTGCCGTAGAACAGCGCCCGATCGAAAGCGTAACCGATGCGACCGCGCACCGTGGACAGCAGATCGAGCGTAAAGACGTGACTGTTCGTAGCGCCGGTGCTGAAACGGCCGAAAGTCGTCGCCTTGTTGCTCAGGTAATCGGCATCGCCCTCCACGCCGAAAACCCACGGACCGTTCTGAAAGTTCATGCCGATCTGGCCGCCGGCGGCGATGCCCGTGCTGCTATGCGACGTGCTGCCAGTCGGCGTTCCGGCAAACGGGCCGGTGGCGACGAAGTTGTTGGGGGCGCCCTGATAATCGAACGCCGCGCCGACAT
>DATFDL010000208.1:0-6765 GCA_035252155.1 Pirellulales bacterium | reverse complement strand
GGCGGGGTGCCACGGCATCCGTCGCAGCGCGAGTGACGTCGCGATTTGCGGAATCGCGATCGCTGCGACGGACGCCGTGTGGATCCGCTCGTCGGCCCGACATTCGGACCGGTTCCCGCACGGCGTCCGCCGCGGCGATTTATGCCGCGCGTCGGGCTGATGCCAACCGCGCCGCGGCGGATGCCGTGGCACCCATGGTGACTCTTCGATGCCAATCTTAACCATCGATTATACTTGAACGAGCACTACTGATCGCTGCGCAGGATTGCCAACACGATGTCCTCGTCGTAGGCCGGCGACCTCAGCGTTACGGGGTCGCCCGCTGATTTGACTTCGGCGGTTCCATCGACCTGGCCGCTGCGCGGATTCAACCATTCGGCCCGATAGACGCCTTGGGGCAATTTCAACCGCAGCTCGGCGGAACTGCGGCCGCGCACGTACACCGCGTATGCCACGCCCGGCTCGGCCAGCACTTGCACGGTCGCATTCTCGGGCAGATCGCCCACGATAACCGACTTGTCGGGCTTCATTCGCACGAAGTCAAAACTGTCGACAAAGCGTTTCAAGACGCCCAACTGGTGACAATCACAATTGCCACAAACGACGCGGCGGAGAATCGCAACCTCAAAACCCTTGTCATCGTATTGCGGCTTTGCCAGAATCGGAGCATTCCTCACCCCAGGATCATGTATGAGCTATTCTAACCCGTACCAGGCCGGTTATGGCGGGTATTTTGATCGCGAGCACGAATCGTCAAAGCATTCGGGCCTGGGCATTGCATCGCTCGTTATTGGGCTGGCGGTTGGCCTGCTCGAATTCATCTGCATCGTCATCGCCGGCGTACTCCAAGCTTCAACGCCTGGCGGAGTCGATGAAAACTCTCCCGTGGCAATCGCCACGGGGCTGGTGATCATCGGCGGCATGTTCCTCGGCTTGTGCGGCATCGGATTAGGCGTTGCCGGCCTTTTTCAGCAGCGCAAAAAGCTGTTCGCGGTGCTGGGGGTCGTCGTCGGCTCGCTGGTGATGCTCTGCATGGGCGGATTATTCATCTTGGGCACGATGATGAGTTGAGTCCTGCCATCAGCCCGTCATCGACCGGACGAACGACCAATTGCGCAGGGCCGCCGAAAGCGGATCGGCGTCGGCCGCGCAAAACCCCAGGTGCAGATGCCGCCGCCAGCCCTCGGCGTATTCAAAGCGGCCCGACATGCGGCCGACCTCGCGCGACAAGTCGTGCATCGCGTGCAAATACGAATCGAGTCCTTGGCTCTCATCGAGCCATCGCTTCTGACTCTGATGGCAGGCCAGCATGGCGGTTTTTTCATTCAAGCAGTCGGTGACATCGACAAACAGTTGCGGCGTCACCACTTCGCCCAGCGGCGTGCGATTGCCGTGTGGCTGTGCATGGTAAATGGTCACCGGCTGAGTTGTGGCTGGCCGGGGCGGGGCGGTCGCGAAATTCGGCATGCAGCGGGCGAAAGCCGCCGTCACCGCCAGGCGGCAGGCGTTGACATGGTCTTCCATGTAATCGACCGGCGCATGCGTGAGCACGATCTCGGGCGATACCTCGCGCATCACCGCCGCCAGTTTGCCTAACGTCGGCCGGTCGTAAAAAATCTCCAGATCGTTCACCAGGCTTTCGTGAAACACCGCCTCGATCGAGCGGCAGGCGGCGATCGCTTCGTCGCGGCGCAACCGAGCGGTGGTTGGGGCGTCGTGCTCAGTCGAGCCGCAACAGCCGTTGGCGAGGTTCATATAGTGAATCTCGTACCCCGCGTCGCGCAAGCGAATGAGCGTGCCCGCCATTACGAATTCGATGTCATCGGGATGAGCGGCGACGGCGAAGGCACGCATGGCGACCAGCGAAACTCTGCAGGAAAGAAGGCATCTCTTGGCAGTCGTCCCTTTGCATCTTATACCTACACGTCGGGCGAAGGTCCACTCAGGGCATGACATTGATCGGTTTTGACTTTTGCATTTTGCATTTTTACCTCATTGGCCATGCGCATCGCCGTCCTGTGCTCGCCCGATAGTTGGTACTTTCGCGACCTTCGCCGCGCGGCGGACAGCCAGCACGAGCTTCTGCCGGTGGCGTTCACGCAATTAGCGTCTGTGCTGGGTGAGGGCGATCAGATTACCGCGCGTCAGGTAGCTCTGGGCCTTGTGCCCGGCGGTTCCGACGTCGATGATCCAGCCCCACGAGCAAGGTTCACCGGAGGGCCGGCCACAAGGTCCGGGGCTACCGGCAACATCTCCTTGAGCGACGTCGATGCGCTGCTCGTGCGGACCATGCCGCCCGGCTCGCTCGAACAAGTCGTGTTTCGCATGGACCTGCTGGCGCGACTCGAAGCGTCGGGCGTGCCGGTGATCAATCCGCCCAAGGCCATCGAAGCCGCGGTCGATAAATATCTGACCTCCGCTCGGCTTGCCGCGGCGGGCTTAAAAATACCGCGGACCATTGTCTGTCAAACGGCCGACGACGCCATGACGGGCTTCGCCGAACTGGGCGGCGACGTCGTCCTCAAACCGCTGTTTGGTTCCGAGGGCCGCGGCATCACGCGACTGACCGACGAAGCCCTGGCGCTGCGGGCCTTCAAGATGCTCGACCAACTCGGGGCCGTGCTCTATCTGCAAGAATTCATCGACCACGACGGTAGCGACCTGCGGTTGCTGGTCATTGGCGAGCGAGTGCTCGGCATGAGACGCCGCAATCCGCTCGACTGGCGGACCAACGTCAGCCGCGGGGCCACGGCCGAACCGCTCGAAGTCACACCGGAGCTGGCGGAGCTCGCCCACCGCGCGGCAGAGGTGGTCGGCGCGCCCTTGGCCGGCGTCGACCTGCTGCCCGGCCGCGATGGACAGCTCTATGCGATTGAAGTCAACGCCGTCCCTGGCTGGAAAGCGCTCGCCCGTGCTCAGGGCATCGACGTGGCGCGGCTGGTGCTCGAGTTTATTGAGAGTCGATCCACCGACCAATGTCAGTAGGGAACCCCAACGAATTAAGCGGGCGGCCGCTTGTTTGCTCTGTAGGGAACGCCCTCCGTGGCGTTCCGTGAACTGCGATTCGACGTCAATTCGCCCCTCACGGAACGCCACGGAGGGCGTTCCCTACAGATGTTTTGCAGCAGAATCACCTTAACCTGGCGCGGATGGGGACTTGCTGCGCTCGGCCCGCCCTACGCGCGCTCGACTGACTCCGACGGGCGTTGTGCGGACGAACGTTTCAGATACTTCGGTCCTGTCAGCCCGTGCCGAGGACCGAAGAACCCGGCCACCTCGCGCACGACCAACGCTTGCTCTTCTTCGGTCAGCTCGGCGAACATGGGCAGGGCCAGGGTTTCGGCCGCCGCACGTTCGGTCTCTGGCAGACTGCCCTTCGCATAGCCGAGATACGCAAAACATTCTTGCAAGTGCAAGGGAACCGGATAGTAAATCTCGGTGCCGATTTTTCGCTGCGCCAGATGCGCCCGCAGCGCATCGCGTTTTCCCTCGGGCACGCGCACCACGTATTGATTCCACACGTGCCGGCGATCGGCCGCCTCGGTTGGCAAGCCAAGTAATCGGTCGAGGCCGTATTTGCCAAAAAGCTGCGTATAGCGGCGGGCACACGCCTGCCGCTGCGCGGTCCAATGATCGAGGTGCGGCAACTTCACGTTGAGCACCGCCGCCTGGATGCTGTCGAGGCGGCTGTTGATGCCCAGCACCTGGTGGTAATAACGCGGCTGCATGCCATGCATGTGCAGCAGGCCCAGCCGCTGGGCCAGATCATCGCGGTTGGCGGTCACCGCTCCGCCGTCGCCGAAACCGCCCAGGTTTTTGGTCGGATAAAAACTGAAGCAGCCGATGTCGCCCATCGAGCCGGCTCGCCGTCCGGCAAGCTCGGCGCCGATGGCCTGGGCGGCGTCTTCGACGACCGCCAGCCGATGTTGACGTGCGATTTCGAGTACCGCCGGCATGTCGGCGCATTGGCCGTACAGATGAACCGGAATAATCGCCTTCGTGGCCGAAGTGATTCTTGGTTGAAGTTGCCGAACGTCGAGATTGAACGTCGCCGGATCGATGTCGACAAACACGGGCTTGGCGCCTAAGCGGGCCACGGCCGACGCGGTGGCCAGAAACGTGTGGCTGGGCAAAAGCACCTCGTCGCCCGGCCCCACTCCGCAGGCCATCAGCGCCAGCAGCAGGGCGTCGCTGCCCGACGCGCAGGCGACGGCGTGCCTCGCCTGGCAATAACGGGCCAGCTCCTTTTCGAACTCGGCGCAATCCGGCCCGAGCACATATCGCCCCGACTTGCAAACCCGCAGCACGGCGGCGGCCAGTTCCATTTCCAGGACGGCATAGTGTCGGTTGAGGTCCAGCAGCGGCACGCCCGCAGGCGTGTCGGAAGCAGGTATGGTAGGTAGTGGCGTCATCCGTGATCTGCCTTGTTTTGTGAAACTGCCCAAGCCACCCCCGCGGTGCAAAGCGCGCAAAGAGTGCCTGATGAGACGGGCGAACGGTAAGGATTCACCGCCCGCGCGTCAAGGTCAGGAGAGTTGGTAGCAGAATTCGTAAGAATTCTGGCCGCAATCGTGCCAGCGACCTGTCTTCTCACGAAGCCAGCTACAAGGTGGCGAGACGCTGGACGGCCTGGAAGGCCATCCTACGTATTGTTCGCTCGATAAACTACGGACGGGTCGAACACCTGCTCGCTGATTATCCGAACTCCCTCGGGCGTGACCTCGCGGAAGAAGCAGCTTCGATAGCCTTCGTGGCAAGCGGCCCCGCCCAGTTGCCGCACGCGCAGCAAGATCGTGTCGCCGTCGCAATCGACCAAGATCGAACTGACCATCTGCACGTGCCCGCTCTCTTCTCCTTTGCGCCAGAGCCGGCCGCGGCTGCGGCTATAGTAGACCGCCCGGCCGGTGGCCACGGTCTCGGCGTAGCTCTCGGCGTTCATGTAGGCCAGCATCAAGACTTCGCCCGTCTCGGCGTCCTGGGCGATGGCCGGCAATAGACCGTCGCCGCGCGAAAAGTCGGGCAGCGGGCCGTTGGAATCACCGTCGCTCATGCGAAAAACCTGTCGTTCGAAATCGCCATCATCCGAATTGTCAGCATAACCCGGCCGTGCCCGTTCAGCCACTCGACCGGTCGATGGCGGGTAGCAGAATTCGTGAGAATTCTGGCCTTTGGTCGCACTATCGGCCTGACTTCTCCCGCAGTCAGCTACCGGCCGGTGAACTATCCTTCTGTATGGCCACCGCTGTTGACTTTGAACCGTTTCTATCGCCGCCGCTCACCGCCGGGCCGGTGCGCTTTCAGACAATCCGTGACGCCGGCGAGCTGGCCGACTGGCGGCCCGCCTGGCAATCGCTCGACGACGCGGTGGCCACGCCGATGGAGACATTCGACTGGATCGAGGCCGCGGTGGCTACCTTCGGCAACGATGGCGATGTGGAGGTCATCGTCGCGCATCGCGATGGCCTGGCGGTGGCTGCCGCGCCGCTGATCGGCTTGCCCGGCGCATTGGGCCGACGCTGGCATGGGCTGAATTACCATCGCATCTACGAGCCGGCGGGGCTGGCGTCGAGCAGCCCTGAAGCGCTGGCTGCCCTAACCGAGGAATTGATTGGCCGCGGCCGGCCGATCTTCTTCGAGCGAGTGTTTGCCGACGCTCCGACTCGCGCGGCGCTGGAGATCGCCACTCAGCGCCGCGGCTGGACGCGCATTGGCCCGCAAGCCGCCACGCCTTGGATACCGCTCGATGCGAACTGGGCGACGCCCGAAGACAATATTTCGTCGCGCCGCCGCTCCGACCTGCGCCGGGCCCGCAAACACGCCGAGCAACGGGGATCGGTCACGACGCAATCGCACGTTCCCGGCGAGAGCGAAGTCGATCGCCTGCTCGACCTGGCCTTTGATGTTGAGCGCCGCTCGTGGAAGGGCGAAGCCGGCACCGCCCTGGCTCTCGACCGTTCGGGCGATTTTTATCGGCGTTACGCGCGTGCCGCCTCCCGACAGGGCAAGCTGCGCATCGAATTCTTGCACATCGCCGATCAGACGGCCGCCATGCAGATCGGTGTCGTTCATCAGCAGCGCTATTGGGTGCTCAAGGTCGGCTATGATCCGCAATTCCAGCGCGCCAGTCCGGGCATTTTGCTGATGGTCGAAGCCATTAAGCAATCGGTCGCCGAAGGCCTGGACGCCTATGAGTTGTTGGGCACGGTCGAGGCGTGGATACAAGTCTGGACGCCGCATGAGCACCATTGTGTGTCGTGGCGGTTTTATCCGCGGGGCGTTCGGGGGATGATCGCTTTGGGAGCGGATCTGGCGCACAAGGCATCCAAAAGGGTTCAGGGTTCAGGGTTCAGGGTTCAGCATTTTTTTCGACCGCGATCGACGAGCAAACCTGGCGCCGGAACCCTGACCCCTGAATCCCGACCCCTGACCCCTGTTCTGCGACGCGCCGCCTCGGCATGCCTGCTGCCGCTAGCCCGGCGTGCGGCTCGGGCCTACATCGCCGGGCCGGAACTGACCGACGCCTTGCGATTGGCTGCTGAGTTGGCCGACAAGAGCTTCGCCAGCACGCTGGGTTTTTGGGATGGCCCGGAAGACTCGCTGCGCTCGGTGGCCGACCATTACCTGGCGGCGCTCGATGCCTTGGCCGCCGCTGGGCGGGGCGATTATCTGTCGATCAAACTGCCGGCATTGCAGAACAGTCGGTTGCTTCTCGGCGAAGTGCTCGACCGCGCTCGACAGCTTGGCGTGCGGATTCATTTCGACTCG
>DATFDL010000207.1:0-4021 GCA_035252155.1 Pirellulales bacterium | reverse complement strand
ATAATTCTCAGTGAGTTCGCCGCGACGGACGCCGTGAGTGTTGCCCGTGCGAGGCTTGGAGACCCGCGCCGCACGGCGTCCGCCACGGCGAAATACGTCGCGCGTCAGTTCCACGCCACGCGCGCCGCGGCGGATGCCGTGGCACCCGGCCGAATTAAGTTTTGTCGCCGATCACTTGTTGGCAATCAACCTTCTCGGCGAGTTCGAGCGTTTGACGCGGATTGATCCGGCCGGGCAGCAATTGTTCGGCATTTTGGGCCGCGGCGGCGATGCCGATGCGAACCGCTTGGAGCACGTCGTGTCCTTGCGACAACGACCAGGCGAGTCCGGCCGCCAGGCAATCGCCGCAGCCGATGGGATTGATCACATGCTCGACCCGTAGCGGCTGCAAGCGATGGATGCCCTCGGTCGAGCTGACCCACACGGCACGCGTGCCGTCGGTGATGACCACCCACTGAGCGCCGCGGTCGTTCAGCTCGCGCATGGCGGACAACAAGGGCGATTCATCGCCGAGCTTGCAGCCGAGTGTCGACGCGAGCTCTTCGCGATTGGGTTTGATGACGAACGGCCTGCATTCCAACGCCGCCAGCAGCTCGGGGCCACGCGCATCGAGCACCACACGCCCCGGCGTGACGGCTAGCAGCTCTCGATAGAAGGTGACCGGTGTCTCAGCCGGCAGAGAGCCGCTGAGCACGACCAACTCGGCTTGCCGCGCAATCTTGGCGTACTCGTGACAAAACTCCGTCAGGCACGACGGCGGCAACGGCTGGGCGTTCTCGACCAACTCGGTTACTGTGCCGCTGGCCGAGTCGATCAGCGTCGCACAGACGCGCGTGGGCTGCTGGGCATTGATGAGCGCAGGTTGGACTTCTAGGCTGGTTAGCTCTTGCCAGGCGCGCTCCATAACCTCGTCGCCCAAGGGCGTGAGCAAGCGGCATTCGGCCCCAAGCTGGGCCAACGCGATGCCGACGTTGCAGACCTTGCCCGATGCGCACAAGTGAGTCTCGGCGGCTCGATTGACCTGGCCCAGCCGCAAATCATCGAAGCGCAAAATATGTTGCCAGGCAGGCGTCAATCCGGCGGCGAGAATCATAGTTCAGCGATTAGCAGAAGAGGAACCACGAATGACACGAATCACACAAACCCGAAGCGCAAGCGAGGAAAAAGCCGGTGACGCGCGCGGCCGCCTCGCTTGCGCGTCGGGTTAGGGTGAGGCTTCAAAGCATTTGCTCAAGTACATCAGCAAGTTCAGCATCGTCGAGTTGGCGCGGATTGCCGTTCATGCTGTTGCCGCGCGAGCTGGCGACTAAATCGGGGATTTGCTCGCGACGCACGCCCAGCTCGCTCAGCCGTCTCGGCACACCTACCGTCGCCGCCAATTCATCGATGGCTTGCAGAAATGCGTCCGCCGCCGCGGCGTCGCTGGGCCAGCGGCCGCCGAGCACGTCGCGGGCCAGCGCGGCAAGCTCGCCTTCGCACTTGCTTCGATTCACGCGCAGTGCCGCTGGTAGCATCACGGCGCAGGCCAGGCCGTGCGTCACACGCGCGTGCACCCCCAACGCCGCCGCCACGCCATGCGCCAAACCAAGCCCGGAATTAGCCAAGGACAAACCTGACAACAGCGCCGCCTGCGCCATCGCTTCCCGCGCCCAGCGTGACGTGCCAGTACGAACCGCTTCGGGTAAGGCGGGCACCGCTCGGCGCAGTCCATCGATGGCCAGCGCCCGCGGCAGT
This sequence comes from Pirellulales bacterium, assembly GCA_035252155.1. GTDB lineage: Bacteria > Planctomycetota > Planctomycetia > Pirellulales > JAICIG01 > JAICLL01. The sequence continues at coordinate 2,287 of DATFDL010000207.1, read as the reverse complement.
GGCCGGGCGAACCGCGAAAGGTAGCTTTCAATCAGTTGCGTGAGGGCGTCCATGCCCGACCAGGCGGTGGCCCGCGGCGGCAAGCTGACGGCCAATTCGGGATCGATCAGCACGATGCGCGGCAGCATCAGCTCGCTGCGCAAACTTTTTTTGAACGGAGGATCGTAGCAAGAGATGACGGCGTTTTTGGTGGCTTCGGCGCCGGTGCCGCCGGTGGTGGGCATCGCCAGCAGCGGCAGGGGCGGCTCGACAATCGCAAGTCCGCGGCCGACTCCTTCCAGGTAATCGACGACCGAACGGCCGGCATGGTTGGTGGCCAGTGCGGCGGCCGCCTTGGCCAGATCGATGGCGGAGCCGCCGCCGATAGCCAGCAAGAAATCGCCCGGCCCCGCGTTGAGCTGCCGGAGTTGCTCGACGGCCCGATCGACATCGGCGACTTGCGGCTCATCGGCGATGGCTGCCAATTCGCCGACAGCGATGCCCGCCGCGCGCAGCGCGGAGCCGATTTCGTCGATCGCGCCGCTGGCGGCCAACGTGCGCGACCCGGAAATGATCCATGCCCGCCGGCCCAGCGATGACGCGAGTCGCCCCACCTCGGCGCGCCGTCCCCAGCCAAAGACGATCTTCGGCGGCGACAAAAAATCGTAGGCGGGAGTTGGTAGGCTTGTCACGCGCCGATTCCCATGCAAAAAGGGTCGCGCGGGTCGAGAATCAAGGTCGCCTCGGCGTTCACGTAAGCCGCGCCACAAATCCGCGGAATGATCTGACCGTCTTCGATGCGCACCGAGCCTTCGAACATGCTGCCGACAATGCTTTCTTGCCGCCAAACCTGGCCGGGAATCAGCTTGCCGTCGGCCGCCAGGCAGGCCAACTTGGCACTGGTGCCCGTGCCACAGGGCGAACGGTCGTACGCCTTGCCTGGGCAGAGCACGAAGTTGCGGCTGTCGGCGGCGGCGTATCGCGGCGGGCCAAACAGCTCGATATGGTCGATCTCTTGTCCGTCGGCCCCCGTGACGCCCGAACGTCGCAACGCCTGACGTATCCGCCACGCGACGTCAGTCAACCGATCGACATTGGCCAATTCGAGTTCTTGCCCGTGCTCGCTCACCAGAAAAAACCAATTCCCGCCCCAAGCCACGTCGCCGGTGATGGGCCCCAGGCCGTCGACATCGATCGTCACACCGGACGCGTGCCGATAGCTGGGCACATTTTCCAACGCGACGTGGTTGGCACCGTCGTATTCGATGCCCACCACGCCGACGGGTGTTTCGAGCCGGTGCCGTCCGGCGGCCAATCGGCCAGCGTGCCCCAAGGCCACCACCACGCCGATGGTGCCATGTCCGCACATGCCCAAGCAGCCGGCGTTGTTGAAAAAAATGACACCGGCCGCGCAGCTTTTGTCGACTGGCTGGCAGACCAGTGCGCCGACCATCACATCGGAGCCGCGTGGCTCATTGACGACGGCCGAGCGAAAGTGATCGAAGCGCTCGCGCAGCAACGTGCGCCGCTGGGCGAGCGATCCCTCGCCCAACTCCGGGCCGCCCGACACGACCACGCGAGTCGGCTCGCCGCCGGTGTGTGTATCGATGACTTGAACATGTTCGATCGACGAGGCTGTCATTCCCGCATTTATACTCACCGCGTTCATACTGCGAAACGGCCGGTGGCTGGGGCAGAGCCTAGGCGATGCCCCGGCTCGTCAGACGAAGGTTTTGAACCACGAATTACACGAATTACACGAATGCAGCAAATCGTGTCATTCGTGTGATTCGTGGTTCCTCTGCCCCAGAGCCGTAGGGTGGGACGAGTGAAACGAGTCCCACCTTTCCCCCTCTGACGATGCGGCCGCGTGGCGCAACCGAAAGGTGGGACTCGGAAGCTCGTCCCACCCTACCTCATCGCGTCGGCCGTCTCGTAGGGACTGACCTTCTTGCCGGCCTCGGCGCTGGCGGCGATGCGATTGATGGCGTTCAAAAACGCTTTGGCGCTGGCCTCGATGCTGTCGGTCGATACGCCACGCCCGCGATAGAGCTGGCCTCGACGCTCGACCTCGACGGTTACCTCGGCCTGGGCATCCTTGCCCACTGAGACGCTATGAATCCGAAAATCGCGGCAGACCACGTCGATGCCGGTAATCTGCTCGATCGCCCAAAACAGCGCGTCGAACGGGCCGTCGCCGGTGGCGACTTCGCGGGTCACCACCTCGTCGCCGCGGGCCAGCGAAAGCACCACGCTGGGCACCGCCCCCGTGCCGGCGGCCAACCGGTAGTTGCTGATCGACCACAGC
>DATFDL010000206.1:0-9621 GCA_035252155.1 Pirellulales bacterium | reverse complement strand
AAGTCGGCGCTCGATGCGTTGGCGAAGCTAAGTTAGGGATCAGAGGTCAGAGGTCGGAGGTCAGGGGTCGGGAATTCACGATCGCCTCCGATCATAGCTTTCCTCTCGCCGAGCGGAAACGCTATTATTGCGCGCAGTTCCCGCACGACGCTTGCGCTCCCTGAATCCTGGCCCCCGACCCCCGACCCCTCCCGTGGACATTCCCGAAATCGCCGGTCTCGACGCGCGTCGGGGGATGATTCGCATTCCGCCCGAACTCGACGTGCCGCTGACCGACCGCGTGCGGCAGATCATCGATACCAGCGAGTTCCGGCGGCTAGCCAAGATCAGCCAACTCGGGTTGGTGTCGTTGGTCTACCCGGCGGCCATCCACACGCGGTTCGAGCACGCGCTGGGCGTGTATCGGCTGGCGTTACTCTATCTGAAGCAGCTTGCCCGCGACGAGCGATTCGCGGCCGCCGTTCGCCCGGCCGACGCCGAGCTGTTTCTGGTCGCCGCGCTGTTGCACGACCTGGGGCATTGGCCGTTCTGCCATCCGATCGAAGACATCCGGCTGCCCGGCGTGCCCAGCCACGAGCTGTTCGCCAACAGCTTTCTACTCGAAGGCGAGATCGCCGACGCTCTGCGGTCCGATTGGGGCATTAACCCGCGCGATGTCGTCGCCTTGCTTTCGGAAGAGCCGCGCACCGCCAAGGCCCGGATCTTGGCGAGCATGCTCTCCGGCCCGATCGACGTCGACAAGATGGACTACCTGATGCGCGACAGCTTGCACGCGGGCGTGCCTTACGGACGAAACTTCGATCAGGGGCGGCTGATCGGCAGCCTCTGCCTGAACGAGGCGGGCGACGGCCTGGCCATCAGCGAAAAAGGCAAGACGGCCGCCGAGATGATGGTCTTTGCCAGATACGTGATGTTCAGCGAAGTCTACTGGCATCACGGCGTGCGGGCGGCTACGGCCATGTTGCAGCGGGCGTTTTATCTGTTGCACGGCACACTCGATCTCGATCAATTCTTCCGGCACACCGAAGGGCGGATGATCGAAGAGCTGCACGCCGCCGCCGGCTCGGGCCCCGCGCGCGAGCTGCTCGAAGGGCTGTTTGGCGGTACACGGCGGCTCTATAAGCGCGTGTCGCAATATAGCTTTTTCGAGCGGCGCGAAGTCTACGACCGGCTAGCGCGGCAGCCTTATCCTTGGCTGGCGGCCTGCGCCGAGCAGTTTGCCTTGGTGGCCAGCACGGCGTTAGGGCGGGTGGTGGCGCCCCATGAGGTGCTCTTCGACGCCCCGCCGGTGGGCCGCGAAGTCGAGTTCGACGTCGATGTCTATTTCATCAAAGAAGGGCGGTGGCGTCCGCTGGGTGAGGTTTCGCCGGTCGTGCGAACCTTGGCTCAGGAACAGTTTGACGACTATGTGAAGCGCGTCCGCATCTTTGCCAACCCACGTGTGGCCCGCGACCTACGGGCGCTCGATAGTCTGCCGCAATTGCTCGAAGCGGCGATCGAGCGGATGGGCTAGCGAACGAATCCTGACAGCAGCCGCACGATGACCACGATCACCGCCACGCCGGCCAGATCGAGCAGCAGGCCGTAGCGCACCATCCGCGGCAGTGGGATGTAACCCGAGCCGTAGACGATGGCGTTGCACGGCGTTGAGACCGGCAGCATAAAACCCAGGCTGGCGGCGAACGTGGCGCCCAGCGCCGGTTCGAGCGGATCGGCGCCGACCGCCTGCGCGGTGTTGATCGCCACCGGCACGACGATGATCGCGCTGGCTGTATTGCTGGTCAGCTCCGAGACGATCGTGGCCACCGCGGTGGCGGCGATCAGCAGCCCCAGCCCGCTGGTCGAGGGCAGCAGCGCCGCCAGGTTTTGGCCCAGCGTCGCCGCCAGGCCCGTTTTGTCAGATAGCACCCCCAGCGCGAAACCGCCTCCATACAACAGCACCACGCCCCAGTCGATCTCGACCGCCTCGCGCCAAGTAATGGCCTTGCGTCCGCCGTCGCCTGGCAAGAAAAACAGCAGCGCCGCACACAACAGCGCCACCACCGCCTCCTGCAGAGTGTTGCGAACCGCTTGGTAGGCATCGCTGGCCTCGCCGGCGTACAGAGCCACCGCGCCGGGCACGATCCACAGTACCACGGTCAGGCCGAAAGCCAGGCAGGTCGACCGCTGTCCAGCCGTCCACGGACCCAATCGCCGCCGCTCGGCTTCAAGCCTTGCGCGTTCGCCGGGCAGCGCGCCGCGCCCCGCGGGACAAAGCCAGTTGAGATACACAAACAAGTAGAGAAACAGACAAATCACGATCGGCACGCCCAGGCACATCCATTTAAGAAACGGAATTTCCACGCCCAGCGAATCGCGGATTTTGCCCAGACCGATCAGGTTGGGCGGGGTGCCGACGGGCGTGGCCAGCCCGCCGATCGACGCGGCGAACGAGGTCATCAGCATCAGCCCGGTGGCGTAACGGCGGCTGACCGGCCGACCGGCAGTGGCGTCGCGGTCGAGCAGATAACCGAGAAGCGACATGCCGATGGCGAACATCATGGCCGTAGTGGCGGTGTTCGAGATCCAGGCCGACAAGGCGGCGGTCACCGCGCCGAAGGCGAACAAGATGCGCGTCGGGCTGCCGCCGACCCAACTGAGCGAGAGCACCCAGAACGCGAAGCGGCGATCGAGGCCGTGCAGAAAGATGGCCCGGGCCAGAATGAACGATCCGATGAAGAGAAACATGATCGGATCGGCGAAGGGCGCGAACACCTCCTTGGCCGGCGCCACTCGCAGTACCACGCATAGCGAGGCCCCCACCAGCGCGGCCACCGGCATGGCGATGGCTTCCGTGAGCCACAGCACGACCACCGCCGCCATGACCGCGGCCAGCCGATGCGCTTCGGGCCGCAGCGACGGAAAATCCGCCGACAAGACGCCCGCAAACGCCGCCGGCGCCAGCACCAGGCCAGTCCGCACGCGCCAGCGCTCGAAGTGTTGCTCCAGCGGGCTGAGTGGTTCGACTTCGATGCTCATGATTGCGGTCTAGGGGTGATTCCAACGTGTTGCATTGGTAGAATCGCGCCATGAGCCGGCTCATGCTCTGCAGGCGTGTGTCGATGGTAAGAAATGTCGCTAGAAAGACCAATGGGCGCGACGCACATGAACCAGTTCCGCTTCTCGTTGAAAGGGTTGCTGAGCTTTATCGCTGTGCTGTCGATTGCCTGCGCGGCGATAGCGAATCCCAGTGAACTCTGGGTGGCAATCACCGGCGTGATGTTGTTTGCATGTCTTTTTTTCGCGCTGTTTGGCGCAATTTATAGCAATCCTCCGCGCCGTGCCTTTTGGCTTGGTTTTGCAATTGCGGGTTGGATGTGGTTCGGCCTTGAGTTGCTCGAGCGTCCGACGCGGTTGAAACTCCCGACTGCCCTGCTGTCTGATTACCTTCAAAACTGGATCCACCCCGCAGAGCGAAGCGGTATATATACCCTCAACGTCGAGATCCTCGGTAGGTTTCGCGAAGTTATGCGGTCGCTTTGGCCTCTGGTTCTTGGCGTCATCGGAGGAATCGTCGCCCATCGGCTTCGTACCGCCCGGCTTGCCGACGCGACCTCTGACAATGACCGAATCGAGCGCCGCGCTGGCCTCTGGCTGATCGCGCTCGCCGCCGCGGGCCTGTGTGGCACTGGAGCATTTGCGGCCGAACCTCTGCGGGCCGGCGCCGCGAAACGCCGCGTCACGCCGCCCCTGTGGGTGCCCTATCTCACTTCGTCGGGCAATGGTACGAACGCGCCCTTCAAGGGCGTCCACGACGACCTTTATGCTCGTGCCATTGTCTTCGACAACGGAGCCAGCGCCGTCGCGGTCTTGGCGGTCGACTCAATCGGCTACGACAACTCGATCCTCGGCGCCGGCCGCAACTTTACGCGCGAGCTGCGCGCGCGAGTGGCCGCAAAAACCGGCTTAAAACCCGGGGCGATCATGCTGGCGGCCTCGCACACGCATTCGGCGCCTGAAACGATCGGCCTGACTCCGATGCGCGAGATGCCCCGCGTGGCCGAGTGGTTTGAGCGGCATCTCGACGATCTAGTGCAGACCGTTGTGGACGCCTGGAGCAACCGGCAGCCGGTCCGGCTGCGGTGTGGTAAAGCCCGCGTCGAGCAGTTTGCTCGTTATCGTCGGATCCTGCTTAAAGACGGCACGCTGAACCGAAACGGCCCGTTACCCAAGGAAGCCGACGTGGCCGTCCCCTGGCAGGTCGACGAAGAGCTGACGGTCATCTACGCCGAGACCGGCGAAGGTGCGCCGCATGCTGTGCTGCTCAACTATACCGCTCATCCGGTCATCGCAATGCTGCTGCCGGAAGTCTCGGCAGATTATCCCGGCGCCGCCACGTCTGCCGTCGAGAATGCGCTCGACGGCGCGGTGTGTCTGTTCACGCAAGGCGCGGCGGGCAACGTCAATTCACCCCAGGTGTCGGGCAACTTCGACGATGTGCGCGCGGCGGGCCGCCAAATCGCCGACGCCGCGCTGACCGAAATCAAACGGCTCAAAGCAATGCCGCCTTTGATGATCGACACGATCGATGTACGGTCGCAAACGTGCTCGCTCGCGGCACGGCCTTGCCCGCCCCTAGCCGAGGCGGTTCAGGAGGACCAGGCGCGATCAACGCCGCTCAGCCGCCGGATGGTGCGTTTGGCGGCCAAGCTTCAAGCCGATCCCTTGGACGCGGAAGTGCAGGCGATGCGGGTCGGCCCGGTTCGCTGGGTGAGCTTGCCCGGTGAGGCATTCGTCGAAACGGGCATGGCGTTAAAACAGGCCGGCGCGACATTTGTAGTGGGCTACGCCAACGGCTATCTAGGTTACCTGCCGATTCGCCGCGCTTATGCCGAAGGCGGCTATGAGGCGGACGCCGGGCCGTGGAGCCGCGTGGCGCCGGGCAGTGCCGAACGGCTGCAAGCCATCGGTGAATCGCTTTTGACGGTTGAGGAGGCCAGGTAGTAGTAAATACACGGCCCGCGGCCACCACATCGCGCCGCGGTTTCCTGGCCTTCAACCGCTGCTGAACCCTGAACCCTGAACCCTGAACCCTCATTACCGGTTGCAATCCTCAGCCAAGATGGTACATTCACGCCTTAAGTTGTTTGAAACCAAAAAGTAGGTAGAGTCCAAGCAAACCTTCCCAAAGTGGGAGAAACAGCGGATCGCAGATGTCTATTACCAAACAGCGCAAGCAAGAGCTGATCGGTGACTTCCGTCGCGGCGACACCGACACGGGGTCGCCCGAAGTCCAAATCGCCATCCTGACCACCAGGATCGGCGAGCTGACCGAGCACTTGCGGACGCACAAAAAGGACTTCGCCAGTCGGCGGGGTCTGCTGATGATGGTCAGTCGGCGACGCCGGCTGCTGGATTACCTGAAACGGGTCAGTCCGCAGCGCTATCTCGACATCATCCGGCGTCTGGATATCCGCAAGTAATCTCGCCGGCGGTTTGGCTGGGACGCAGTGGGACGGACAAAAAATGACTTCGTCCCAAAGGAATGGGAACCAGCATTGAAAGTACGAGTTGAAAAGCAGATTGGGGCCAGCGTCTTTTCCATCGAAACCGGTTTTCTCGCCAAGCAGGCCGGCGGAAGCTGCCTGGTGCAATACGGCGAAACCGTCGTCCTGGCCGCCGCGTGTACCGGCCCCGCCCGTGTGGGCATCGACTTCTTCCCGCTGACGTGCGACTATCGCGAACGCACGGCGGCGGCGGGCAAGTTTCCCGGCGGCTTTCTGAAGCGCGAAGGCCGCCCCACCATGAAAGAGACGCTCACCAGCCGGCTCATGGACCGGCCGATCCGGCCGCTGTTTCCCGAGTGGTTCCGCGACGAAGTGCAGATTCAGGCCAACGTGCTGGCCAGCGACCGCCAGAACGACTCCGACGTGCTGGCCATGAACGCCGCCGCCGCGGCTCTGGCGCTGTCGCCTCTGCCGTTTCAAGGGCCGATCGCTTCGGTCCGCCTGGGCCAAGTCGACGGCGAGTTCGTGCCTTTTCCCACCCAGGACGATCTGGAAGAGAGCGATCTCGATCTGATTGTCTCCGGCAGCCGCGACGCGGTGCTGATGATCGAAGGCTTTGCCCGCGAGCTGCCCGAAAGCCGCATGCAACAGGCCATCGACGAGTGCCAGCGGATCATCCGCGAGATCTGCGATCTGCAAGTCGAGCTGTGCCAGAAGGTGCAAGTCGTCAAGCAGCAGTATGAGGTTCCGCCGGCCGACAATACTTTCGAGACGTTGCGGTCGCGCTATTACGACGCCTTCCGCCAGGCCAAGCAGACGGTGGGCAAGCACGCCCGGGCCGACGCCGTGGCAGGGCTCAAAGAGCGGGCGTTGGCCGAAATGAGCCCGAACCTTGACGCCCCCGGCGCCCTCGACCCTGCGGTCTTCAGCCATGCCTGGCACCAGCTTGAAGAGCATGTGGTGCGCGACCTGATTCTATCGGGCACCCGGCCCGACGGCCGCGGCAGCAAAGACCTGCGGGCGATCCACTGCGAGGTCGACGTGCTGCCGCGCGTACACGGCTCGGCTGTCTTTCAGCGCGGCGAAACGCAGGCCCTGATCACGATCACGCTGGGCACCAACCGCGACGAGCAGCGGGTCGACGGGCTGATCGACGAATACTCTAAGAAATTCATGCTCGACTATTACTTCCCCTCGTTCTCGGTAGGCGAGGTGCGGCCCATCCGAGGTCCCGGCCGCCGCGAGATCGGGCACGGCGCCCTGGCCGAGCGCAGCGTCAAACCGGTGCTGCCCGATCCCGAAGAGTTTCCCTATACCATCCGCGTGATCTCCGACATTCTGGAGTCGAACGGCTCCAGCTCGATGGCCAGCGTCTGCGGGGCCACGCTGGGCCTGATGGCCGCCGGCGTGCCGATCAGCAATCCCGTGGCGGGCATTTCGGTCGGGCTGGTCAAAGAGACCGACGACAAGTGGACCTTGCTCACCGACATCATCGGCGACGAGGACCATTTTGGCGACATGGATTTCAAAATTGCCGGCACCCAGAACGGCATCACCGGCATTCAGCTCGACCTGAAAATCAAGGGCATCAGCCGCGAGATCATCGCGGCCACGATGGCCCAATCGCGCGAAGCCCGTATTCATATTCTGCGGCACATGCTCTCGGCGATCCCTCGTCCGAACGAAGAGATCTCGCCGTGGGCGCCGCGACTGTTGCGCACCAAGATCAATCCCGACAAGATCGGCGCTTTGATCGGTCCGGGCGGCAAGACCATCCGCGGCATTCAGGAAGCGACCGGCGCAGTGATCGAAGTCGAAGACGACGGCACCGTGACGGTGGCCAGCAACGACGCCGAATCGGCGAAGGCGGCCATGCGGCGGGTCGAGGCCCTCACCGAGACCGTCAAGATCGGCAAGATCTACGAAGGCCGCGTGACGAGCATCAAGGAGTTCGGCGCGTTCATCGAGATCATCCCCGGCAAGGACGGGCTGTGCCACATCAGCGAGCTTTCCGACGGTTACGTCAACAGCGTCGGCGACGTCTGCAAGGTGGGCGACGAGATGTTGGTCAAGGTGATCGCCATCGACGACCAGGACCGCGTGAAGCTCAGTCGCCGCCAGGCCATGCAAGAGGCCGAGCAGCCCGTCGGCAGCGAGGGAGGGGACTAGGTTTATTCTCCGTGCTCCGGTGGCTGGGGCAGAGGCTTGCCGATGCCCCGGCTGCGCTGCGGCTTCGGGCAATGTAGGATGACCTTCCTAGGTCGTCCAGTTCGGCATTCGAAGACGTAGGAAGGCGATCCCACGCTCACACTCTTCCGAAGCAAGAAATGCGCGGCATCAAGTTTGTGGTTGACAGCGAGGGGCGCGTGGAGGCTGTGATCATTGATCTCGCGAAGCACCGGCGATTTTGGGAGGATTTTCAAGACCTGCTCGTCGCTCGCGTGCGCCGCAAAGAACCGCGGGAGAGCTTGGAAGACGTAAAAGCACGCCTGCGCCAGGCCGGAAAACTTCGGTGAATGGCAAATCATCGTTTAAAATACCTGTGGCCTCGTCTCGGGTCCTTCTCATACAATGAGAGTCCATGAGGTGCTCGGCCAGCCGCGTGACCAACGCTTCAGCTAGCGTATGCCGATTGGCAACGCGATGAACAGAGAAGAGTCCACCGGTACTCCCCTCCTCCATCTTAACGCGTTGGATCCAGCCTGCAGTTAATGTCGGGTGCGACCGCCGTATCCAATGAAACCAGGTGACGCTTATCACAAATGGGTCGAGTGGAGCGACGCGGATCGGGCTTATATTGGTATGTGCCCCGACGTCATCACCGGTATTCACGGTGACGACCCGATCCAGCTCTATGGGGAATTATGCCAGGTGGTTGACGACGTCATCGAGCGCCAGCAAAGCGAAGGCCGACCGCTCCCGACGCCTTGCGTTCATCCCACTCGCGAGGTCGTTCAGTAGCCAAATTCATTGGCGCCGCCCCCTGAAGAAATCCGGGCGTTCGCATATCATGGAGCGATGATCGCGCCTGAGCCGAATCGCAAGCCGTCGGAAGAAAACCAGCGGCTAATCGACCAATATACTGAGATCGCCCGGCTGGCGGGCGGCCTGGCCCACGAAATAAAAAACCCGCTCTCGACCATCCGTCTCAACATGGAGCTGTTGGCCGAAGATTTTCAGCAAGACGAATCTCCCCGCACTCGCCGGGCGTTGGGCAAGATCGCCGTGGTGCAGCAAGAGTGCGAGCGGCTGCACGAATTGCTCGATAACTTTTTGAATTTCGCCAAAGTCCGCCAACTACGGCTGGAGCCGACCGACCTGAATCAGCAGTTGATGCAGATCCTGGAGTTTTACCGCCCGCAGGCGGTCGAGGCGAAAATCGACATCCAGCCGATCCTGACCGCCGATCTGCCCAGCGTGCTGTTGGATCGCGAGTCGTTCCGCGGCGCGCTGCTCAACCTGATTCTCAACGCCCAGCAGGCCATGCCCGATGGCGGTACGCTGTTGGTGCACACCGAGTTGACCCCCCGCGGCGTGGCCTTGCACCTGATCGACAACGGCTGCGGCATGAGCGAGAAGACAATGTCGCGGATGTTCGAGGCCTTTTACTCCACGAAACCCAGCGGCTCGGGCCTGGGTTTGCCGACGACGAGAAAGATCATAGAAGCGCACGGCGGCCTGATCGACGTCCAGAGCAAGGAAGGCATGGGGACGCGGTTCACGATCGAGCTGCCCGTGCCGCAGCGCATTCGCTCGGAAAGTCGCGGCGACGGCGCCGAGCACGGCAGAATTTGAACAGAAGGTAACGAAGAGAACAAAGACGCATTCGGAGGGTTAAAAGTGCAGGCTGAGAAATTCCCTCGCCCTCCGGGAGAGGCCAGGTGAGGGCGCTAAATTCCTCTGCCTCCGCGAGACGGCCAAGTGAGAGGCGATAAATTCCTCTCACTCTGGGAGAGGCTGGGTGAGGGACCCTAGAACCAGCCACGCTCGACCGGTACGCTAAACAGTGACTCAAGCGGACGCGAGAATCCCATGGCGATTGAGCAGATTCGCAACTATTGCAACGCCCAGCCATTTCAACCGTTTCTCATTCATTTGGCCGACGGGCGGCAGATCTCGGTGCCAAGCCGCGAGT
>DATFDL010000205.1:0-2138 GCA_035252155.1 Pirellulales bacterium | reverse complement strand
CGGCAAGTTGGACTTGCTCAGCCAGGGCGTTCGCGTCGAACTCTCCGCTACGCAGTCGAATGAGCTTGCCGAGAAGCTCGCCTCGCTCGAGAAGGCCGACAAGATGACGTCGGACGACGCCAAGGCCAATTTCGAGGCGCTCGAAGCCATTCTCAGCGACGAGCAAAAAGCCACACTTGCCACGATCGAACTGCCTCGTCCGCCGCGCGCCGGCGGCGGCCCTGGCGCACCCACCACGGGCGGCCCCGGCGCCCCCGAAGACCCGAATCCGTTTCTGCAGGACCCCAACCAACAGCACCTTCGTGACCTGCTGAACCGGCTGCAAACGTCGCCGCCCGAGCCGAGCAAGGAGAATTAGGGTGGTTTCTTTGATGGAACTGCGGTCATCTCCGCACCAGCGTTACCGTTATTCGCCCTGACACCGCAGCAGCGCCTTGATGGCGTCAAGCGTGTCGGCCTGCTCGGGCGTTTTGTCCGTCCGCCAACGAGCCATGCGCGGAAAGCGAACGGCCACGCCCGAACGGTGCCGTTTGGAAAGCTGAATGTCTTCGAAAGCCAGCTCAAACACCAGTTCGGGCTTGACCCGCCGCACCGGACCCATTTTGTCGATCGTGTTTTGCCGCACGAACCGATCGACCTGATGAATCTCTTCGTCGGTCAATCCCGAATAGGCCTTGGCAAAGGGCACCAACTCGCTGCCGCTCCAGACGCCGAAGGTGTAGTCGGTGTAGAGGCTTGCCCGCCGCCCGTGGCCCCGCTGGGCGTAGATCAGCACGGCATCGACGGTATGAGGGTCGATTTTCCATTTCCACCACTGCCCGGTGATGCGGCCTACGCCGTAGGGCGAATCGAGCCGCTTGAGCATCAGACCTTCGACGTTGCGCTGTCGGCTTTGCTGCCGCGCGGTGGCCAGCTCATCCCAAGTGACGCCGTGTTCCAACGGAGACAGCCCGATCTGCGCATCGCTGGCCGCCGCCGCCAGCAGTGCTTCGAGCAGCCGCCGACGCTCGATCAGCGGCCGGGCGCGGATGTCGCGCCCTTCAAACTCGAGCAGATCGAACGCGATCAGCCGGACCGGAGCTTCTTGCAGCAATTTTTTGCCGACCGTTTTCCGCCCGATGCGGCGCTGCAATACACCGTAGGGCATGACTGCGCCGTCTTTCCAGGCCACGATCTCGCCGTCGAGCACCACGCCGTCGGGTAGAGCCTCCGCCGTCAAATGCAGTTCGGGAAACCGCTCGGTCACCAGCTCTTCGCCTCGCGACCAGAGCGCCATTTGTCTCCCCCGGCGCACGCACTGCGCGCGGATGCCGTCCCATTTCCACTCGACCAGCCATTGGCTCACGTCGCCCAAGGTTTTCGGATCGGTTACCAGCGGGTGAGCGAGGCAAAACGGATAGGGGCGGCTCACGTCGGCGTCGTCGGTCTGCGGCGTCAGCAGCCGCTGAAAAAACTCCGGCGTCGACTCCCAGACGCCCATCAGCCGATGGGCAATCACCGCCGCCGGCAGACCGCTGACCTCGGCCAATGCCCGCACGACCAGCGTCTGCGAAACGCCTATGCGAAAACTGCCCGTCAGCAGCTTGTTCCAAACCAGCCGCTGGCGGCGGTCCATCTCGCGCCAGGCGGCGACCAGTTGAACGCGCTGCTCTGCCGGTGGAATGTCGCGCAAGGCCAGCAATCGTACTTCGACCCACTCGGCCAACGGGGCATCGGAAGATCGTTCGGGTTCGGGCAAAAGCAGGGCAATCGTTTCGGCCAGATCGCCGACGGCATCGTGGCATTCGTCAAAGAGCCAATCGGGCAGGGCCGCTTCTTCGGCGCACCATCGCTGCAAGTCGCGGGCGAGCAGTAGCCGTTTCGGCTTTCGTCCGCTGAGAAAGTAAAGCGCCCACGCCGCATCCGCCGCCGGCGCCGAGGCAAAGTATTCGCGCATGCAGGCCAGCTTGCGACTGGTCTTGGTCGTCTCGTCCAGATCGCGATAAAGGGCGGCGAATGCTTTCACGGTTCATTCCTCAATTGCCGTTGGTTCGGGCGATTCGTCTTGCTCGCCTTCGAACCGCGTGGCGACGGCCTCGGCCCGCAGCCCTTGCTCGCCCAGCCAGCGAACCATGGGACCGGTGACGCCGTGCGTCACC
>DATFDL010000204.1:0-2537 GCA_035252155.1 Pirellulales bacterium | reverse complement strand
ATTCTTGGGAGATGACGGGTTTCGTAATCGAACCGTTTCGAGCTCTTTACACACCATGTTCACGTTCCTCAGCCCGTTTTTGCTGGTCGGTGCGGTCTCGGCGGTCATTCCGCTGTTGATCCACCTCAGCCGTTCGCGGCGGACGAAGAAGCTGCGGTTTTCGACCACACGGTTCTTCACCGATCAGTTCTTGCGGTCGTATCGCATGAGCCGTCTCAAAGAACTGTTGCTGCTGGCATGTCGCATGGCGCTGTGTGCCATCTTTGCCGTGGCTTTGGCCGGCCCGATGCTGCGGCCCAGCGGCGGCGAGCCGGCGGCCGGGCAGCGCGCGGTTGTGCTGGTGCTCGACGACTCGGCCAGCATGGCCCTGGAAGAAGCGGGCCAAACCATGTTCGAGCGTGCCAGAAACGCGGCCATCGAACTGCTCGACAGCCTGGGCGAAGGCGACGCCGCCGCGCTGGTATTGGCGGGCCGTCGCGCCGGCGGACCGAAAGTCGCCTTTGCCGAGCCGACACCGCAGTTGGGCGATGTCCGTCAGGCACTCGATGCGCTGCGGCCATCCACTCTGGCAACCGATCTTACGGCGGCCGTCGGCAGGGCCAGGGCGATCGCCGAGCGGTCCACGGCCGACAGCAAAGAAGTCTACGTCTTCAGCGATCTGCAAGCGCCGGGCTGGCCGATCACCGATGAAGAGCCATTGCCGGAGGAATCCGAGACGCTCGTTTTTTTCGTGAGCGTTCGCCCGCCGCAACCGCAAAACCTGGCCATCACCGCGGTGCAATACGCCGCCGCGCGGCCGATGGCGGGCATCCCGTTTTCCATCCGCCCGCACATTCTCAACCAAAGCCAGCAGCCGCGCAGCCTTGCGGTGCGGTTGGTCGTCGATGGCCAACGCGTCGCTGAGCGCCAGGTCGAAAGTTTGCCCGGTGGCCGCTGGGCAGTGCCTCGTTTGCACCATGCCTTTGAGCAGGGCGGCTGGCACGAAGGTTATGTCGAAATCGACGACGACCCTCTCGTGGCCGACAATCGCCGCTGGTTCGCCTTCGAGGTGATCGACACGGTGCGCGTGCTGGCGATCGACGGCGCGCCGTCGCGGGTGTCAAGGCTCGACGAGTTGTTTTTCCTGAAGACGGCCCTCGCGGCCGCGGCCGGTGGCAAAAGTGCTGTCGAGATCGATGTCGCCTCGTCCGAATCGCTAGCCGCCGCCGAACTCGCTAAGTACCGAGTGGTGGTGCTGGCCAACCTCGAAAACCTGCCGTCCGCGGGCGTCGAGCGGCTCGAATCGTTCGTCGATCGCGGCGGAAGCCTGTTGATGTTCCTGGGCGACCGAACGAGTCCGGCGTTCTTCAATCAATCGCTGGCCGGCGAAACTCGGCTGCATGGCGGCCTCTCGCCCGGCAGGCTCGTGGGGATCGAAGGGCAGCCTTCGGGGCCTGCGGCCGTGGCGCACGTCGGCGACGTCGATACTGAGCATCCCGCGCTGGCGGGTTTCGACGACCCACGCATCGCAAATCTCTCGAGCGTTGAATTCCAGGCCCTCTGGACCATCGAGCCGGCTGAGCATCGCGTGTTGATGCGGGCCGACAGTGGTTCGCCGTTGCTGGTGGAAAAACAGTACGGGCAGGGCCGCGTGATGCTTTTCGCCAGCACCTGCGATCGCGACTGGACCAACTTTCCCGTGCGGCCCGCGTATCTGCCGTGGGCCTATCGGCTGGTGACCTATCTGGCCCAGCAACCGCTGGCCCAACAGGCGTTCTATCACACCGGCGACGTTGTACCGTTGCCTGTCTCAGCCCAGGAAGGCATCGGGCAGGTGCTGGTCAAAACCCCCGATGGATCGAGCAAGCCCGCCACGCCCGGCGACGATTCAGCATTGTCGCCTTTCGCTCCGGGAAAGGACGTCCTTTCGCGGAGCGAAAGGCGACAAAATGAAGAGCCCTTTCGTTCCCCGCTGGTTTTCCAGGATACCGAGCAAACAGGCGTCTACACGGTCGAAACGGTCGGCAAGGAGTCGACTGGCGTGCGCTTTGCCGCGAATCTCGACAGCGAGGAATCGGATTTGACCTATTTGGACGAGGCCGATTTGCGTGAGTTGCTCGGGTCTTCGCCGACGATTACTTACGTCGCCGACCCAAGTCAATTAAATGAGGTATCTCGCACCGCCCGGCGCGGTGTTCCGCTCTGGGATCTTGCACTCTGGATCGCCCTGGCGGTGGCGCTGATCGAGCCGTGGCTGGCCAATCGCATCAGTCTGCGGCATTATGGGCGGCCCGAGCCGATAGCCGCCGGCGCCGCCAGACAGTAAACTGCCCGCTAGGAATCCGTCAAACGTGGGTTGAAGATCATGCGCGTGCGTTAGGTTAATCATGGGTGCCACGGCATCCGCCGCGGCGCGGTGGACATCGAGCCGACGCGCGACATAATTCGCCGCGGCGGACGCCGTGCAGAACCGGCTCTCAAGAGAGACCGAAGAGTCAGATCCGCACGGCGTCCGTCGCAGCGGCCGCGCGTGTCTGCATTGCGACTCAACTTGCGCT
>DATFDL010000203.1:0-7839 GCA_035252155.1 Pirellulales bacterium | reverse complement strand
GATTTGGCCACGACGATCTCGTCGTTGGTCAATGCCGGGCTGCCGATCGAAGAAGGTCTGACGGCCGCCGCCCGCGAGTTGCCCCGCGGGCCGACCGCCAGGGCGCTCGACCGACTGGCCGATCAACTGCGGCGGGGCGAGAACCTTGAGCGGGCGCTAGACGACCGCCGCACGCCGGCACACTTGCAGGCGCTGGTGGCCGCGGGTCTGCGTTCGGCCGCGCTCGGCCGCGTGCTCGAAGAGTTCGTGGCCGTCGAGCGCCACGCCGACGACGTCCATCGCCGCATTCGCCTGGCCCTGAGCTACCCGGCCGTACTCGTCGGCTTGATGTCGGGCCTGTTCGCATTTTTCGCCGCCGCGATCGTGCCGGGCTTCGCCGCAGTTTACAAAGATTTCGACGCCGATCTTCCCACCTCGACGCGGCTCTTGATCGAATACTCGTCGGCCGGCACGTGGGTGGTCGTGGGCAATTTGGCAGTCGTCCTTGGCGCTTGGCTGCTGATTGTGCTGGCAATGCGGGTGCCCGACTTGCGCACCATCCTGCTCGCCGCGCCGGTGCTGGGGCCGATTCTGCGTTGGGCATCGCTGGCGCGGTTCGCGCGATTGCTCGCTTTGCTGGTCGAAAGTGAGCTGCCGTTGCCCGCGGCCCTCCGCATGGCGGCGAGTGGCTGCCACGATCGCACCCTGGAATACGCCGCGCAGGCGGCGGCGGTGCGGGTCGAGGCCGGCTGGGCATTGAGCGACTCACTGGCCTCGCTACGGGCGTTCCCCGAAAGCCTGGCCGAAATGCTCCGCTGGAGCGAGCAGACTGTCGGCGGCGAATCGCGGACGGCGCTGTGCGAATCGCTCCGCGTCGCCGCCGAAATGTTCGAGGGGCGGCTCGAGGCGCAGTTGGCGTTGCTGCGGACGGTCTTGCCGCCGTTGACGTTTCTGTTTGTGCTGTGGGGAGCGCTGTTCCTCGTCGCGTCGATCATCCTGCCGATGGTAGGTCTCATCGAAAAACTCAGTTGAGCGCCGCTGATGAACGTCTTGATCTCCGTGCAGAGCTGTCCCGGCCTGATGCTTTTGGGCATGGCTGTGCTGGCGTCGCTCAACCTGTTCTATAGCGACCGCCGCCACGAAGGGCGCGATCCGCTGCACCTGGCAATGACGGTGGTGGGGCGCGTGATGATTCTGATCGGCGTCGCCGAGGCGTGCGTGCTCTTTCTCAACTGGCTGCTTCCTGTATTTCTCGTGGCGCTGGCGGCCGTGCTCGTCTTCGCGGCATTCCGCTTTTGGCGGCGCCGGCAGGCTTCGCTGCTGGCGGTGATGGCCGCCGCCGCGCGCCGATGGGTGCCGTTGGCCCCGGCCGTCAATGGTTTTTCGCGCGAGTGGATCGCCTGGTTCAGTTGGCGTTGTAGTTGGCTGGCCAAGCTCTTGGAGTCGGGTGTGCCGCTGCCCGACGCGCTGCGCCACGTGGGGTGGCTCGTGCCGCGCCGTGCCTTGGCGATGATCGAAGCCGGCGCGCGGTCGGGAAACCTGGTCGCCGCGCTCGACGAAACCACGCGGCAGCCCGCCTCGCGGCCCGCCTTCATGAAGGTCTCGGCGGCGCTCTGGTATTTCGGCTCATTGACGCTCACCGGCAGTGGAATTTTTAGTTTTGTGATGCTGAAGATTATTCCGGCCTTCAATAAAATCTTCGACGATTTCGATGCCGAACTGCCGGCCCTCACGCTCGCGCTGATTCGCGTGAGCGATTGGTTCGTCTATTTTTGGTGGGCGATGCCGGCCTTGCTGCTGTTGGCGCTGGCCTATCTCACCGTGCTGCGACTGACGGGATTAGGCGTTTGGCTGCCGCCGCCGTTGGGAGTCATTGCACGGCGGCTCGAGTCGGCCGTCGTTTTGCGAGCGCTGGCCGCCGCGGCCGAGAGCAACCAATCACTGCTGCCGGCCTTTTCGGCCTTGGCCGAATATTATCCCTCAACGCCCATTCGCGTTCGGCTGCAACGGGCGATGAACGAGCTGATGCTGGGTTGTCCGTGGCAAGACAGCCTGCGTCACCACGGTTTGCTCCGCGCCGCCGACGCGGTATTTTTGGACAGTGCCGAGCGGGTGGGCAACTTGCCCTGGGCCTTGCGCGAAGTGGCCGACAGCATCGAACGGCGTGTCTCCACGCGCCTGCTGGGCTGGTTGCAATTGCTGGTGCCCGCCATGATCTTGGCGCTTGGCGTGGTGGTGATGTTCATTGTCGTTGGGTTGTTCATGCCGCTGGTCCGTTTGATTGAGAATCTGACATGAATTGCAACCGTCGATCGGGCTTCACGGTGATCGAGTGCTGCGCCGCGGCGGCGCTGCTGGCAGCGGCGCTGACGGTGGTGGTGAGCTTATTGACGTCGGTCGCCCGGCAGCGGCTGGCGGCCGCCTGGCAGGCGCAGGCCGTGATCGAAGCCGACAACCTCTTGGAGCGGTTGACGGCGGAACCCTATGTTGAGTTGACCGGCCAGCATGTCGCGGCGATGAACTTGAACGAGAGCGTCGCCGAGCGTCTGCCAAACGGCGCCGTTGAAGCCCAGATTGATGAAGAAGCCGGTCCGCCCGGTCGAAAGCGAATTGAGGTCGAGATTTCGTGGCACGGTCCGCGGTCGGAGCAGGCGCGGCGGCATCGGGTGGTCACGTGGGTCTATGCGAGGGACGAGGAACCATGAGACGGAAACCGAGCGCCACTTCCGGACGCCGACGTTTGATGTTCTACTTTCGACCCCGTCGAGCTTGTCTGGATGGTGAAGGAGACATCACCTCACGGAGCACCCAAGCGGCATCTGATTCACCATCCAGGCAAGCTGGATGGGGTCGCGGACTGCTTCTTATTGCATGCGCTAGCACGCCATCTTGTTCACCGATCCGCACAAGGCGGATGGGGTCTTCAACCGCCTGGGCATCGCCAAGGCTCTGCCCCGGCCACCGGAGCTATCAAAATCCCCGGTTGTCTCGCGGCGGATTTACTCTGATTGAGCTGGCGGTAGTGATCGCTGTCAACTCGGTACTAATGGCGGTGGCCGTCGGTCTGCTTGCCACGCTGTTGCGAAGTGAACGGACCGCACAGCAGCATTGGGAACAAACGGGCACGCCCGGCCGCCTGGCGGCCGAGTTCCGCCGCGATGTCGCCGCCGCAGAAAATGCGAGCATTGTTCGGGTTAAGGCGGTCGATGATCAGCCGCAACCGGCCGCCCCGCTCGGCGTCTTTTTGCTAAGCGCGGACGGCCGGATTGTGGAATACTTCAGCGACGGGCAAGCGATTCGCCGCGTCGAACGCGCGGAGCAAGCCGTAGCGCGGCGCGAAGCGTTTATCGTGCCCGGCCTGGCGGAAGCCGCCTTCGATGTCCCCGAAAATACCGCGAGCGGCCGTCGCGCCGCGCCGACGCTGGTGACGATGACGCTTCAGTTGACGGGCGAGCAAAGGATCACCCCCAACTCGTGGCGGATTACCGCGCGACTGGCTAAAGATTTGCGTTTCGCCGGCGGCGATTCGCCCGAACAGGAGGGCCAGCGATGAGCCACCGACATCGGCGGCAGCGCCGCGGCGCGGTGCTGATCATGGCGCTGGTTTGCCTGGTGCTGGCCGTGACCATCGGCGGAGCGTTGCTGCGTTGGGTCGTTTTGGAGCACAAGTTACTAGCGACCCGTGCCGACGAAAGCCAGGCACGTTGGCTGGTCGAAGCGGGCATCGAACGCGCCGCCGCTCGCCTGGCGAGCGACGCGGAGTATGCCGGCGAGATTTGGGAGATCGCCGCCGACGAGCTGCCCGCGGGTCAGGCGGGTCGTGTCGAGCTGCGCATCGACGCCATCGAGGGACAATCGCGCCAACGCACAATTACAGTAGTAGCAAAGTATCCGCTCGAGGTGCGCCCCCCCGCCCGAGCGCGCAAACAGATCATTTATCAACTTCCGCCGGAAGACGAGCCATGAACGACAGCGTTATACGACAACTGGTGGCTGGGGCAGAGCCTGGCCGGAAAAAGCTTCGCAATCAGGCGAGGCGCATTTGGCCAGACGATGCCCCGGTTCTGGCGCGCACCGGGGCATCGCCAAGGCTCTGCCCCAGCCACCGCGCATGTCTCTGTGTCCCCCCGTCTCCGCGTCTCCCCTGCTCCCCCTCTCCGTTTCTCCCACATGGCCGCCCCGCCTTCACGCTCGTCGAACTACTGGTGGTGATCGCCATCATCGGCATTTTGATCGCGCTACTGCTGCCGGCGGTACAGGCGGCCCGCGAGGCGGCCCGCCGCACGCAGTGCGTCAACAATCTCGCGCAGCTTGCCCTGGCGGTGCAAAGCTATGAATCGTCGTTCGAGACATTGCCGCCGGGCGTGCTCAATGCCGCCGGGCCGATCCAGAGCGTCGCCAAAGGCCAGCACATTGGTTGGCTGGCGCATATCCTGCCGCACATCGAACAACAGAACGCCTACAAGCTGCTCGACTTTTCGGCCGGCGCCTACGCCCCGGCCAACAAGCCAGTGCGCGACTGGCAGGCCCGTGTCTTCCTTTGCCCTTCGGACGGAAATAGCGGAATAACCGGCCTCGTCGGCATGAGCAGCTACGTGGGCTGCCATCACGATGTGGAAGCGCCCATCGACGCCGACAACCACGGCGTGCTCTTCTTGAACAGCCGCGTGCGGCCGGTCGATATTACCGACGGCACGTCGCAAACCATCTTGCTGGGCCACAAGCGGCTCACCTTAGGCGATCTTGGCTGGCTGTCGGGCACGCGGGCCACGCTCCGCAATACCGGCAACCCGATCAATGCCAGCACCGCGAATGGCGGCGTGCTGGCCCAAATCGGCGAAACAACCGGTTCGGGCATGGGGCTCAATGTCATCAACCCCGCGGCGCCCCCGCTCAACCCAAACGCCGCCTTGGTGGTTGGCGGCTTCGAGAGCGATCACCCCGGCGGCGCGCAGGCCGCCTTCGTCGATGGTTCGGTTCACTTTTTGATGGAGACCACGAGCATGCAGGTCTTGCAACAGCTCGGCCATCGCGCCGACGGAAAGCTGCTGGATGAACGCGGGTTTTAAGGTCGAGTCGAGCACATTGAGGACCACCCTTCAACAGTCGGTGGCTGGGGCAGAGCATGGCCGAAGGAAGCGTCGCCATCGCGTACGGCGCAACCGGCCATGCGATGCCCCGGTTCGACGGCGCGCCGGGGCATCGCCAAGGCTCTGCCCCAGCCACCGCATAAAATCGAAAATCCAAAATCAAGAATCCAAAATTGCAGGCCCCAACCGCCGGCCAAAACCGCGCTCGGCCTTTACGTTGATCGAAATCATGATCGTCATCGGCGTCATCCTAGTCCTGATCTCGTTGCTGCTGCCGTCGGTTCAAGCGGCCCGTGAGACCGCCCGTAGGCATTCGTGCGCGAATAACCTTAGCCAGCTTTTAATCGCCACCGAAAACTACGCGGCGGTGCACGGCGTGCTGCCGCCAGGCACAATCGAATCGCAAGGTCCGATCCAAAACCGCCCGATCGGTTATCACATGAGCTGGATCGTGCAACTCTTGCCTTACTTCGAGCAGGGCAATGTGTATGAACAGATCGATTTCTCCGTTGGCGCCTATCACGCCCGAAACGCCTCGATGCGCCGCATGACGTTGGCCGTGCTCAACTGCCCCTCGTCGCAATGGACGGCCAGCTTCGGCGGTAGCTATGCAGGCTGCCACCACGATCTCGAGTCGCCCATCGACGCCGACAACCACGGGGCCTTCTTTCTCAACAGCGCGCTTCAGTGGAACGATCTGCGCGACGGCCGCGCCCAGACGATCTTGCTTGGCGAGAAATTTGGACTCGGTTTCGACTTCGGTTGGATTTCGGGCACGCGCTCGACGCTGCGCAATACCGGCACGCCGATCAACGCCACGTCGCAATCCGGTGGTCCGCTGTCGACCGCGGTCGCAGTGAACCTCGACCCGGCCGATGCAGCCTCCGCCAACGTTCCACAGCCCGCCCAAACGCTCGCCGATGCCGCGCGGCCGGTCTGGCGATTTCGGCCCGAAGACAGCATCGATTCCGAATATCAACCTGCCCCACGGCCAGGCGGCCCCGCTCCAGCTCTCGTGGTGGGTGGATTCGAAAGCAGACATCCCCACGGGGCCCAGTTTGGCTTTGGTGACGGCTCCGTACGATTCGTTTCGGAAGACATCGACAACCTGACGTACCAGCGGCTGGGGCACCGCGCCGACGGAAACCTTGTGGATGAACGATTCTGAACCTGTGCTCGAAGCCGAGGTTGTGCCGGAGCATCCGCCCGTGGTTGATCCGCCTAAACCGGGCGACCCGCGCGACCCCGCGCCCTCTTCGCAGGGTTATTCGCTGGCCTCGTTGTTTTTGCTGGTCACGACGGCGGGCGTCATCGCCGGGCTGGCTCGCAACATTGCCCAGACCCAAGTCGAAAGCTGGGTGCTGGCGATCCACGCCGCCGTCGGCTCACTCCTAGGTTGCATCGCCGGAGCCGTGATCGGCTTTAGTTATCCGCGGCGGCTGCGCGGCATGCTGCTGGGCTTTTTCGTTGGTGGGTGGACGGGCGGCGTTTGCGCCGCCCTGGCCGCGGCCGGCGGCAGTCCCTGGCTCTTCGGCCTTGGCGCTCTGGCGCTATTGACCCTGGGATTCGCCTCGCGTTGGATCCGCCGCCGCGATTCCATCCAGTAGGCCATCGTAGACATCACGCTCCGCGTGATGCTGACGCCAAAGGCGTCCGCCCGCGAGCAACGCGGGCATCATGCGGAGCATGATGACTACGATGGTCGAACATTTTTCCGGCGGTCGGCGAACCACTGAATGACGTAGTAAAACACGGGCGTCAAAAAGATACCGAAGAGCGTCACGCCCAACATGCCGCCGAAGACCGCCGTTCCCAGGGTGCGGCGCATCTCGGCCCCCGCGCCGTGAGAAATCATCAAGGGAACCACGCCCAAAATAAACGCCAGTGAGGTCATCACGATCGGCCGCAACCGGAGCTTGCACGCTTCGAGCGTAGCCTGTCGGCTCGTCGCGCCGCTCTCGCGGCGGGCCTTGGCAAACTCGACGATCAAGATCGCGTTCTTGCAAGCCAGCCCGATCAACACCACAAAGCCCACCTGCGTGAAGATATTCACGTCCATCCGGGCGGCCAACACCGCCGCCACCGAGCAGAGCAGACACATCGGCACGACCAAGATGACCGCCATCGGCAGCGACCAGCTTTCGTATTGTGCGGCGAGCACCAGAAACACCAGCACCACCGCCAACAGAAAAACAAGCATCGCCGTATTGCCGGTTTGGAGTTGCAACAGCGCCAACTCGCTCCATTCCAGGTGCATGTCCGGCGGCAGGTCACGCCGGGCGGCTTGCTCCATCTGGGCCAGCGCGTCGCCCGAGCTGACCCCCGCCACTGGGCTGCCGTTGATTAGCGCGGCGCGATACAGCTTGTAGCGGGTAATCAGCGTCGGTCCCTCGATCTCGCGCACGTCGCTGAACGTTGCCAGCGGCACCATGTTGCCCTGCATGTTGCGGATCTTCAACCGCTTCAAGTCTTCGATCTGGTTGCGAAAGTCGGCACCCGCCTGCACGTTCACCTGCCACGTCCGCCCGAAGCGATTGAAGTCGTTGACGTAGAGCGAGCCGAAATAGACCTGCAGCGTATTGAAGACATCGGCCATGTTCAGCCCCATACGCTTGACGGCTGAACGGTCGATGTCCAGGTAGAGCCAGGGCGAATTGGCCCGAAAGCTGCAAAACAGGTCCTTCAGGCCCGGCTCGGCCTCGCCCGCCGCGATGATCTTTTCGGAGACGTCTTGCAGCGTCTTGGCGCCGATATCACGGCGATCTTCGAC
>DATFDL010000202.1:0-9244 GCA_035252155.1 Pirellulales bacterium | reverse complement strand
CGGCCTCGGCGGCCGGGCAAAAAGCATCAGGTCCGAGATCATCTCGAAGATGCGCATCGCTTGGCTGTTCATCACCGCGAGCTCGCGGCGGCGCTCGGGGTTGGCCTCGTCGGCGATCAAAAGTTGAGCCCGCCCGGCGATCACCGCCAAGGGATTGTTGATCTCGTGCCCAGCTCCCGCGGCGAACTCGGCCATCGCTTCAAGTTTTTCGGTTTCAAGCTGCCGCTCGAAGTGGTCGCGGAGCTGCTCGAGGCGAGAGAGCGAGGCTGCGAGCTTGGGCAGTGAGGCGGCGATGGCCGCCTCGCCGCACGTTGTCGGCAAGCCTTGTTCGTCGCGCGCGGGCCGCGTCGGTTGCTCGATCGACTGCCGTGCTTCGAAAACAGCGGCGGCGGGGGAGGACAAATCGGGTGAAGAATGTGCAAGCCGTTCGAGCGCCTCGACCAACCAAGTCGGCGCCCACGAACGGCCGCTAAGGGTGCTGGTCGCCGTGTCAAGCGCCCACCACTCGTCGGCCTCATGCACGAGGCCCAGCAAAAAGGCTTCATCGGCCAGACCATCGCCGGCGAACTCACGCGCCAGTGACGCCACCGCGAGGCTTTGCCGCCGTAGCCGGTTACAGCGCTCAATCCAGCCTGGTTCGGCCAGCGCCAGTTCCGCGCCCTCGGACCAACAGAGCACCCGTCGGGCGTGGTGAGCGAGCCAATCGGCCAACCCCGCGGTCGTTCTCAACTCGGCGCAGTCAAGCTGCGTCGCTCGTACAAGCACCCACAGCGCCAACGAGGGATCGACTTCGAGCGCTTCGCGCGCGGCGGCGGTAGTCTCGCCGCTCGCGCCATCAACCACCATAGCCGCCAACGCCGGCGCCGATCGGTCAAAAAGCGGCAATCGCCGCGGGCAACCATCGACGTCGAGGGCCGGCAACCAATGCATGAGATCGTAGTGGTCCAGTAGCTGACTACGTGAGAAGTCAGGTCACCAGCCGGGGTCTCCGCTAGAATTCTCACGAATTCTGCTACCAGCGCTACCTGGCCGCGGCGGCTTCCAGTTCCAGCAACTGGCACATCCGGTCCAACAGCGCCTCGACCTCGAACGGCTTATGCAAGAAGTCGTTGGCGCCCGCGTCGCGCAGGTCGTCGATCTTGTCTTCTTCGACCATGCCCGAAATGCAGATGATCCGCACCTCGTCCATCGTGCTGTCGCTACGAACGCGCTGGCAGACCTCTTTGCCGTTGATGTCGGGCAACATGACATCGAGCACGATCAGGTCGGGGCGATATTCCTTGACCATCATGCCGGCGTCGAAGCCATTGTTGGCGGTCCGCACTTCGAACCGGCCGTCGCGCTCCAGCACGTCGGTGATCAGCTCGACCAGTTCTTGGTCGTCATCGACCAGCAGAATCTTACGCTTGCCGCTTTCCAACGCGTCGGTGGGAATGCCGTTGTCGCGCATGAAGTGGAACAACTGATCGCGGGGAATCCGGCGGAAGCGGCTGCCGGGCACCCGAAATCCCTTGAGCTGTCCCGAGTCGAAGCAGCGAATGATCGTCTGCTGACTGACCTTGCAAATCTTGGCCGCTTCACCCGTTGTGAACACAGTTTTCATACGTGCGAACCACCCTTCTTCCTAGCCGATGGTGAGGCTAGTCTCAGCGGGACTTCCGGTCGGCCGGCCAACGTGACAGACCGCCGCAAGTTCCTAATCCTCCATGTACGCCAAAACCACGTAGCCTTTAAGCTCGCTGTTGCCCCGTAAATCCTTTACAACCCTGCCTTTATACATTCGGTAGGCTTCTCCATGCCTGCCAAGCTTACCGAATTTGCCAAGCGCGGGAATTATATCGCTGGGCTGGTTTGAGTCAATATCGCTTTTTGCGACGTAAGCTCCGTCGATACAAGATCTTATGCGATTCGCACTCTTGACCAGTCGGATTTTTCGACATGTTTTTCTGGTTCGCAAGCGGCCAATCAGCGGCTTTGCCTTCACAAACTGAGCGAATCGGGCGGACTTGGTGGATGAGTAAAAAAACGCGAGCGCATCGCAGACCGCCGTTGGAAGACGTGTCCTTCGCAGCCTTTATCCCATCATTAGGCAGCGTGGCTGGACATCGGTGTGGCGGCGGTGGCATACGCTTTGCCTCGTGCAGACCGGCATGGAAGCCGCAACTCCGTCCATCCGCGACGCCTTTCGCAGATTCGCCCGTCGCGCCGCCCTGGTGAGCGGCACACCCTGGTGCTTTCTGGCCGCGGTTTCCACGATCGCGACTTGGGCGATGCTAGGACCGCGGTTCGGTTTTTCAGATACGTGGCAGTTGGTGATTAACACGGGCACTTCGCTGGTGACGTTCTTGATGGTTTTTTTGATCCAGAACACGCAGAACCGCGACGCTCGCGAAATCCACATCAAAATCGACGAGCTCTTGCGGGCGATCGCCGAGGCCCGCACCGGTTTGATCGAGTTGGAAGAACTGTCGGACGAGCAATTGGCCAAGTTGCAGCGCGAGTTTCAGCGGTTGTGCAGCGACCGCCATCTTGAGCAACTGCCCGAGCCGGCCGTGGGCGGCGCCGTCCCCCAAGCGTAGCTCGAACACCGCCTGCATTCAGTCTCAACGCTTTGCGCTGAACGCCGCGGCCAGTTCGGCCGCCCATTGACGATCGGCGCGCGACAGGCGGCTGCGGGGCGGCTTCGCGTAGCGCAAGCGTCGCTCGTAGCGGCCGCGCGCGAAGACCTCGGTGAATACGGGCTGCAGCTCGATGATGACATCGGGATCGGGTGGCTTGAGCGGAATCGGGATTGCCGGCAAAGGTTGGCGCACGTTCCAGTGATACACGTCACAAAGCGGCCGCCGCTCGGCACGCGCGACGAACGCATAATAGTCGTCGGCCGGCAATGGTTCGGCCGCGGGCAACCGCTGCCCTCCGACCAACAGATCGAGCTCGATGAGATGAACGTCCTGATTCAAAATGGCATCTCGTTTCGTGAGATAATCATCCCGTCCTCGCGACAACTTGTTGGTGGGCGACAGGACTTCGATCACCGTCACGAGCAGTTGCTCGGGGTAGTCGTAAATCTCGATATAGCGCTGGCGCTCGCGCTCGGGAATGATCAACGGAACCGTGGTTGGCTCAAGTAATCCGGGAACCGACGGCGGAGCTTGGATCGCTGTGCCAGCACTGCTCTGTTGGGCGACGGCGACTTCGGATTCGAACCACTGCGAGGGCCGATCGAACGAATCGAGAATGACGATGCGCTCTTCAATGCGAGCATCATATTTTGGCGGAAGTCGATCGTTGATCGCGTTCCGCAAGTAGTTGATGAACGTTAGATGGAAGTCCCTCCAACAGGCCGACTGTTCCAAATAAGGGTCCATTCCGGGAAAGGGGCTGGGCATTGGATGAACCTCAATGGTAAAGCGGAGGCTGTTACCATCTAATTCTATCAGCGGTGCATCGCGATGAAACTAGCCTGAGTCTAGCCCTGGACCGCTTGAACGTGCCGCGACTCCCTTTTTTTCGCGGCGGGCTGCAGTTCGGCGCCGGCCGCGGTTTTGCGCGCCGCGGCAGGCTGGCTTTTCGCGCGAACGCCTCTTCCCCGCTTCGCGGCCGGTTTTGTGGCGCCGGCTTTTTCCTTCACCACGACCGCCACTTCCGGCAGCTTTTTCTTGGAGCGCGATTTCGCCGCCGGCAATGACGCGTCCCCGCTCGGCTTGCTTCGCCGAGTGTGCTTGGTTTTGGTCGGCGTCTCGGTCGCTCTCGCTGAATCCAGCTCGATTCCGAACATCGCGCCGAGATCCTCGCCGGCGAGCGCCTCGTCGGTCCCGCGCAAGGCGGTATCGAGATTGCCGTCGGAGACTGCCTGGTTCACAAGCTCGGCATGATCGACGCCGCGCAACACGAACAGAAGCTGCGGCTCTTGGTCAAGCCGCGCTCCCACGCCATACAACACCGCGGCCACGTGCTTGCAGAGCACCGCCCAGTCCGGGCAACTACACGACATTTTGATTTCCTTGGGCTGCGGAAACAGACCGCGCTCAGGATGAGTAAGCCGCCGCATGACTCCCTCGGAAAACCGCCCGGAGAGCAAGTCGATGAGCGAATCGATCGACTCGGAACATTCACCTTTTAAATCCTTCCAGTGCGCCGGTTTCAGGCGGCTGATGTCGACGCGCACCTTGTAGATTTCGGAGCCGCTGACCAACGCCTCGACGCGACCGCCTTGGATGTGCAGGTCGATCACCGAGCCGTTGCGCACATAGGTACGGCCGCGTGGCAAGCGATTCTCGAAATCGCTGTGGTTCTCGAGACTGTCGCACCAGGCCTCACCCCAGAAAGTGCGGGTGATTTTCCGCCCCTCGATCGAAATCGGGTTCAGCGCGCGGCCTCGCTGTTTGGCCAATCGCTGCGCCGCCCGAGCCGCCTGCGCGCGACGTTGCGCCACCGGCACGTAAGGTTTCCACTGCCAATACATCTTCAGACTCCTTTCGTCGACGCACGAAACAGGGTGACTTGCAGTTGACGCGACTTTCAACTTAATTCTTCGCACCGCGATCGCCAAGTCCAGGCTGCCAAGCCAGGCGCCGATGCTAGCACTAGGGCGGGGACTCGCGCCGTTTACTCCGCGGTGGCCCGCTCCAAATCGAGCGAGACGAACTTCAGCAGCTCATCGTCGCCCATCTCGGTGAGGGCGGTCTCGCCGCCTTCGGCGAGCACCCGGTCGGCAAGCTGCTGCTTGTCTCTCAACATGGCGTCGATGCGCTCCTCCACCGTGCCGCGGCAGACAAACTTGTGGACGAGCACATTCTTTTTTTGCCCGATTCGAAACGCACGATCCGTCGCTTGATTCTCGACCGCCGGGTTCCACCAGCGGTCGAAATGAATTACGTGCGAGGCCGCGGTCAGGTTCAATCCCGTGCCGCCGGCCTTGACCGAGATGACGAAAAAGGGCGGCCCATCGTCCTGCTGAAAGATCCGCACCAGCTCCTTGCGTTTGCCGACGGGCACGCCCCCGTGCAGCACCAGTCCGGGCCGGCCAAAAAGCTCGGCCAGATAGTCGGCCAGCGGCCCCGTGATCGTTTGAAACTGCGTGAACACCAGCACGCGCTCTTGCCGGGCGCCGATCGGCTCGCAAATCTGAGCCAGCCGTTCGTATTTGCCACTGTCGCCGGGCGCAAACTCCGTCTCGCTTAGGTATTGCGAAGGATGATTGCAGATCTGCTTGAGCTGCATCAACGTCGATAGCACCAGTCCCCGGCGGGCCATGCCGTCGGCCCCTTTCAATCGCTTCGCCAACTCGCCGACGGCCCGCTCGTACAGGACCGCCTGTTTCCGCGACAGTCGGCATTCGGCCCGCATTTCGGTTTTTTCGGGCAGGTCGGGAACAATCGCCGGATCGGTCTTCATCCGCCGCAAGATGTAAGGCCGAACGAGCCGCCGCAGACCGGCGAAGGCCTGGCTGTCTTGCTGTTTGTTGAGCCGCTTGACGAACTGCTTGAACTGCGCGGCCGTGCCGAGCAGGCCTGGGCAGCAAAAGTCGAAGATCGACCAGAGATCTCCCAAGTGATTTTCGACGGGCGTGCCTGTCAACACAATCCGCCCCGCGGCCTGCAACTGCTTGACCGCGCGCGTTTGGCCCGACGAGGCGTTCTTGATGGCCTGGGCTTCGTCGAGCACGACGAGCTGCCACCGCGGCTCGCGCAGCCAATCGGACCGCGAGACGAGGCTGTACGTCGTGACGACCAGGTCAAAGCCGGCCAGTTCGGCGGCTGGATTCTTGGCGACGCGCGAGAGTGTCTCGGCATCGGTCTCGGAGCGGTGGGCATAAAACGCCCGCAACGTCGGCGCGAAGCGCTCCAGCTCTTGCTTCCAGTTACCAACCAACGAGGCGGGCACGACCAGCAGGTTCGGCGAGCTCGATGTCGGCGGCAGGGCGGCCGGGGCAGTGGCATTGGAGGATGGCCTTCCTAGGCCGTCACCCCGGCTTTTGGACGGCCTAGGATGGCCATCCTCCGCGCGGCGTTCATCCTTCAACGGAATGAATTCCGTCCTACGACGTTGCAAGAGCAGGTCGATGATTTGCACCGTCTTGCCCAGGCCCATGTCGTCGGCCAGGCAAGTACCCAGGCCAAGCTTGGTCATGAACCACAACCAGCGGACGCCTTCGACCTGGTACGGCCGCAAGGTCGTCCGCAGTTCGCGGCCCGGCTGGCATTGTGTGACGCGATTGGGATCGCGCAGCGTGGCCAGCATCTCGCGCAGCCAGTCGCCGGCCGTCACGCGGCTCCAATCGGCCGCCGCCCGCGGGCCGTCCGCGTCGTCGTCGAACGTTGCTCCGGCCAGCAGCCGCATGCCGCGCAAAAAATCGATGCCGTCGGCGTATTGTGTTTCCAACTCGTGCCAGTGGTCGAGCGCCTCGCGCAGCCGCTTTTGGTCGACTTCGACCCATTTGCCGCGCAACAGGATCAGGCCTTCGCTGGCGGCCAGCAGTTGCTCGCGCTCATCATCGGTCAGCGGCTCGCCGTCGAGGGCCAGCTCGACGGAGAAATCGAGCAAGCTATCCATGTCGAGCCGGTCGGCTTCGCCCTGCCCGATGCGCACGCGCACCTCAGGCCGAGGCGGTTGACGCGCATTCCACCAGTCGGGCACGCGCACCACGAGTCCGCTCTCTTCCAACCGCGGCACGTCGCTGAGAAAGCGATGGGCCTGAGCGATCGACCACGCTTGGGGCTGAAAGAGCGCGCGGCTGTCGAGCAGCTCGCGCACCAGCGGACTTGCCTGCGCCGCCTGCCGCACCGGCTCCAACAGCGCGGCGAGCCGGGCCTGATTTTTCTCGCCTGCGTATTGCTTCAGCGCCTCGGCCAGGGGCAAGTGCTTTAGCTTCGCTCCGGCGGTGATGCGGTGCGTATACGTGGCCAGAAAGGCAAACGGTCGGGCCGGATCGCGCTTGTTTTCGGCCAGATGGAAGGTGACTCTCCCCAGCAAATGCCAGAGCGGATTGACGGACCGCAAAAACGCCTGCGGCCCATCCTCGAACTCGGCGGCTCGGGCCAACACCGTTTTGGCCAGCCCGTCCCACAACGCCCGCAGCACGTCGGCGGTGAGATACTCCAACCCGCGCATGGGTGGCGCGGCCCCCACCAAAGCCTCAAGCTGCTCGTCGTCCGGGGGCGGAAGCGAGTCCGTGGCGGCGGTCACCGCGTTGGCCAGCGACTCGGCGCTCAAACCGCACACCGCGTGAAACAGCCTGGCCGCGAAATCGCGCCAGTAGACTAGCGAGGCGGGAAGCTGTTCGCCTAACGCTCGCGAGGCGAGGTAAAGCAGCCCTTCGGCCGACGAATCGTCGAATGCGCGTTCGATGGCCTCGGCCGTGGCCGCATCGAGCTTTTGATCGGCCTCACCGCCGCGTTCGGCGATGAGTCTGCCGGCGGGTGTAACGGCAATTCGGAGCGTCATAGCGATGAACATACCGGCGCGTGTGGCGATGGCAAGAGGCGTCACCAATCTTCCGCCGCCAACTCGACGGCGCCCTGCTCCTGGCGTTTCGTCGCCTCGGCCATCAACTGCCGCCGCAGCGGAACGAGTGAGGCGGGCAAGTCGACCTCGCCCAGCTTGCTCAGCACGCGCAGACCTTGCGCCGGACGCCCCTGCTCGCGAATCAGAATCTGCCCGAGCTTTAAGCGCACTCGGGCCGACTTCTCGGGGAAACGGCGCAAATAGCCGACCATCCATTCGACCGATTCGTTCCAGGCGCGCTCCTTGTTGAGGGCCGCAATCAACTTCAGCGAGTCTTCCTCGGGCAGTTGCCAGCCGTCGAGCGTTTGCGACATCTTTTTGGCCAGTGCATGGGCGCCGCGCACTTGCTCGGTGGCGATTAAGCGGCGCACTTCTTCGAGGGCGGCCGCGCGGCGGGCTTCGAGTTGTTGCGCCTCGCGCTGAGCGTCGGCGGCGGACTTTGGCTTGCGCTTTTTTTTCTTCTTTACCTTGCGGCCTTCGTGGCCCGCCAGCACGGCATACAAGTCCCATCCTTCGCAATCGACCCGACCCGATTTGATCAACCACGTGCCGAGTACAAATCCCATCGCCGCGCCCGACAGATGCAGCACCGCCGAGCTCCAGCCAAAGCCGTCGACAATCGTTGTCAGGATCTCGATTGAGATATAAAGCACCGCCAGCACGAGAATCGAAATCTCGAACGTGAACACGCGGAAGCCGACCAGCAGCAGGCAACTCATTTCGTTGCGCGGGGCCCAGACCATCGCCATCGCCAGCAGGCCATAAATGATCGCCGAGGCGCCGAACGATCCGCCGTCGACGAAGCCGAGGGTGCAAACCTGCTCGAAGGCCGACTGGATGACGCCCAGGCCCAGGTAAACCGCCGTGAACCGCAGCCAGCCGAGCTTGCCTTCGATCACCAGACCGAAAGCCCACAGAAAAATCATATTGCCGATCAGGTGCATCAATCCGCCGTGGATGAAGTTGGCCGTGAACCATTGGAGGGGATGCAAGCCGTCGCCATAGGAGAGAAGCCAAGGAGCAATGGCCGCCGGGTCATCCATGCCGAAGAATATAGCCGCGAACACCGCCGTGTTGATGATGATCAATCCGCCCGTGGCCCACGGCGGATGATAGAGCGGCGCGTCGGTGTTCCAGGGAATCAGCATCGGCCATCAATTATTCCCGTTCACGTTCGCCCATTCTAGTTTCGGCGGTCGCCGCGAGGACGGAAGAACAATGCCAATTTAGACCGCCAACGTGGAACTCCAGCCGCGCAAGCCGGCGGCATCTTAGCGGAACAAAAATAGAGTCAAACCCCGGCGGCGATGATCCCTCATTTTGCGCAGCCCAGGCCCACCCTACGGCCTCATTCAACCCTACGGACTGTATATCAGAACAATCGGTTATACCCGTTCAGCGCGGCGACGCGGTAGGCCTCGGCCATCGTGGGATAGTTGAAGGTCGAGTTGATGAAGTAGCGCAACGAGTTCTGTTCGCCGGGCTGCGACATGATCGCCTGACCAATGTGAATGATCTCCGAGGCGTTCGCCCCGAAGCAGTGGATGCCCAAGATCTGCAACGTCTCGCGATGGAAGAGCAGCTTGAGCATGCCCACCGTTTGCCCGGTGATCTGCGCCCGCGCCAAACTCTTGAACATCGCATGGCCGACTTCGTAAGGAACACCGGCCGCCGTCAGCTCGCGCTCGGTCTTGCCCAGCGAGCTGATTTCGGGCGTGGTATAAATGCCGGTGGGAAT
>DATFDL010000201.1:0-2341 GCA_035252155.1 Pirellulales bacterium | reverse complement strand
ATTCGATGTCCGAGCTTTCTCAATACGATTACGAACTCCCGCGGGATCTGATCGCCCAGCATCCGCTGCCGCAGCGGAGCGACGCCCGCTTGTTGGTGGTCGACCGGGCGGCTGGCTCGCTGGCGCACCGCTACATTCGCGACCTGCCCGACATTCTGCGGCCCCACGATTGCCTGGTGCTCAACGACACCCGCGTGGTGCCCGCCCGGCTGCTCGGCCGCCGCACGCTCACCGGCGGCCAGTGGGAAGGACTTTTCCTCTCGGCCGATTCCCACGGGCACTGGCGGCTGCTGTGCAAAACCCGCGGCAAACTGACGCCGGGCGAAACGATCGCGCTTACCAGCCGCCGCGGCAAAGACGACATCGAGCTGCGGCTGATCGAAAAGCAGCCCGGCGGCATCTGGCTGGCCCAGCCAGATTCGGACGACGAGACGTATGCCTTGCTCGATCGCCTCGGCCGGGTACCGCTGCCGCCCTATATTCGCGGGGGCGAGATGGTTGAAGACGATCGTCGCCGATATCAGACCGTTTATGCTAGGCAGCCCGGCTCGGTGGCGGCGCCCACCGCCGGGCTGCACTTTACCGATGAGCTGCTGGTCCGCCTGGTCGATGCGGGCGTGCGGCCCGTGCGGGTGACGTTGCACGTGGGGCTCGATACGTTTCGCCCGATCACAAGCTCGGCGCTCAGCGAACACCTGATGCACCGCGAGTGGGGCGAGATCACCTCTTCGGCCGTCGAACAGATCGACCGCGCTCGCCAGGCGGGCGGCCGCGTGGTGGCCGTCGGCACCACCAGCGTGCGCGTGCTCGAATCGGCGGCCCGCGCTGGCGAGCTGCGGCCGTGGTCGGGCGAGACCGATTTGTTTATCCGTCCGCCCTACCAGTTTCGCGCGGTCGAGGCCCTGCTGACCAATTTCCATCTGCCGCGAACGTCGCTCTTGGTGTTGGTGCGGACCTTCGGCGGCGACGAGCTGGTGATGCGGGCGTACGCCGAGGCGATCGCCGAAAAATACCGCTTTTTCAGCTACGGCGACGCGATGTTGATCGTATGAACGGTAGCGGTAGGCGTTTGTCGGCGTTCATGCTAGGCTGTAACGGACTTACACACTCCCAGATAGTGGCTGCGGCAGAAGCTTGCCGATGCCCCGGCTTCCACTCGCCGGGGCATCGCCTGGCCGAACAAACCAACCGGTGATGATGGCTCGTGTGGCGGCCAGGCTCTGCCCCAGCCACCATAGATCTGTTGGGCGTCCCAAGGTGAAACGCGACGGCCTGGGAAGGCCATCCTCCATCATCAAAATTACTTAACGAACAGCACCGCATGAACGACAACTTGGGCGCCTTGGCGATTACCGCGGCGAGCGTCGGCTTTTTGCATACGATCTGCGGTCCCGATCATTATCTGCCGTTTGTGGCGATGTCGCGCGTTGGACGTTGGAGCTTGCGGAAAACGACCGCGATTACACTGCTGTGCGGTGTGGGGCACGTGGCCAGCTCGGTGGCGCTGGGGTTTGTGGGCATTGCCTTTGGCGTGTTACTTTTCAAGCTAGAGCATATTGAAGAAAGCCGCGGCAACGTCGCCGCCTGGCTGCTGATTGCCTTCGGCTGGACGTATGCCGTTTGGGGTATCGTCCGAGCGGTCCGCAACCAGCCGCATACGCACCTGCACGTTCATCCCGACGGCACGGTTCACGAGCATGAGCACACTCACCAGGCCGAGCACCTGCATCCGCACGCGGCTGCCTCGTGCACCGCGCAGGGCTCGGGCTCGGCTCGTTCGCTGACCCCATGGGTATTGTTGACCATCTTTTTGTTCGGCCCCTGCGAGCCGCTGATTCCGATGGTCATGTACCCGGCTGCGCAGGCGAACGTCTGGGGCGTGGTTTGGATCACGTTGTTGTTCGGCCTGACTACGCTGACCACGATGACCGGCATGGTGCTCTTAATGTATCACGGCGTCGGGGCGCTGCGGTGGGAGCGCATGCACCGCTATAGCCACGCCCTGGCCGGCCTGGTGGTTCTCTCGTGCGGCGTGGCGATCAAAATGGGCCTTTGAAGACGATCGGCACGCCAATCGCGGCCTACCGACGCGATGGCCAGCGGCGTTCAATGCAAAAATCCAGATCTTCACGGCAACGCGCCCGACAAGTCCGACGTCGCTCTGCTGCTGATCGACGTTATCAACGACTTGGAATACCCCGAGGGCGATCAGATGCTGCCGCACGCCCGGCAAATGGCCGCCCGGCTGGCGAAGCTCAAGAAGCGGGCCAAGGCGGCCGAGGTGCCGGTCATCTATGCCAACGACAATTTCGGCCGCTGGCGCTCGGATTTCAGCGCCCAG
>DATFDL010000200.1:0-2358 GCA_035252155.1 Pirellulales bacterium | reverse complement strand
GGAATGGCACTGTCGCGATGTTCCACTTCTACGGATCATGACACTAACTCGGTTCGAAATAAATTCTGCATTAACCACGAAGACTCAAAGGCACGAAGAAAAGCGGTAAGGAAAGTAAGCCGTTTGAATCATGCCGTTTCTTTGTGTCTGTTATGTCGAGGTGTGTCAACGGTGATTGGCCGAACTCGCCGGTTGCATTCTGTTATTCAGTCGTTCTCGATCGGAGAAGACTATTTCGTCGGTTCGCGTTGGCTAGGGAATGGAGGGGGAGCGGATCACACTTCGTGACGGTTTGTCCCAGACACTAAACGATCTCGTCTCCCCGTTAATTCCGTGGCAGCGGCGGCTGGTATTTGCGTTGGCTCTCTCTTTCAGTTCAGGACCGTTGCACTCGCTTGTGTGGATTGATTCGGATCTGGAGTTTTCCCCAATGGGGTTTACGCGAGCCCCTTCCGCGTCGCCGTCGCCTCGGCCTCACCTAAGCTGGGCCGAGGCGATGGCAGAGCGGGAGGGGCGGCCCCCTTCTGCCGAGCCCGAGCCGAGGTTTTCACGCGATCCACCTCCTCCAGGACCTCGTCCAGCTCCGCCGAGCGCGCCATGTGCCACATCGCGACTCCCAGCTGCCTCATGATGGCGACAATCGCGACTTTGGTTCGCTTCGCCGATCCGCGTCGGATTTGTTCGTACTTGGCTCGCCATTCCGGCGAGCAGCGCAGCGCCGCCCAAGCCGATTGACACAGCATGTGCCGCACACGCGCCGGTCCCTGGTGCGTGATGTGCCCCTTGCGATCGTCGCGCTGGCCCGACTCGTAGGCCGCTGGCGCCAATCCCAGGTAGGCCCCCAATTGGCGACGATTGCCGAAGCGTTCCAGGTCTCCCATCTCGGTCAGGAACACCATCGCGCACAGCGTGCCGACCCCCTTCATCAGTTTCAGTTTGCGAAAGCCGCGCGCATACCGGGGCGAACGGCTCAGCCGCTCGATTGTCTGGTCCAAGGTCTTCAATTGCGTCGACAAAGCCTGGTAAAG
The DNA here is from genome assembly GCA_035252155.1 of Pirellulales bacterium. GTDB lineage: Bacteria > Planctomycetota > Planctomycetia > Pirellulales > JAICIG01 > JAICLL01. Next base: position 1,330 of record DATFDL010000200.1, on the reverse strand, counting down.
GTCGATCAGGCTGGCGAGTCTCGCGCGACTTCCCTCTCCCAACGATGCGGTCGTCCCCGCCGCCACATCGCACAACCACTGGACGCTCTGGCGGGACCATTCCCGGCTGGCGCTGAACCAATCGGGACAGCTCATTTTCCACCGCTTGAACAGGTTGCGGATCTGGTTCTTGATGCGCGTGCGCTGCGCAGCCAATTCCAGCCGGTGACGCACGACTTCGCGATCGTCGCGCGTTTCTGGATCGGGCACCCACACGCTGGGCAACTTGCGACCCGCCAGGACGTGCGCTCGAACCTCGTCGAGCAGCATCTCGGCATCCTTATCGTCGGTCTTGTTCTTTCGAGCGTGCGCCGTGTGCGGCAAATGCGTCGGGGCCAGCACATGGCACTCAATGCCGGCCTCGGTCAGGTCATCGTACAACCCGAAACCCTGGCCGCTGGCTTCGTAGGCGAACACGATGCGCGTGGCTTGGCGTTGGGCGGCGTACGCTCGAATCCATTCGATCAGCTCCGCCCGCCGCGCGGTCAAGAACGCCTTTCGCAGCGACGGACCCGGACCCTCCGCCACCTTCAGCACCAAAGAAACGTCGTGCAGATCACAGCCAATCATGATAACCTTGCTCATGGCCAGTCCTCGTTTTGAGTTCGTTGAAAAACACACATTTGAACCAAACGAGTGTACTGGCCTTTTCTCTTCCGCTCACGCCTCTCTACATGATGACTTCGTGGTGAATGAACGATTTCCACGGCGTCTTGCCGACCCTGTCATCTGACCGCTGTCGTTTGCCGCCGGCCCAGTGCGCTACGCTTGTTTCATTTCTATGAGGCTTGAAAGCGGGCTTCGGTGGTTGGCTGGGCGACATTTCTGGAGCGCGGCAGACATAGTCTGCCCCGCCCGATTAGAACATGCTCGGCGGGCCGATCAAGACCCTCTTTGGTGGTCAAAATTCGTCCAAAACTTCTTTGGGCGGCTAACTCGATCGCGCGGCACGACTTCCAACCGCGAGGTATTTTCCGAGCGCCGGAAAGCCGAAAAAGTGCTTGGTCGGGGCGCGCAGGTCAGTAAGATCTAGGGCATCGAGTCGAGTGTGCTCGATGTTTGTGGCCGCGTGGTTGCGGGAGACGAAGTACTTCACGTTTCGGTCAAAATCGGGTTCGGCAGCGCTGCTTGTTTCAGCCCGTTTTCGGGTTGGAACGGGTTGATCGACCGGATTGTCCGCTGGGCGGACGCCGCAGGTGAAGCTTCGAATACCAGGACCCCGACCCCGGGCAACGCTCGATCCGAAAGCGGCGCGAGGTGTTGAAAGGGCTTCGCAATGCATCCATGAGCG
>DATFDL010000199.1:0-6072 GCA_035252155.1 Pirellulales bacterium | reverse complement strand
CAACTTCCGGGCCGACTGGTATCACGGCCCCAACAACTCCGAGAATCTGCGGCCCTACGACGGCGGCAAGCGCAACCTTCAGCAGATTCTGGCGACCGACGTCATCGTCACCTTCTAGCACGCCGCGGTTTCTTGACCTTTTGCCCACCCCGCGGTTATCGTGCAGATAGCCGCGGGTTTGTCTTCTCCGACGGCAATCGTGCCCGAGCAATCTCGCGAACGTGGTGCGTCGATGCGTGGCCGGTTTTACTTACTCAGCATGCCCATCGCGGTGGCGATGTGGGGCGGTCTGAATTCTTGGGCCGCCGAGCCATCGCAGCAATTCAGCTATCGTCGTTCTTACTCGGCTTCGTCCGTCGCGCGTTCGCCCACTCCCAACGCGCGCGTTCGCACCGCGCGTTCCCTGACCTCTGGCCCCCGACCTCTGACCCCTTCTTCCCCCCGTTGGCTCACCGACTACGAAGCCCAGTTCCTGGTCGGCGCTCCCATCACCCGGCCCGAGCCGCCGCGGAACTTTGGACCGGTCGACTTGGGTGGTGGAGGCACAGTGGTCGGCAACAGCGATCAGCCGGACGTGGGAGGTACGCTACCGCCCGGCGACTATCCGGTCGACGGTGACGGCGGTAGCTCAGCAGAAGGTCCCGCCGGTCAGCCGCGCGTCGATACGACGCTCTATCGGGGGTATTACAACCCTTCGTTCATCGGCTACCGCAGCTATGCTTCGTACGGCGGCTTTGGTTATGGAGGCATGCCTTACGGCTGGACCGACTACCCGCCCTGGCTCTATCGGCCGCGCTATTTCTATCCGTACCGCTACTATCCGCTCCGCACGGGCTTTTCGGTTTACAACCCGTACTTCTATTACAACAACACGTACTACGGGCGCTACGCCAACCCTTTCTGGAGCGGCTATGGCGGCTTCGCGTTCCCGTATCACTTCGGCGGGTTTGGGACGGGCGGCTATGGCGGCGCAGGTTACGGCGGACCAGGCGGGCCGTATGGAAGCGGCGGGTACACCGGCGGCGGTTTTGGATCGAGCGACTTGCGGCAATACCGCCCCTCGGCGGCGGGCGGTTCGGCGTTTGTGCCGCCCTACTCGTTCGGCGGCTTTGGGTATCCGTATCGGTATGGAGTGTTCGGTTATCCCGTGCTGGGGCTTTACCGATCGGTTTACAACTACTTGCCGACCTACGCCTATTTTATGTATCCCGGCATGGGGGGCCTTTACGTGCCGCCAGGCTTCGTGGGCTTCCCAGGCTACTACGGTTATATGGGCTACGGATTATCGGCGGGTTCCGTACCCTACCGGGGCGGATTTTATTGGTAAATCGGTTGCCCTTTGCCGCGCCGACGCGCCGATAGATACCAAGCATCAGGTATGTGGGAAAGCCGCCCTCGGCGGTCATCGCCTGCCAGGATGGAGGGAGCCATCATGTTGGCATCACGCCGTTGGTTGTTGCTGCTGTTTGTGGCCGGCATCGTTCTCTCATCGGTCGCCCCCGCGCGAGCGGGGCTTGGCGATTGGATTCGCAAGCGTCTCAAGCCGTCCGCGGGGCCAGTCAAAGCCTACGCGCCGGAGATGCGGCATTACGATGTGATCGATCCGGTCATTGCCGCCCCTCCGCCGAAAGCGACCAAGCGCGGACCACTCAGCTATGTGCCGCCGCCCGGCCAGGTGTTGTGGCGTTATCAGGTCGAGCCCGCGCCCACGTATCCGTGGGGTTGGTTCGGCGCCCGCCGTCAGGTGCAGAACACTCAGCACACTCGGTTTTACGACGACTCCCGCGACTGGAGTATCCGCCGCGGCGATTGAGCGCCACTAGAGATTGCTCGTACCCGCTTTGCCGCGAGATTCCGACCCGGCCTTCGATCCCATCGCGCCCCAGGCAACAGCAAGGCAATCAGGATGCCGATGATGGCGATCACCACCAGCAATTCGACCAACGTGAATCCAGACTTGCGAGTGCACATGAGGCGATCCTCCTTTAGGGGACGGAATGTCGTGCCTCACGCGGACTCCATGAGACGTGCTTACCGTGGGCGGCCGTTTCCGGCCGCCCTGCCCGGGGACGACCCAGTAAGATCGCCCTACGGCGAAGCTGCTCACCGCGCAGAAACTGTAGGACTAGAACTGAGGGCACTTCACACTTAAACTAAATGTGGACAAATGTCAAGCACCTCTTGGACGCGACCGTCGAAGACGGTGAGAAAAACGAGTTCTCCTTCGAGCTCCAGGACTAAGTGCACGATCTGACGATGTTGCTATACTGCGGGTGCAGACGCCGGGAAAACGCCACTCGGCACATTGCAGAAACTACCTACCGCCAACACCATGCCCATCACAGAAGACAGCGTTCGAGAAGCGTTGAAGCAAGTGGTCGACCCCGAGTTGTTCGTCAACATTGTCGACTTGGGGTTGGTCTACACCGTGACGGTGAGCGACGCGGAAGAAGGTAAATCGAACGTCTCGATCGAGATGACGATGACCAGCCCGGCCTGCCCGGCCGGGCCGCAATTGATTCAGAACTCAAAAGACGCGATCGGCCGCATCGAAGGGGTAGGCGCGGTTGAAGTGAAGTTGGTGATGACTCCGCCCTGGACACCCGACCGCATGACCGACGACGCCCGCGATCAGTTAGGCATTTTTTAAGCGGTCTCGGGCCTCTCGCCGTAGCACGCCCACAAAACAATGAGCGAGGCGCAGCCAACAACGCCAAACCAATAGGTGGGTCCGGTTTCAAAGACGATCGTAGCGTTGGCGACCATGAACCAAAGAAAGCCGTGGACGGCCGTGCTCAGCCAGCGTGGTCGGCTTCGGCGGGTCAGCGGCGAGCGCCACCACCAGAGGGTGTCGATTAGCCAGATGCCGGTGAAGGCGTAGTTGAAGTACAGCCCACCGCCCCAATGCCAGCCGAAAACCGACCGTGTTCGTTCGGCCGTGTGCAGATAGGCCGCCGCATGACTCCAACCATGATAAAAGCCAAACGCGCAAGCGACGTGGGCCAAGTACAGAACGCAGCCGGTCGTCCAAAAGGCGCGGGCAAGTTTTGATTGTCGTCCGAGGACTTGAGCGTCCGCTGGTCGGGCGGTGACGTCGAGTCCCGCCCCCATGAAGTAACTGGCCAACGCCAGGCGGATTGTCCAACGCGTAAGTAGCTCGGGCAGCGGCACGATGGTTGTTATACTCCACGCGGCCGCGAATGCGACCTCCGCCGCCGGTGTGGCACAGCCGCCCACGGCTGTGAGGTGGTCGCCAAAGGCGACCGCGAGACAGCCGGGGGCGGCTGTCCCACATGGCCGCATTCACGCCCGCGGTTGAACGGCAGACAAAAACGGAATGAATTCCGTTCTACGATGGCCGGTTGCGAGAACCCCGTTCGCTCGGCTACAATCCGCGGCAATTGACCGTTGACCCACCGCCCGGAGTCGAAGATGAGCGCCGAAGAAAAGCTGAAATCGTTGGGACTGGAGTTGCCGCCACCGCCTAAGCCGGCGGGGGTGTATCAGCCGGTGGTGATTGTCGGCAATATGGCGTATGTCTCGGGCCATGGGCCATTGCGCGCCGACGGCACGATGATTACCGGCCGGGTGGGGGCCGACCTCGATCAGCAAGCCGGATACCAGGCCGCTCGGCAGACGGGCTTGGCCATTCTCGCCTCGCTGCGCAGCGCGTTGGGCAATCTCGATCGCGTGCGGCGAGTCGTCAAAACGTTGGGCATGGTCAACGCCGCGTCTGACTTTCAACAGCATCCGGCGGTAATCAATGGCTTCAGCGAGCTGTTTGCCGAAGTCTTTGGCAGAGAGCACGGCGTGGGCGCCCGCAGCGCGGTAGGCATGGGTTCGTTGCCCGGCAACATCGCCGTCGAAGTCGAAGTGATCGTCGAGCTCAAATGACGTGCCGCGGCCGTGCGATTCTTAGAGCGGCTGCCATGAAACGCAATTTGACCGCCTGCCGAACGTAAGGTACGGTTTCGATAAGGCGGAAAGATCGCACTTCTTCGACCAAACGATTCCGCCGAACCGATCAAGACACCAGCTTTTCCACAAGGGCTGGTTAAGCGTAGGACGGATATTATGCCGTCCGCCAGGTGAAGGTAGGCCCGTTATGGCAAGTCTACGCCGATTCCTGCGAGAGTCTGAAGCGGCCACCGCCGTGGAATATGCCGTCATGCTGGCGTTGATTCTGATCGCCGTGATTTCGTCGATCGGCGTCGTAGGCGGCCAGGCCGGCGGTTTTTGGGGCGGAATTCAGAATAACCTGAATATGGCCGGGTTCGGCAGTTAGCCTGCGAATTACGGACGCTCTCGCCGAAAACGATCGTACCAGAGCAGCGCGGCCAGGGTTTTCGCGTCTTCGATCTGGCCGGTGGCGACCAGCTTGATGGCCTCTGCCCAGGTCACCAGCAGCGGCTCGATCTGTTCGCCGCTTTCCAAACGCGGCTCGCCAGGCGTCAGATCGGTCGCCAGAAAAACCACCATCCGCTCGCGCAGAATGCCCGGCGACATGAAAAAGTCGCATAACTTCGTCACCGCGCCCGCCGAGTAGCCGGTTTCTTCTTGCAACTCGCGCCGGGCGGTTTCGGCCGGGTCTTCGGCCGGTTCGAGCGTGCCGGCCGGCAACTCGATCAACGTGCGACCCACCGCCGCCCGATAGTTACGGATCAGGCAGATTCGGCCATCGCTCAAAAGCGGCAGAATGGTGACCGCGCCGGGGTGTCGGACAATCTCGCGTGTGTGCCGGCGACCATCGGCCGTCACGTAGCTTTGGCGGACGACGTCGAATCGCCGCGTCTGGAGCAAGATTTCGGGTTCGTCGCTCGAGGCCATCACATTCGCTTTCCGAGTGGTTGATTGCCTGTCACGCGGGCCAGTGTTAAGATAACGAGAACGGCAGAGTTCTCCAAGAAGGCAATGCCGGGCGGCAATTTCGGCCGGCCGATCCAGCCATGCGCGACCTGTTGAGTTGGAACTTCTATTTGGGGCGGTGGGCCGGCGTGCAGGTGCGACTGCACGTCTTTTTCGTGCTCTTCATCGCGGTCGCCTTGCAGCTTGGCGCGTCGGCGGGCGAATCGGCTTTTTGGGAGACGGTGGTCAGCCTGCTGATTCTCTTGATGAGCGTGCTCGTGCACGAATTCGGGCATTGCGTGGCGGCCGCGCGGATGGGCGGCACAGTCGATCAGATCTTGCTGTGGCCGCTGGGTGGCTTGGCGCCGGTCAACGCCTCGCATGATCCACAAATGGAGCTCTGCACGGCCCTGGCGGGGCCGCTCGTGAATGCATCGGTGTGCCTGATGGCCGCGCCGCTGCTGCTGATCGAGGGGCGCGGCGTACTCGAATTGTTCAATCCGCTCTTTCCGCCAATGGCCAAACACGCTCCGACGTGGATCGACGGCGTGGCCTGGGTGTTTTGGATCAACTCGCTGCTGTTTCAGGTGAATTGCCTGCCCGCCTCGCCGATGGACATGGGCCGTGTAGTGCGGGCGTTGCTCTGCATGCAGAACGACTACCGGCACGGCATCGTGATGGCGGCCCGTTGGGCTCAGGCGACAGCCGTCATTCTGTGGTTCATCGCCGGCTGGCTGGCGTACAGCAGCCCGCAATACAGCTTTGCCGTGTTGCCGCTGGTGCTGCTGGGCGTGCTGCTCTTTTTCGGGGCCAAACAGGAAGCCGAGCGGGTTTACGACCCGGACGGCGACGACGCGCCCTTTGGCTACGACTTTTCGCAAGGCTACACCAGCTTGGAAAAAGCCGCGCAGCCCCGCAAGCTGTCGCAGGGCATGATCCGCAAGTGGCTGGCCGATCGCCGTCAGGAGCGGTTGCGGCGGCAACAATTGCTCGAAGCCGAGGAAGAGCGCCGGGCAGACGCGGTGCTAGCCAAGCTGCACCAAGACGGTCCGCACGCCCTCTCGGAGGAAGACCGCTCGCTGTTGAATCGCGTCAGCGCCCGATACCGCAACCGGCAACGCGGGTGATTGCCGCCTTATACATCACGCGGGCATGAATGCGGCAATGTGGGACAGCCGCCCTCGGCTGTCTCGCGTCGCCTTCGGCGACCACTGCACAGCCGAATGC
>DATFDL010000198.1:0-9151 GCA_035252155.1 Pirellulales bacterium | reverse complement strand
AACCGCAGTTCGTGGAACGGCACGGAGTCCGTTCCCTACAGACGCCGAACGCGAGAACTACTGCTTTTCATATTTTTGCCCTCCATTTTTTTGCCTTTTCATTTGTCGCTCGTCGAAGACGCCAGTTCTTTCCGCGCCTTTTCCGCAAACTCATCGGCGAACCCGGCGGCGACGAGTTTGGCCAGCTCACGCCGCGCGTCTTCGAGCCGGCCGAGTTGTTTCAGGCTCGAGGCCAGCAACCAGCGAGCTTCACTTTCGAAGGCCGCCCCCGGCGCCAATCCAACGGCGCGAGCCAGATAGCGGGCCGCCTCGTGATGCTGACCGCGCAGGGCCAAGAGCTTGCCGCGCCAAAAGAACGTTTGCCCGGCCAGTTTTTCGGTGGGGAACGAGCGTTCCCAGCGATCGACAATGTTAAGCGCCGCCCCCAGGTCGCCGGAGTCGATGAACTCGCGGATCATGTTCGGATAGGCGCCGATCTGAGCGGCTCGCACCTGCGGCGCGGTCGGCTGGGCGGCCAGCGCTTCGGCCCGCCGGTAGAGCGAACGGGCCTCGTCGCGCTCGGCATGCCAGAGCCGCACATCGCCCGTGGCGATCACACATTCGCGAAAAGCCGCTCTCGCTGTTTCATTCAATCGCGATGGTTTCGCAGCAGCCTCCGCTTGTTTAAAGATTTCGCCTGCACGCTCTGGCTGGTCTTGCTCGATGCCAAGCAAGCGGATCAGTCGTGCCAGCACGTCGAAGCGCTCTTCGGGCGGCGTCTGGTCGGTGAGCGAGGCCAGGTAATTGGCGATCGCGTCATCGAGTTTTGCTTTGCCGAGCTTCAGCGACATCTCGGCCATCAGCCGACGCATCGCCGAAGCCCATGCTGGCTTCTCCCCAGCAAAACGCTCGGCGAACTCGCTGGCGGCATCGAATGCCGCTTGCGGCTGATCGGCCTCGGCCAATAAGTAGGCCAGCTCTTTGAGCGCCGCCGCATCGAGCCGCATGCGGTCGTAATTTGATGCTACCCGCGCGTAGTCGGCGAGATTTCCCTCATGAATCAGGTCGGTAACGTGCTGCACCTCATAGACGGTAAGCGGCCATTCGGCGGTGTGCGACCCGTCGGCAGTGTCTTCGGTAAGCTTCACCGGGTACGTGCCCAGAGTCAGATAGACATGCTCGACTTCTCTCCCACTGCCCGTTTGCCCATCGCCAAAATCCCAGCGATACGTTGGTGCGGAGACATCGTCCTTGTTCTCCACACCTGGCCAGTGCCCCGCGACACTGAACTTGACGCGGGTAAACTGTCCTTCCTGCCGTGACCGAGGCCAGATGGTGTCGACAATGGCCGGCTCGAAACGAACTTCGCTTTCCGACCGGCTCTCATAGGCGGCGATACCCTGGTGCGGCGCGGGAAACGCCGCTTCGGGGATCGCGTCGAATCGCTCCTGCGGAGCGCCCGGCGGGCTCCAGCCGAGAAACGCCATTTGTTGCAACGCGACTTCTTCGTGATAGTACTCGACATAGTGCCAGCCCGTCGTCAACTCGACTGCGGCGTTCTTTTCGCCGTGAATGCCGCGCTCGGCCGTGTGGCGCCCCGGCCAGTGAACCAATTCCTTGCCGCCGAGAAATGAGAACGAAGCTTCGTTCGACGCCGTGCAAAACCGATAGCGCCCCGCCGCGTCGATCCGCAGCCAGCCGCGATAGACGCTCAGATAGTTGTCCGAAGAGCCAAACGGATTGAACCCGTCGGCGATCCGCCGCTGATACCGCGCTCCATCTTTACTTGGGCTGGCGGCGAGCATGGCGGCGAATTCATCGACCGTCTTGGGGTTATCTCCTTCGGGTCGCCGCATCGTCACATACACCAACCCATACCGCGGCGTCCAGACTCCGTTGGGTGGCCCCGCTGCGGGTCGCGGATCGGCGACGATCTCTTCAGCGGACCGAGCCGCCTGCGGATTGCCGTAATAGATGAAATAGGTCTCGCTCGGATCGCTGGCGCGGAACGAGATGAGCGAGTATCTCGTCGCGTCGTGAAACATGATCTGGAACGGCAGCGGCCGCCCTTGCCCATCGAGGACGCGGTAATCCGCGCCATCGGGCCGGGCGTGTCCCTGGCTGAGTACCTTCACGGCGGCTGTATCGCAGTCTCTGTCATCCGCGGGCCTAGCGATCGTCACTACCGCCCGTTCTTGCCAGCCATCGAGGTGCCACGGCGCGGCGGCGACAGCGACGATGACCGCCGCCAGTTGGGTAGAGAAGAATTGCAAAAAGTTCATGGCAGATTCTTGGGCAGCGTCCGCCGGCCGCCGCGTTTCCGCAAGCGGGCCAGCGAACTGCCGCCGGGCAGTCCTCGATGGCCGTTCTTCAGTGCCACGTCGACCGCCGCCCAGTTTTCGCCGGGGGCACCCCTGATCGGCCCCGCATTGCGATTGGGCCAACGCCGATGTTTGCGGAAATACTCGCGGGCCCACCCCAGAATTTGTGGCACGTTCAGGGGAGGCAGATGTTGCACGCTGCGCACGCCGCGATGCTCGACCAGCAATTTGGCCAACGAGTAGCCGCCGGGAAGGCCGCGCTTGCCGGCGCGCAGCGCGATCTGCACACGGCCCCAGGTTTCGTCCGGAGTTCCGTTGATTGGCCCGGATGTTCCATTGGGCCAGCGGCCGGACTGGCGGTGATAATCGTCGGCCCAGGCTAAAACTTGCTTCACCGAAAGCGGTGGCCGACGAACATGGCGGCCCACGCCGCGATGCTTCGCCAGCAATTTGGCGAGCGACGAACCGCCGGGCAAACCGCGCAGTCCACTGTACAGTGCTCGATGCATGGCTTGCCACGTCTCTCCCGGCGCATCGTCGATCGGCCCCGAAAGTTCGGTAGGCCACATGCCGTGCCGCTCGAAATGCGAGTCGGCCCAGGCCAAGATCACTTGGACCCTAAGCCGCGGCAAATCGCCGCGATTGCGCTTGCCTCGCCGCCGCGCCAGCAGCCGGGGCATGCTGTCGCCCCCCGGCAAACCGCGGATTCCGTTGCGCAACGCAATGTCGACAGCCATCCAAGTTTCGCCTGGCGCGGCCTCGACGGCGCCCGATCTGCGATTCGGCCACTCGCCGTGTTTCGCGCGATAGGCGTCGGCCCAGGCGAGAATCTGGCTGATTTTGTAGGGCGGCAAGCCCTTGCGGTTGCGCACGCCCCGCTTGCGGGCCAGCAGCCGCGCCAGCGAATCGCCGCCGCGGAGGCCGCGCACCCCCAAGTGCAATGCGTTGCTCACGTTCGACCAGTCTTCGTCGCGCTGGGCCAGCACCGGACCACTGTCGCGGGTCGGCCAATTGCGGGTGCGGCGATAATGGTCGTCGGCCCAGGCCAGGATCTGCTTTGCCGTGAGAGGGGACAGTGCCTTGATGTTGCGAACCTGCCGCTTTCGCGCCAGAAGCTGCGGTAACGAATCTCCACCGGGCAAGCCGCGGAGCCCGTCGCGCAGCGCGGCGTCGACCGCGGTCCAACGTTCAGGCTCCATGTCGGCGACCGGTTCGCTAGAGTCGGTCGGCCAGCCGCCCGTCTCGGCGTGGTATTGGTCGGCCCAAGCCAGAATTTGCTGGATCGTGAACGGGGGGAGGTCCTGCTTATTACGAACGCCGCGCTCGCGGTCCAAAACGCGCGCCAGCGAATCGCCGCCGGGCAGCCCGCGGCGGCCAGCGCGGAGCGTCTCATTGATCGCGATCCACGTTTCACCGTCGGGCAGATGTGTGTCGGCGCTGTAGGTTGTCGGCCATTCGCCGGTTTGCTCGTGATGCTCATCGGCCCAGGCCAGAATCTGCTCGTTCGTCAGCGGCGGCAGATCTGCGGGATTACGCACGCCACGCTCGCGGGCCAGCAGCCGGGCCAGCGAACCACCCTTGGGCAATCCGCGCGTGCCTTGGCGCAGGCAGTTGTCGAGACCTTTCCAATGCTCTTCCAGGCTGCCGCGCACCCGGCCGGTGTTCACGTTCGGCCAGCGGCCGGTTTGCTTAAAATGTTCGTCGGCCCAGGCAAGGATTTGCCGCTCGGTGAGCGGCGGCCTTTTCCAGCCGCGACCTTTGGGGCGTCGCTTGATCCTACGAATAATCTTGGCGGGCAGCATGGCGGAATCGAGCAACTCTCTGCGATCCTGGCGGACCACCTAGTGTTGCAGCGCGGTCGAGAAGATTCAACCGTGAACCCGACGCCACCGGATTACCACGGGCCGCGAACGTAGTAGACGCCGAACTGGTCGGTGCTGCTGGGCCAGGCGGGCGTGGGCAACAGGACACTTCGCCCGTAATACGGACCCGGATAAGCGCGCGTGAACTGCGGCCAAATGGGCGTGACCGCCGTTTGAGCCACGCCCCAGTTCCAATGCGTCTGGTATTCAGCCGTCGGCGGCACCACCAACGCCACCGGCTGGCCCCACATCACGTGGTAATACCGCCCGTTCCAACCTTGACCATAGCCACATTGGGCAGCCCGGCGGTGGTGGCCGCCCGCCACGGCATCGACCGGGGCGCCGACGCTTGCCGCAAGCAACCCCGCGACAAAGACCATCACGCAAACGCGCGCTTTCATGAAATCGGTTCCTGTCTTCTTGGCCGGCGGCTTAAGGCGCCTGCATCAGTTGGATTTCGGGATGACGGTGCGGCCACCAGACCCGGCCGCCCAGTAAGCCCGAACGCCACGACACCGTGGTCACGTTCATCGGGAACAAATGCCGCCCGTCGCAGCGGTAATAGACGCGACTGTGCGGGTAGAGCAATTCGTGCGGATAAAACGGCTGATAAGTCACGTAGGTGTGGCCGACTAACGGGGGCGTGGGGCGCGGCATCACGTAGAGCTGGGCCGGTGGCACGCCGTTGCCGGGCACGTAGTAGTTGTAAAACAGATCGGCGGCCGAAGCGGTCGCGCCGGCGAGGCAAACGGCGGCGACCAGCATCGCCGGAAACAATCGTTGATAGCTGAACGGGCGAGCCATCGGATCCTCCTTGGCTGTCGAAGCGGCGAACGGGTCGAAACGCGCCGCGCGGCCGAATTGAGGCCGCGAGGCGTTCAAAACACAATCTCGGCCGTAGGTTCCAGGGCAGTCCATTTTTTATGGAAGGGGCGGCGTAACCGGACGCCGTCGGCCACAACGGCCGGGACGACCGATGCGAACGGCGTCCGCGGCGCCCTCGGCACTGCCGGTAGAATTGGCATTCGCGGCGCCGTAAGCGACTCAGCGAAGTGCTTCGGCGGCAGCGAGCCGTTTTTTCCCGCGGATCGTGGCGGGCTGAGTCACCGGTTGCGCGCCGCCGTGCGAGACGGTATCATGGACGACCGCCCTACAATGCCCCTTGTGACCGAAGTTCTCATGCCCATGTCGTCACCTATCAAAATTGCCGGCGTGCAAATCGACGTGGCCATCGGCGACCGCGAGCTTAATCTTTCCCGGATCGAATCGGCCCTGCGCGAGACCGCCAAACATGGTGCCCGCTTGACAGTGTTTCCTGAGTGCGCCCTGACTGGCTACTGCTTCGACAGTCTGGCCGAAGCCAAGCCGTTTGCCGAGCCGATTCCCGGACCCAGCACCCAGCGGCTATCGCAGCTTTGTGGTGAGTTGGACGCCTTCGCCGTCTATGGCCTGCTCGAAGCCGACGGCCAACGGGTGTTCAACGCCGCGGTGTTGCTCGGGCCCAGCGGCGTCGTGGCGAGCTACCGCAAAATTCATTTGCCGTTTCTGGGCGTCGACCGCTTCACCACGCCCGGCGATCGGCCATTCGTGGTCAGTCGCGCGGGAGACCTGCGACTGGGCATGAATATCTGCTACGACGGGTCGTTTCCCGAGGCCGCACGGGTGATGGCCCTGGAGGGCGCCGATGTGATCGCCCTGCCCACCAATTGGCCACCCGGCGCCGAGTGTACCGCCGACTTTGTGATTAACACGCGTGCCATGGAAAACCACGTCTATTACGCGGCCGTTAACCGGGTGGGCACGGAGCGAGGTTTTCGCTTCATCGGCAAGAGCAAAATCTGCGGACCCAGCGGCTGCGTGTTGGCCGAGGCCCCGCACGAGGACGAGGCGATTCTGTACGCCGAGGTCGATCTGGAACTGGCCCGGCGCAAGCGGGTGATTCGCGTGCCCGGCAAGCATGAGATCGACCGCTTCGCCGACCGCCGCCCGGAGATGTATGCGAAGATCGTAGAACGGAATTCATTCCGTTCCACATAATGCGCGGTGGCTGGGGCAGAGCCGCGCGATAGGGGCGGTATTACCCTCAGCCAGGTTCGCGGCGATGCCCCGGCGGGGTCCCGACCGGGGCATCGCTGGCCAACGCGCGTTACACAATTGCATGCTAAACCGGCCAGCTTCTGCCCCGGCCACCGCAGATTAAACGGAATAAACTCGGTTCCACGACAATGCCACGAGACCCCATGAACGCCGCGAGCACCGACGACCGCTGGGACGAGCTGCGCCGGTTGATGCCGTCGGCGGGCAAATGGGCCTATTTCGATCACGCGGCGGTGGCGCCATTGTCGCTGCCCGCGCGAGCCGCGCTGGCCAATTGGGCCGACGATGTCGCCGCCAACGGTGTGGTCGATTGGCCGCAGTGGGCCGCGCAGCTTGAGAACGTTCGCCGCCGCGGGGCTGAGTTGCTGCACGCCGATCCCGGCGAGATCGCGCTGATCCACAGCACCACCGAGGGCATCAACCTTGTGGCCGAAGGCTTTGGGTGGCAAGCCGGCGACAACGTCGTCGCGCCGGCCAACGAGTTTCCCTCGAATCTCTATCCTTGGATGAATCTGGAGTCGCGGGGCGTCGAGATGCGGCGCGTGCCGGTGACCGACGGCCGGGTCGAAATCGGCGACCTCGCCCGGGCCTGCGACGACCGCACGCGGATCGTCACGGCGAGCTGGGTAGGTTATGCCAGCGGCTGGCGGCTCGATGTCGACGCATTGGTCGAGATGGCCCACCACCGGGGGGCGATGGTGTTTCTCGACGCCATTCAGGGCCTGGGCGTCTTTCCGCTTGACCTGCGGCAGACCCCGATCGACTTCCTTTCGGCCGACGGGCACAAGTGGCTGCTGGGACCGGAAGGAGCAGGGCTGTTCTATGTGCGAAAAGAGCATCTCGACCGGCTGCGGCCACTGGGCATCGGTTGGAATAGCGTTGTGCAGTCTCATGATTACAGCCACATCGAACTAACGCTTAAGCCGGCAGCCCGGCGATATGAAGGGGGCACGTACAACATGCCCGGCCTGCTGGCGCTGGGCGCGAGCTTGGAATTGCTGGCGGAGTTTCCGGTGAGCGAGATTGCGAACCGCGTGTTGTCGCTGACCGACGCGCTCTGCGAGCGGCTGTTGGCCGCGGGCGCGGTGGTGTCGAGTTGCCGCGAACCGGGTCGCGCCAGCGGCATCGTGTCGTTTGAGTTGCCCGACGACAACCCGGCCGAAGTCCGGCGGCGCTGCCGCGAGCGTCAGGTGGTTTTGAGCTGCCGTGAGGGCCGTCTGCGTGTTAGCCCGCACGCCTACAACAATGACGACGATCTTGATCGGCTGATCGAGGCGCTATGGCCCTGACCTTTGACGCCACCCTGAAAGACATGGGGCGTGATTGTCCCGAAGGGTTTTTGACGGAATTCGATCGGCCGCCTACGCTACCTGTCGCATTGCTGAATGTCGACCTTTCGGCAGTTACACGGTCGGCCGATCTGGTCGTGGCATTGGGCGAGCCGCCGGTTGAAGTCGTCCACTTGGAATTCCAGTCGAGTGCGTCCGCCTGGAAGCACGCAGACATCTTGGCCTACAACGCTCTATTGTACGCACATTACCATGTGCCCGTGCATACGATTGTCCTCCTCCTCAGACCGGAAGCGGCACACGAGAATCTGACCGGCCAGGTCCGCTATACTCCGCGGTCGGAGGACGGTAAAATGGAATTTGTCTACCGCGTCGTGCGCATTTGGGATATCGACGCAGAACGCCTGTCGAACGGCGAGGTAGGCCTGACGCCTCTTGCCGTGCTTGGGCGCTTGCCAGGAGGTGTATCCTTGGAGGAGGGCATCGCCTCAGTGGCTCGGCGCATGGTGGATCGGCTCAGCAAAGAATCGTCGCCCGAGCGTGCCGGAAAGTTATTGACGAAAGCGTTGTTACTCGCCGGTTTGCGTGTGCGGCGCGATCTTGCACTCAACATCTTTTGAGGTATTCCGATGATCGAAGAATCTGATACCTTCCTGGCAATTTTGGAGCAAGGCGAGGAGCGGGCTACGCGAGAGTTAATCATCCGGCTTGGTGAGGATCGACTCGGGCCTGCTGATGCTTCCGCGATTGGACAACCTCAGGCCATTACGGACCTGCCTCGCCTGAAACGAATCGCAGTTCAAGCACCCAAGGTTTTAACTTGGCGGCAATTGCTTCAGACGCCGTAATTGCGTGGAATGTTCGAAAACTTCATCCGACACGATTACATTTCCAAGGAGAAACCTTTCATGGAACGCGAGCTGACCGATCGGGCAGCGGCCATTCATCAGCGGCTTACCCAACTGAGGGACTCTCTTTGACTTCGAGGGCAAGCGCAACAAGGTGGCCCAGATCGAGGCCCGCATGGGCCAGCCCGATTTTTGGGACAACCAAGAAGATGCCAAGGCGACGATCGCCGAACTGAAATCGCTGAACGCACTGGTCAAGCCGATCGCCGAGATGGTCAGCGCGGCCGACGATCTGAACGTGATGCTCGAAATGGCGGACGAAGATCCGCAGATGGCCGCCGAAGTGCCGGCCGAGCTGGCGCGACTCGAAGGCCGGCTCGACGACTTGGAGCTGAAGGCCCTGCTCGACGGTCCGCACGACGCCAACAACGCGCTGCTTTCGATCAACGCTCGAGACGGCGGCGTTGATGCCAACGACTGGGCCGAGATGCTGCTGCGAATGTATTTGCAATGGGCGCAAAAGCAGGGCTACGACACCGAGGTGCTCGACCGGCAGGACAACGACGAGGCCGGCATCTCGAACGCCACGATTGCCGTGCGCGGACCGATGGCCTACGGCTATTTGAAGGGCGAGACGGGCATGCACCGCTTGGTGCGGATCAGCCCGTTCAACGCCGAAGGCAAACGCCAAACCAGCTTTGCCGCCATCGACGTTTCGCCCGAAATCACCGAGACGGCCGAGATCGAAATCCGCG
>DATFDL010000197.1:0-9391 GCA_035252155.1 Pirellulales bacterium | reverse complement strand
CGCCGCGTCAGTCACCACGAACAATTCGTTGTCGTAAGGACTGCCGGCGAATTGCATTCGACCCCGCTTCGGGAACCACACGCCCCCCTCTAGTTGTTGATACTCGTCGACAATGAAATCGTCGCCCAAGACAGTGCCCGTTCCTCGCCGCCGGTGACGCCGAACCAGACAATCATGGTTCAAATCAAGCCATAAATCACCGAGTCCCACGCCCTGGACCGAATATGGTTGCTCGGCGGCAAGTCTCGCGCACGGGTCGCCACCGACGTCTTCGATTTTGTCGACCTTCCAGTCTCCGTGAGCGAGGATCTCGGGCAACCAAGCCGCGCGGTCCGGCCAATAAAGCGATTGAAGCGGAGTACGCATTTTTTCCGACGGCGGCTTGCCATCTGTCGACCCATCGAGAACTAGCTTGACCAGCTTTTCTGCTCCCCGCGGCGGCTGCTGGAAGTTTGCGAGAAAGACGAGATCCTTGGGGACGTTGAAAGCTTCGATCGAATGCATTTCACTGCCTCCGTCCGGATAAAAAAACGAACGCTCCTCGAGGAGTTCTAATCCCTCCGCACCCCAAATCCATTCCCTGCGCGAAAACAACGAACTCGTAGTGGGATCGGGCGGCGGGGGCCATTCGACGACCGCCTCTTTCGTCTTCGGCAGGCTTCGCAGCTCCCAGACAAGGCGGAGGTTGTGGAATGAGGCCCGCCATTGTGTCAGTCGGCGAGTGATTTCTTCCAGATCAATGGTTGCTCGACCCTTTGCATCGGCGTCGCTTGTACCGTCGTCGGCGCGCAGCACTGCGGCTGCTGCACAGCACCAGGCCGCGAGCGCGATGGCCAGCAACCATTTTCGAGAGAACATACTCATGGGATACAAAGCTTTCCTGTCAAGTATCGGCCCGGCGATGCGACGCGCGCACGACAACGATGAGCGACCCGCCAGCCCACCGTCTCCTGGGCGCGCCTAGTCACCGCTATCATCCAAAGGCTACGATGGTTTTCCGTTTTCCGTTTTCCGTTTTGTCCGAGCTCTATCTCCCGAATAGATAATGGTCTGGCGCGTGGTGCGCCAAGCAGTTTTTCGACCCCGAGCTCCACGAGTTTGGCCTTCAGCCGCGGTCGAGCACGCCTCCGGTAGTCGCGGATCGTCGCCGGTGTCAGTCCCAATTCGGCCGCCAGCGCCGCCGTCGGGGCCAGGCCACCCGGAGAATTCATATCGGATTCGATCACGAATCGCAGCCGTTCGGGCAAGCTTGCCAAGGCAATCCGCATCATTTCAATGAGGCGGGTGCGGCACGTCGAGAGGCAGTCACTGTCGCCGTCTCCGCTTGGCGAAGCGCCCTCGGATTTGCCTAGACTATCTGGATCGATCGCCACCCGTAGACGGCGGGAACGAATCTCCGGCAGCCGGGCGAAGTTTGCGGCGGAATGATTGCCATATGCGAGCAGCCAGCCGAAGAGCGTTCCTCGCGCGGGGTTGAACTTGCCGTGGACGAGCCAAGCGTCCAGTAATGAGTTTGAGACAACATGCGCCAGCTCGTCTGGGGCTACATCGCGAAATTGGGGCCGCGCAGCCAGCACTCGGCAAATGGCCGGGCAGACGCCGCGGACAATTTCATCCAAGCAATCTTCATCGCCGCTTCCGAAGCGCTCGGCGAGCGTCTTCACCTCTGCCTGATGCTCGATCGACATCGGACCTCCCTTCGCGCAAAGGGCCGCTTGATTCTCAACTGCCAAGATCGACCGATCATGTCGCCGACCGCCGTGGCAATTCGTACCACGACGCCGGCAACAAGGCGCCTTTGGATGTGAAGGTCGATTCCCGCGTGCTAGTTTAAGGAGGGTTTCGCCAGGCCGTCAAGCAATTCGCCGGCGCTATTTCCACGTCAGCTCCCCATTTTTTGGCCCTCCATTTTTTTGCCTTCCTTCAGCGCGGCTGCGATTTCTTCGCGAACGTCGTCTTCAGTTTCTCGCGGCGCTCGTGCCAGCAGCGCTGCGCGGGCCGGCCCATCGCCATATTGCCCCAAGGCCCAGGCGCACGCTGCCCGGACGAGCGGCTCGTCGTCGTGCAGTCCGCGCGTCAAGGCGTGCAGGCCATCGGGATGGCGCTGGTTGCCGAGCACCACCGCGGCGTTGCGCAACAGCCCGCGGCGTTTGGCCCGCCACAGCGGCGTGTGCCGAAAACGCGCGCGGAACTGGGCGTCGTCGAGCTCGAACAGCCGCGCCAGGTCGAGTGGATTGCCGTCGCCGCTGGGTTGGAACGCCGGCTCGTCTGTCACCGGCGGTTTGTGGTTCCACGGGCAAACGTCCTGACAGACATCGCAACCGAAAACCCAATCGCCCAGGCCCGCGCGTAACTCGGTCGGAATCGCCCCCCGCAGCTCGATCGTCAAGTAACTAATGCAGCGGCGGCTGTCGAGCACATAGGGCGCGGCGAAAGCCCCAGTGGGGCAGGCGTCGAGACACGCCCGGCAACTGCCGCAGTGGTCGGCCGCGTGCGGAGCGTCGTAAGCCAACTCCGCGTCGGTCACCAGGGCCGCCAAAAAAAACCAACTGCCCAGCCGCTGGTTGAGCAGCAGGGTGTTCTTGCCGACCCAGCCCAGCCCGGCGAGCTGAGCGAACTCGCGTTCCAAGAGCGGCGCCGTATCGACGATGCCCCGCGCCCTTCCGCCAGGCGCTTGGGCCTCGAAGAAAGCCACCAGCCGCTTGAGCCGGTCGTGAATGACGTCATGGTAATCGTCTCCCCAGGCATAGCGCGAGATGCGGCCTTGCCCGGCACGGGCTTCGGCCGGCTGTCGAGTGCGGTAATTCATGGCCAGCAAGAGCAGACTACGCGCGCCATCGAGCACCGAGCGCGGATGGCGATAGGCGTCTGCTCGATGGCCAAGATACGCCATCTCGCCGGCATAGCCCGCCGCAAGCCAGGCCTCGAACCGTTCTACGCCGGGCGGCGTCACGGCCGGGCAGGCACCCGCCAGGTCGAAGCCCAGCCGGCGCGCTTCCCGCTTCAGGGCGGCGGTTAATTCTGCGGCGTCCATCCGCTCGATTGTATCAGGCCTCCGGGGGGAGAAGCATTTGCAAAGTGGCGGTTGGCGATTCAGAATGAGGAGTTGGAAGTTTGAAGTTGGAAGTTTGAAGAGTGTGCACCATGAAGCGCATCGAAAGTCAGCGAAGGAAAGTCACGGGGCCGACCCGGCGGGCGGTACGTTGCGGCGGGGCGGCGGCATTCCTGTTGGTGACGGCAGTCGGTTGCTCGCCGTCGCCCCCGGCGATGGAAGACCTGGGGCAACTGGTCTACGACCCCTCGCAGGTGCCCGGCTCCGACCGGCCTTACAAGCTTCCCTACGGGCTCGATGAAGCGAAGTCGGCCGAGGAGGCCGAAGGGGAACCTCCCGCCGAGGGATCGCCCGTGGAGTCTCAAGCGAAGTCAGCCGAATAATCGTCACCACCGGACCCGGCTTGTAGAACGGAATTCATTCCGTTCCCATCGGAAAACAACGGAATTGCTCGGCGATGCGGCAAACGGAATGAATTCCGTTGCACGAAACGGAATGAATTCCGTTCTACGAGTCGCGATTTCTGATTGTCGTCCGAACGCGGCCAATTATCGTGGAAAGGAGAGTCGTTTCGCTTCGCAGATGTAACAACAAGGGTGACTCCGATGAAGGCCTTCGGCAAGCTTGGGTTGATGATCGGTTCGGCGGTGTTGTGCACGTGCCTCGGCTCGGACGCCCACGCGCAGATGGGCATGAACGGCGGGTTCGGGCTGGGTTACGGGTTCTTTGGCGGCGGCCCTTACAACAACCAGTATGATGTGGGCCCGATTCCCTACTACTCGCTCTACCCTCCGGTCTATTACAGCCAGCCGGTGCCGCGGACGTATGGCTATAGCCCCTTCGCTTACCCGCCCGGCTATTTGACGCCGGAAGTCGAATGGGTGCAGCCCAAGGTACTGCGCAATCCCCATGTACCCCAGAAGAGCGCGACCAAGTCGGCCCCGCGGTCGACTCCGCCGGCCGATCGGACGACGGCCATTCCCATGCCGAAAGTCATCGTCAACCCGTATGTCGAATCGTCGGTCGCGTGGTCGGCCGCTCGGGTCCGCCGGCCGCTGGTCGTCGAGCCGTCGCTCGGCGCCTTGGTTGACAACACCTTGGTTGACAACGCCCAGCACGGCCAGTAGTTTTGAATTTTGCGGCGTATCGACCGCGACCGTTCATTTCCGCTGTTCCGCGTTCGATGTCCGAGCTTCAGCCAGTCCAAGAACGAAATACCGAAGAGGGAATGGTGCTGCCCGAATATCGGGCGGTGAGCGGCTTGGCCGTGGGCGGATTGTTACTGGGCCTGGCGTCGGTCTTGGCGTTTGTTCATCCCACGCTCTGGGCGATGCCGGTGGTGGCGGTGGTCGTGTGCGGATTGGCGTTGCGGCGATTGGCGTCGGAGAGCACGACACTGGTGGGTCGGCGGGCCGCTTTGATCGGCCTGGCGGCTGCCTTGATTTGCGGCATCTCGAGCCCCATTCAGTATTTTTCCTTCCGCTATCAGATGCGTGCCGACGCCATCCGGGCCGCTCGCGAATGGTTCACCGCGCTGCGTGAAGATCGGCCCTGGGCGGCGCACCAATTGACCGTGTCGCCCGAAGGCCGTTGGTCGCTCGACGACGCGGGACTGGTGGGCAAATACACCGCCGATCCCGACCGGCTCAAATCGTACGCGAAGAACGACGCCATCCGCTTGCTGCTGACGCTGGGCAAGCATTGCCATGTGCGGCATTACGAGAACATCGGCGTGGTCTCGACGATGGGCGGACAAAATGTCTTAGACATTTACGCCGTCACCGTCGAACACGAGGGCCGGCGGGTCAGCTTCTTCCTCCGCCTGGCGCTCGTCAGGAGCTACAACCTGGCGACTGGCAACTGGGAATGGCGGGTCTCGTCCGCCGATTTTGTGCGCGCCCCGCCCGGCGAGTTCGGCTTCGAGGCCGCTCGCATTTGAGCCGTCGCCGCCGCTCAATTGAAGGCAAAAAAATAAGAAGCAGAGAAAAAGCTAGAGCGTGGGACCGATGCTCCAGGGGGCGAACTCTTCCTCGCCCACGCCTTGCCATTCGCTTTTGGTCTTCTCGCCGCTGGCCACCGCCAGCACGCGCTCGAAAATCTGCCGGCCGACTTCTTCCACGCTCGCGCCTTCCAGAATCACGCCGGCGTTGATGTCCATGTCGTCGATCATCCGCTGGTACATCGGCGTGTTGGTGGCGATCTTGATCGAGGGCGTCGGCTTACAGCCAAAGCAGCTTCCCCGGCCGGTGGTGAAGCAGACCACGTTCGCTCCGCTGGCTACCAGGCCCGTGACGCTCACCGGGTCAAACCCCGGCGAATCCATGAACACAAACCCCTTGGCCGCGATCGGCTCTGCGTACAGATAGACGCCGGCCAACGCCGTCGAGCCGGCCTTGGCCACGGCCCCGAGCGATTTTTCGTAGATCGTTGTCAGGCCGCCGTCTTTGTTGCCCGGCGACGGGTTGTTGTTCAGCTCGACGCCGAACATGGCCGCGTAGCCTTCCCACCAGCGAATGCGTTCGGCCAGCTTGCGGCCGATTTCGGGCGTGCGGGCCCGGCGCATCAGCAGGTGCTCGGCCCCGTACACTTCCGACGTTTCGGCCAGCACGGTCGTGCCGCCGGCCGCCACCAGCAGGTCGCTGGCCACGCCCAGGGCCGGGTTGGCCGTGATGCCCGAATTGCCGTCCGACCCGCCGCAGTTGAGGCCCAGCACAATCTCGCTGGCGGGTATCGGCACGCGGCGCACGTCGTTGATGGCGGGCAGCATGCCCATGATCTGCCGGTGCGCCGCCTCGATGGTCTTGGTGGTGCCGCCGCACTCTTGCATGCTGAGGATCGGCGGCAGCTTGCGGCCGGTGCCGTTGATCTGCACCAGCCCCGAGTTGTCGACCAGGTAGGGCATGGCGGCGGTCTCGCACCCCAATCCGATCAGCAGATAGCCGCCGACATTGGGGTGCTTGGCAAAGCCGGCCAGCACGCGGTTAAGCTGCTGATGGTCGTCTCCGCCGAACTGCAAGCCGCAGCCGGCCTTGTGCGTCAGCGGCAAGATGCCGTCGACGTTGGGAAACTGCTTGAGCAGCTCGAGATCGAACCGCTGGGCGACGTAGCGGCTGACCGAGGCCGAGCAATTGACGTTCGAGATGATGGCCAGGTAGTTGCGGGTGCCCGCCTTGCCATCGGCCCGGCGATAGCCCTGAAACGTGCGTCCCTCGACGGGCGTCGGGTTGGGCGGCACGTCGGTGGCAAACTGATATTCGCGTGAAAAGGCCCCGGCTTCGAGATTGTGGGTATGCACCCAATCGCCCGGCTCGATCGCTTCGGTTGCGAAGCCGATGGTCTGGCCATAGCGAAACACTCGGCCGCCCTTGGCGACGGGCGCGAGCGCGATCTTATGGCCCATCCGCACCGCGCCCGTCAACTGCACCGTCCATCCGCCCGCCGTCACTTCAGAGTTTTCCGTCAAATTGCGGATCGCGATGCAGACATTATCGTCGGGGTGCAGGTGAACAACATTGTTGGCCGAAGCGGTGGCGACAGACATGGGGCGAGGCGTGATGCGGCGGGGTGCGGAATGCGGAGGAGGATAGAATATTCAGTATAGCGGGCGGCGGCAACCGTTCAATCGTTGCGGCGCGGGCCGGGCAATTCCGCAAATCGCGGTGCGCCGGTATGATGGCTGTCCGCGAGCGGATTGCACTCGATCGACGAGCGCCACGCGCGGCACTGGACGGCTGACGATGAGACAAAGGCAATCGCTACTTTTTGACGAGCCGGTCCAGGCGATCGCGGAGGCATCGGCCACGACCTTCGTCAACAACATGGACTTGCCCGTCCATCGTTGGTTTCGATATAGCGCGGGTTTTTCGGCGGAATGGGCGGAAGCGGTTGTCCGCGAGTTCAAGCGCGCCGGTCCCTTGCGCGTGTTCGACCCCTTTGCCGGCTCTGCCACGACGCTGCTGGCGGCCGAGACCGAGCGGGTCGAAAGCTGGGGCATTGACGCTCATCCCTTCGTCGCGCGTATTGCTCGCGCGAAGTTGCAATGGCGTTCGTCGCCCGAGGCATACCGGGCAAAGGCCGCGGAATTACGCGAGACCGCAAAAGGCCTTTCCCCAGACACGTCGGGCTATGCGCCGTTGATCTATAAATGCTACGACGACGCGACCCTGAGTGACCTCGATTGTCTACGGCGGGCGTATGAGGAGGTGCGAGACGAGTCGCCCGCCTCCGAGCTGGCGTGGCTGACGCTCGTGTCGATCTTGCGGCGCACGTCGAAAGTCGGCACGGCCCAGTGGCAGTACGTGCTGCCTCGCAAGCAGAAGCGTTCGCCCCAGGATGCCTATGGGGCCTTCGATCAATGTGTCCGCACTTTTTACAGCGACATGCTCTGTGGCCACTCGCTCAGCGGCCCGCGAGCGAATTTTCTTCAGGCCGACGCGCGGACCTGTGAAGGGGCGCCGGACGGTTGGGCCACGCTCGTTCTCACGTCACCGCCTTATCCCAATAACTATGACTATGCCGACGCGACGCGGCTGGAGATGTCGTTCATGCGCGAAGTCACGGGCTGGGGCGATTTGCAAGAAAAAGTGAGGCGTCATCTGCTGAGGTCGTGTTCGCAGCACGTGCCCGAAAAGGATGTGGATCTCGACGAAGTGCTCGCTTCTGCCGAGCTCGCCCCGATTCGCTCGGCGCTCGAGCCGATTTGCCGCGAGCTGGCCGAGGTGCGCAAAACCAAAGGAGGCAAGAAAACGTACCACCTGATGATCGCTTGCTACTTCCGCGATCTGGCGCTCGTGTGGCAGTCGCTGAGCCGGGTTTGTGCGCCTGGGGCCAAGGTATGCTTCGTGGTCGGCGATTCCGCGCCGTACGGGGTTTATGTGCCGGTCATTCCTTGGCTGGCGGCGCTGGCCCAGTCCGCCGGCTTTGGCGCCTACCGCTTTGAGCGAACCCGAGACCGCAATGTGAAGTGGAAGAACCGCAAGCACCGCGTTCCGCTTCAGGAAGGCCGGCTCTGGATTGAGGGCTAAGGATGGCGCAATCGCCCGGCCACCGGTTCGGTCAAATCATCGGCGACGTGCTCGAAGCGGGCATACGTCCGCTCTTGGCCGATTTCGCCCGCAGCCACGGGCTTTATCTCGATGCGAAAGGAAGGCGCCCATGCCGGAGCGGGAAGAAGTGCTCTTGGGTGGACCTGAACGGCAACGCCCATGACCTGGATTTCGTGCTCGAGCGCGGCGGGAGCGACGACAAGATCGGCATGCCCGCGGCTTTTATCGAAACCGCATGGCGTCGTTACACGAAGCACTCCCGCAATAAGGCCCAAGAAATTCAGGGAGCCTTGGAACCGCTGGCTGAGACGTACCGGAACGTGGGGCCTTTTAAGGGGGCGATTCTCGCTGGGGTCTTTACCAGCGGGGCGCTGGCACAATTGCGGTCGCTTGGCTTCACGGTGATTTATTTCCCGTACGACTCGATCGTCGCCGTCTTCCGTCGGTTTGGCGTCAACGCGAGCTACGATGAGACGACACTCGATGCGCAATTCGACCGTAAAATCAAGGCATATTCCAGGCTCAGCGCTCGCCGAAAAGCCGAGCTCGCCGCCGCGCTGATCGACGAGCACCGCTCACAGTTTGATCAATTTCTTGATACGCTCGCAAAAACCGTGGCCCGACAAATCGAACGGATCGTCATCCTCGCCTTGCACGGCGAGGCGCGTGAAGTCACCACGATCGACGATGCCATCCATTTCATCGAGGGCTACGACGACAATGGAAGCGCCAAGCCCGTGGAGCGGTATGAGATCGACGTGCGTTACAACAATGGCGACGTGGTGCACGGCCAGTTCAAGGATAAAAGCGCAGCGATTGAATTTCTACGCGGCTACCAGCCCGTGCTGCCGTGAGACGCGCATCGCTGGTAAGCCGAGCGCGGAGACGTTGGTCGAGACTCAGGATTCAGCGCGCCACCGGCCCGTCGCCGCCTCGCCTTATCGCGCCATCGTCCCCTAGTCTTCCCTGATCCCTTGCCCCGACCCGCCGTTTGCGGTCGGCCACGAAAAGCATCGTCTCTGGCAACGTTGCGCGAAACTTGATCGATGTTCTGCACGCCCTTGCCCGATTCGAGCTGCGTACCGTTTTCTCTTCCCATCCAGACAAGCTGGATGGGGGCTTTTTCCTTGTTGTGCGGCAGTTTTTAGCTCACCATCTCGTTCACCGATCCGCACAAGGCGGATGGGGTCCGAAAAAGCGCAACATCAAAAGCGCAAGCGAGGACCCTCATTGAACTCGCCTCGTTTGCGCTTTTTGATGTTGCGCTTTGTTCCGCATCGCAAGAGTTCCAGAC
>DATFDL010000196.1:0-4724 GCA_035252155.1 Pirellulales bacterium | reverse complement strand
GAGAAGATTTCAAAATCGACTTCTCCGCGTCTCCCCCTCTCCGCGTCTCCGCGTCTGGTAACAGCATTCGCTCACACCGTCTTATTCGCCGCCACGATGACAAACGTCTTGGCGCGTTGCTCGATCGGCACGCTGCCGCCGGTCATCTCGCGCGGCACGGCGATCGTGTGCCAGGGGCCGTTGGTGTCGATGTCGTTGAATTGCCATTGGCCGGTATCCATCGCGCCGCCGCGGTAGGCCGTTTCGAGCAGCGTGTCGATCTCGGTGCAGATGGGCCGCAACGTTTGGCTCGTTCCCCAGACGCTGATTTGCAGCGACATGCGCACTAAGGCCATCGGCGTATCGTGCTGCCGCGGCAACCCAGCGCTGGCGGCGAGATCCCACAACGTGACGCACGGAAAGACGCGATCTGCCGGCGGCTCGGGATAGAACACCGAGTTTGCCCGGCTAGGCGTCGAACCGCTGGGACCATAGTTGGCCAGCAAGCCGCTGGCGCCGGTGAGCGTGGCATCGGCTTTCAGCACGCCCGCCACCGCTGCAATGATTCCGCCGTAGTCTGGGTTCATAGAGTCCTCCAAAGTAGCCCCGGCACTCCGTGACGGGGATTCGGTCGCCTTTGGCGACCGCGTCTCCGCCACGGAGTGTCGGAGCTACTGAGTGTCGAACGCCTGCCTTACTGAGTTGAGCACCGCCTCGCCGATGGCCGGCGCAAGCTGCCAGCCGATCGGCCGCATGAACGGCAACTGCGCCGCGCGATTCGCCGGCATCTGCCGTCCCTCAAGCCCAGCCGCTCTGTCCAGCGGCCTCTGCAAATCGGCCAGCGCCTGTTGCTTGGCCGGCCAACTGACAATTGGCTCCTCATACGACTGCCAGGTCTTCACCTTGCCGCCAGCGATCCGGGCCGTGCCGAATTCCAGATACGCCGGATACGGCCGGCCATCGCGGCTGCGGGCATCGCAGATTAGCGTCACGCTCAATAGCGCATCGCTTCGCTCTTCCGTAAGCCGCAACGATTTCTGCAACAATCCGCTTCGCACGGGGACTGCTGCCGACACGCGCCGCTGGTATTCGAGGCCGCCGTCGCGTAGCGCTTGCCAGGCGTTGTCGATCGCTTGCCGGCCCGCCGCCTGTAGCTCGGCCATGTGCTTCCGAATGCCCGCGGGATTGGGCATAAAGGCAATCAGGTCGCTCATCGATTATGCCCCCATTCATTTGCGCGGTTTTATCGTAGTTCGGACTATTCAACAGACTTGAAAGCCCGACGCGTAAGTTTTGACTTGCGCTATTTGGACCCCATCCGCCTTGCGCGGATTGGTGAACAAGATGGTGAGCTAGCAACTGCCTTAAGAACCGATAAAAGACCCCATCCAGCTTGTCTGGATGGTGAATCAGGTTCCCCTGGCCGGCAATTGTCGCCAAATCTCCTTCACCATCCAGACAAGCTGGACGGGGTCGCAGAAAACGCCGCTTTTTCGGCTAGCACACCATCTGCTTCACCATCGAGGCAAGCTCGATGGGGTCGGACGCGCAACATCAAAGCGCGTAACGCGAGGATAGTGGATCAAGGTTTTCCCTCGCTTACGCGTCGGGCTACGAGGCTCCGCGCTGTGCTGCCCCGTCACACCCATCGCTTCAGCTCAATTTCCTTCACCCGTCCCAAATGGCCCAGGTCGCGGACGCAAAGCACCTCGTAGGCCACGCCATCAACCTGCACTTGCTGCCGCTCGCCGTCGACAGTGCCCAGCACCAAGGGATCGAGCGAAACGCTGGCCGATACGAGGGCGACCGCGTCGATTTCGAGCGTCTGGCCGTAGCGATTCACGCTCGATCGCGCGGCGCGATCGTACAGCCGGCAGGCGATGGGCGTGGCGCCGGAATAATTGAAGCTCGGCGTCCATTCGCCGGTGGGTTGTTGCGTGACGCTCTTGACGCCGATCAGGAGCGTGCTGGTCATCATGGCGCCGAGGGGCATGACGGAAAGGGGTCGGAGGTCAGAGGTCGGAGGCCAGGGCTTTGATCTGCCCGCGGCTTAATGGAAATTCTTTGCGATTCAGTTCGATGGTCGCTACACTCGCTGCATGGCCGCGAAGGTGCAATTCTCCTTGCGAACGATTTTTGTCGTGACCGCGGTGGTAGCCGTGCTCGCGGCAGAGGCGGTGGCGTTGCCGGAAATAATTGCCGGCATTGGCGGCTTCGTGGTTACGATGCTTCAACCGTCCGCCTTCGTGGCCCAAATCGTTTATGGACGCGCCGCCGCCCGCGCCTTTGGTGTCGGAGCCCTTTCTACTTGGCTGACTGTAATCTCGGTCATCAAGTTTCTAAGCGTTGAAATGGTCGATGGCGGCCGGATCGACTATTGCATTCTTTGGTCAATGATGCTGGCTGGCGGCGGTGTGGCTTGCCTAGTTCGCTGGCTCAGCATGAGGACGTAGAGTGGGACCGAGCTTGCGAGCCCCACCGTTCGCCACATCGTTTCTCACCGCCGTTTCGCCGCCGTTGGTGGGACTCGTTTCACTCGGCCCACCCTACGACTGCGATTCGATGTCGCGCCGCCCTCACGGTACGCCACGGAGGGCGTTCCCTACAGACCTCACTGGCCACCAGCCTGATGTCGGTCCGACGCTAATCGCTCGACGGCGAACCCTGACCTCCGACCTCTGGCCCCTCGTTCACAGCGCCATCTCCCCATAGTTCACATACGGCTGCAACATGTCGGCCACGGCGTCGGGCACAGGCACACCGGCCAGGCGGTTGTAGACGTAACTGGCCGATACGCCGCCGCCGTCGGCTTCGCTGGCGATGTCGGGCTTGTGGCCCATCGAGAATGCCTTTGCCCGCAGGTAAAGATCGCCCGCCGTTTCGAGCACCGCGGTCTTGAACACCTGCCAGCGGCCCGAAAGCTCAGCCACCGTGAAGCCCGCGACGTAGGTGACCATCACCGAACCCATCGTGGCGGGGAACCAGAACGCCCGGCGGACCAACTGCCCGCTCCAGGCGATGCCGCCCTGCTCGGTCTTCAAGAAGTAATCGCTGCCCTGCTGCAAGACCGTGTTCGAGCCGAACGAGCCGGCGACCTGGCCAAAATAGCCGGTGGCGTCTTCGCGCACCTCGGTGATCGACCGCACCGGCAGTTGCTGCAATTGAATGATGTTGGGAGCGAAGTAAAACCCGGGCACGGCCCGCTGGTGATTGCTGGCCACGATGTAATGCGGGTCGTTGGTGTTGGTGGCGCCTTGCTCGCGCGGATAGTATTCCACCCACGTTTGCTGCTCGACCTCTTGCCACCCCAAGAAGTCCTTCACGTGCTCTTCGGCCAGGGCCTGCACCTGCGTGGCCAGCGCGGTCATGCTCGCCAGGCCGAGGTAGATTTGGATATCTGACGACGAAGTAATCATGGGTAGAATTCAGTGTTGTCTGGTGGCTGGGGCAGAGTGTAACGACGCCCCGGCTGTCCTTATCTCGAGTGTCGCACGAACGTGTGACAGCCGGGGCATCGCCAAGGCTCTGCCCCAGCCACCGCGATTAGGCAGTTGCACAGCTCTCGCGGTATTGCCCCGAAAGACCCTGCGAATCGATTACCACCGTGCAGAGAAACTGCTCCAGGCAAACGATTCTCGCGGCGATGCGCTCGGCCCGCAGGGCGAAGAAATGATCGCCGCCGGGCCAGACGCGCACGTCCCATCCGCCCAGCCGGTCCCAGAGCCAGCGCGTGAAGCCACGCACACCGATGGCGTCGATTTCCAGCCGCTCAAACCCGCCCGGCTCGTAAGAGTGGCACACGTCGGGCCAGCATTCGATATAGCTCTTGCCGTTCGGCCCTTCGATCAGCGCCTGCTGATGCTGCCAGCCAAACACATAGTCGTAGCCCGCGTCCAGCGCCGCTCGGATTTCTGACAGGGCATATGGCGTCAGCAGATCATGATCGTCGACTTCGACGATGTCGGCTTCCGGCGGCGCCAGCGCCGTGGCGGCGTTGCGGAGGTGGTTCACGCACGCCACGGGCGGCGTCGGCCGGGGATAAGAACAATCGAGCCAAACGAGTCGCTCTTCGCCAATCAGCCGCGTGATCTGTTCGATTGCCTTTGAATCCGGCCGATCGTTATCGATGGCGATAATCCAGCGGTCGTCGTCGCGCAACTGCGGAGCGACAGCCTCGGCTTGCTGAGCGAGCCAGTTCCAGCGGCGGCGAGTGGGAGTGATGAGCGCGAGCATGAGAGGGACTAGGGGCTGGGGACTAGGGGCTAGGGATTACGAGTGGGTGACCGGTGGCTGGGGCAGAGGCTGGCCGAGTAAGCGTCGAATCTATTAACCCGCCCGATGGCCAGCCGATGCCCCGGCGGGTGACCTTGTGCCCTTGACGCGCACGCCAGCTCGTCCGGTGCCGTCGCACTTGGGGCATTTGAGTTCGACGAACGCTTGCTGGGCGGTAAGGAACAATCGGGCACGATCGAGAATCTTGACCTTGCCGGTGCCGCGGCATTCGCGGCAGGCGATCGGCTCGAATTGCACGGCACGGTCGGCGTAACTATGTTGCATGGGTTGATTGGAACGTAAAGGCGCCATCTGTAGGGAACGCCCTCCGTGGCGTTCCGTGAGGGGCGGCGCGACGTCCACTCGCTATTCGCGGAACGCCACGGAGGGCGTTCCCTACAGACATCGAACGTCAACTCCCGCCATCTAGCTATCACAATCGCTCGCCACCGTCTGCGTGATCTCATCCGCAC